>JADKDV010000002.1:363843-727687 GCA_016718315.1 Candidatus Obscuribacter sp. | reverse complement strand
ATGTTTGCTTTATATCCGAGTTCGATTATAAATACTCAGTATTGTTATGCTGAGCCCTACGACTGCTTTGTCTTGATGCTATTTGTCTGGCTTGCATTGCAATGGTCAGACCGCAGTGGTCCTATGCGCTTTGTTTTTGCCCTATCCACCGGTGTTTTAGCTGGTATGGTGGCACTGACAAAACCATTGTTTTTGTTTTTGCCACCTCTGGTATTAGTCTTGTTTTTGCTCCAGATGGTCTGGGCTAAAGCATCTCGGCAAAGTCTGACTAGGCCTGAGATTAAGACCTTTTTGCTCTGCCTTGTCACTGCCATTGCCGGGCTTATGGTGGTATTTGCACCGTGGCTGATGATCACAAAGGGCATGACTGGTAAGCCGCTCTTGTATGTCAACCGTTCACCGGCTTTTAATCTCTATCTCGGCAATCAGTTGGACCGTGACGGCTGGCGGGCTTATCCCTTTCAGACTGCTATACCAAACCATGTACATCTGGTGCGGGAGCAGATTGTCGAGCAGCTCAAGGACCATCCATTTGAGTTTATTGCTCTACAGGTGCGCAAAGTAAATAGGCTCTGGCTAGGACCGTGGAATGAATTTGAGCGCCAAGTGTTTTTTGTCGATGTACCCGCCCAGGAGCTGTTTCACCATGTGCTTTTGGCTTTAGCCCTCAATGGGCTTGTGGTTTTGCTCTTGAAGATGCCCGGTACTTTACTTGCTTGTACTTACCGGGCTCTTGCTCTGGGAATTATTGGTGTGCACTTTGGCTTTGTCCTGGTGGAGCCAATCTCGCGTTATAACTTTACGGCTATGCCGATGCTCATTATCGTGGCGGCAGTGGGTCTGACTGCTCTAAACAGTGTGGCTACAGCCAGACTTGTGGCTACTGGTGCCGTACTTTTAGCGTTGGTGTTTAGTCTTTATCCCACGGTTGCATCGATTTTGCTTGGACTGGGTCTGCCTTTTCCGTTTTTGCTTATTTTTGCTTTTGGTCTACTTGCTAAGCTTGATTTTTGGCTTTATCGAGCTTTTCTCAAGCGGATATCCAGAGATAAGGGCCTGGTAATTGGACAAACAGTATGTTTTGTTATTTGTCTTGTTTGCGATGTTATTGGTATTGCCTCCAGTCCAGACAAACCGGAGCATACAGTTACCCATACCAATCAGACCATTGCTTTACCCGCCCTGGAGGCTGGTAAGGGGGCGCCAGAGACATTTTTGTTTGTGGACATGCAAGCAAAATCTCCGGATTTGATGGTGGCAATAAATAGTAAAAAGCACACACTGCAGGCCTACCCCTGGTGGCAGTTGGCTGGTGATCCGGACTTGGTCGAGGTCTTGAGTGAGCAGACCCGGAGTATGGGTATACCAATGCAGTCACTGAGACAGTGGTGGGTCGTGCCACTGCCAGCAGGGTCACTTAAGTTTGGTGAGCACAACTTTGTCCATATAGAGGGTGCTCCTGATTTGGCTATTTATGGGCATTACGGTGTAAATAGTTTTGTGCCTTCATTTACTCTGGCTAGCTGGACCAAAGGATTTTGTACCAGCGAGCACAAAGACGCCAGACTTTACTTTGATATGCCCGGCACTGTAGTCGATCGCAAGCGCAGCGAGAGAGTGTTTATCGGCTTACCCTATTCGGGCTCCAAAGGTAGCTTGCAGACAGATAGATCAAAACAGTCAGACTTTATTGTCAAACCATCAAAGCCCCTAACAGTCTTTGGCTCTAACCCGCAATTGATGGAAGTCGCCCAGGTGCCTGTGGATACCGCCAGGTTTAAAAATCAAGGTGTATATTTTAGACTCGATACAAGATTGCAAAAGCTGACAAAATCAAAATCTGCATTTATCAATCTGGTCTTTGAGGGCATTGATCAAAAGGGTGTCAAGCAAAGCTGGATATCGCCCTGGCAACCGGCTAAATTCAGCGCTGATAGAGAGTGGCAGGATTTTAGTTTTGGTGATTTTATCCCGCCTCGTATCTTGGCTCTCAAAGATTTAAAGGCTAGAGTGGTGGTGTTTCCATTTAATCTCGATTTGCTTTATCTACGCCAAAAAGAAGCGGCGAGAGAGACAGTCGTTGTCTCTAATTTGGTCCTCACAGTTGAGGATACTGGCTTAAATAAAGTCGATATGGCTGATTGTCAGGCGATGCGACTGTACTAGTCAAAGCAGGCACTTTAAGTACTCATACCTGCGGATGAAGGCGCTTAGTAACGTGGCGGTAAGCCGATCATCCCTGGGGATGATCACCATTAGATGTGTCAATATTGAAACGTCACCAGTTACCTTTTGGTGAGTTTCTTTCCGCAGATGCAAACTCTTAGTCCATGGGACCTTCGTGGGCCGGCTTTGAGCGCGCTCGGCGCAGCAACGCTCTGATCAATATCTCTTGCGGTTATTAGTCGATTTTTGATCCCCTCGGTGCCCATATGCCTGTGGTAGATTTGACCCAGATCGAGAACCGCTTCAAAAGCCAATCGGTGGCATGTAGTGGTTTTATATGCAACTGATAGTTGCACCTAAGTAGCAAAAGAAAGTCAGAGATCGGCTCCAAACTATTGGTGCCGCTCTTATCAATGTGCCGGCAAGGCGTCAAGGTGACACACATATGGATACGTCCTTACTAATTCCACACTATCAGGCGCTCCCGTTTCCAGCTCCTTTGTGGCTTCTGCAGACGCTTCTGGTATTGGGTTTCTTTCTTCATGCCATTCCAATGAATTTTATGCTGGGGGGAGCCATCCTCGCAGCAGTTTTTCTTTTGAAGGGTGTGAAGGACAAAAACTCTTATGAGTATCGCATCGGCCGCGGACTGGTAAAAGGTCTGCCCATCTACACGTCAGTGGCCATCACGCAGGGTATTGTGCCCTTGCTATTTGTCCAGCTGATTTATGGGCCGATGTTCTATACGTCTTCGGTACTAATGGCAGTGCCATGGTTTGCCATTATTTTTGTGCTGCTGATAGCTTATTTTATGGTCTATTGGGTGGTCTACAAATGTGTGCCCGCGCCCTCTGAAGGCGATGCCGCGTTTGCCAAAGCAAAAAGCGGACCGCTGATTTTGAGCCTGACAGTTTTGTTATTGCTCTTTATTGGTTATATGTTTAGCAACAACATGACTTTGATGTTGCACCCTGAGACTTGGATGCAGTTATATCAGCACAGCTCTAACGGTCTCAATCTCAATACACAAGATGGACAGTTGACCCCTCGCTATTTGCATATGGTGGTCGGTGCTCTGGCTGTGGCAGGACTGTTAGTCGGTATGTATGGTCTCTATCAACAAAAGCGTGATACTGATTACAGTACATGGCTGATTAAGCGTGGCTCGGCTATCTATAGCTTTTACACTCTTTTGCAAATACCCGTCGGCATCTGGTTTTTATATAGCCTGGGACCGGAAAAAATGCAAAAGTTTGTGGGCGGGGATATGCTCGCTACCGGTGTGTTTATCCTCTCGATGGTGCTGATGGTGGTATCACTGCTGGGCACCTTGATAGCCGCTGTCAAAGGCTCTGCCGCTGCTTACAAGCTCGGTATGGCTGGCGGCATACTCTGTGTGCTGGCAATGATTGTTAATCGTCACCAGCTCAGACACATGTATGTCAGTCCCTTTATCCAGCCCGAGAGTGTGGTCGTCAATACGCAGTGGGATCTGCTCATTGTATTTGTATTGTCCGCTGTACTTTTGATTGGATACCTGGCCTGGCTCACCAAGACCATCCTCGGAGCTTATAAGCCTGAACAAAAACTGGTTGCCGAAGCTCAAAGTTAAGGACCTAGACAAATGGAAGACCACGAAAACAAAACTTGTGAAAAACCAGAACCGTGCCAGTCTGGTGGCGGATGTGGTGGTGAAGGTGGCTGCAGTCGCGGTAACTTTATCAAAACTGTAGTGCCTTGCTTTGCTGGTG
Organism: Candidatus Obscuribacter sp.; assembly: GCA_016718315.1. GTDB lineage: Bacteria > Cyanobacteriota > Vampirovibrionia > Obscuribacterales > Obscuribacteraceae > Obscuribacter. The sequence goes on along the minus strand of JADKDV010000002.1, from coordinate 723,770 downwards.
CCTGGGCTTTGATGGCAGCGTATCCAATTTATAGCTACCTCACTCCCACTGGTGGTGACGAGCCAGAGAGTAAGGTTACGAGTGTCACCGTCGGAGATCTCAAAGACTTACCTCCCGGTACTGGTAAAAACTTCAAGTTCGGTAGCGTGCCCGCACTTTTGACCCATACCAAAGATGGGCAATTGCATGCCTTTACCGCTACCTGCACCCATCTTGGTTGCACGGTGCAGTTTAGACCAGAAAAAGACATGATCTGGTGCTCCTGCCATGGTGGTTGTTATGACCCATCAAGCGGCAAAAACATCGCTGGTCCGCCGCCTAAGCCACTGACCGCATTAAAAGTAGAAGTCGTCAACGATAAGATTATCGTTTCGAAGGGCTAAAGAGCTGAAGGAGTCCATCGTGACAAATAGTGTTAAGCCAAAAGTCGACGTTATGCAGTGGCTCGATGAGCGTCTGGGACTGCAAGAGGCTTTTAAGTTTGCCCAGAAAAAGCAGGTGCCAATACATAAGCACTCAGTCTGGTACTACATGGGTGGTATCGCGCTGATGCTAATTGCCATCCAGGTGGCAACTGGCGTCTTGCTCATGGTCTATTACATCCCCGGTCTGGAAGCCGCTCATGCCAGCATCTTGCGCATCAACTCGCAAGTTGATTTTGGCTGGTTCTTTAGATCATTGCATAGCTGGGGCGCTAATCTTCTGATTGCGGTGCTGGTATTTCACCTCTTTAGCGCCTACTTTATGAAGGCCTATCGCAAACCAAGAGAATTTACCTGGTACACCGGTCTGATTTTAATGGTGCTGTGTCTGGGTTTTGGCTTTACTGGATATCTTCTGCCCTGGGATGATGTCTCATTTTTTGCTACCAAGATTGGCCTGGATATTGCTTCCAAAGTGCCCCTGGGTGGCGAGCAAGTGGCGACACTACTGCGTGGTGGTCACACAATTGGTCAAGCCACACTCTCTCGCTTTTTTGTTATTCACGTAGCTGTTCTGCCCATTCTGGCAGTCGGCTTAATGGGCATCCACCTGGCTATGGTGCAGCTGCACGGTATGTCAGAGCCTGCCTATTTCAAAACAATTGAAGCTGCTAAGCGTACCTACGAAAAATTCTTCCCTAACTTCCTCTTAAAAGACTTGTTGGTCTGGCTCCTGGCTTTAAACGGTCTGGCTGCCCTAGTCACATTGTCGCCCTGGGGATTGGGACCGGAAGCAGATCCATTTGGTGCTGCACCAGTTGGTATCAAACCTGAATGGTATTTTTTGGCTCCGTTTCAGTTTCTCAAAATTGTGCCATCGCAAATCGGACCGCTCGAAGGTGAGCTGGCTGGTGCCTTGCTGATGGCGGTAGTCTGCTCTGGGCTGGCTTTTATCCCGTTTTACGATAAAGGGGACGATCCTGCTAAGTCCAAACTGGCTACTTATTATGGTGTCGTACTACTACTTGCAATTATTGTATTTACAATCTGGGGAGCCCTGTCATGAACTATCCCGTCTGGGTTGTGCCTCATTTAGGCGGCGGGTGGATAATAGGAATCATCGCCATTATCCACGTGTATCTATCGCACTTTGCGGTAGGCGGTGGTGCCTTTTTAGCCATCACTGAAGGATTGGCTTATAAGCGCAAAGATGAGCGCATTTACGAATATCTGCGTCAGCACTCACGCTTTTTTATGATACTTACATCAGTATCAGGAGCGGTGACGGGTGTAGCAATCTGGTGGGCGATAGCCCTCGTCAATCCTGACGGGACGGCCATCCTCATTCAAAACTTCACTCTGGCTTGGGCGCTTGAATATCTCTTTTTTGCCGCTGAATTGGCGACAGTATTTGTCTACTACTATAGTTGGGATAAAGTCAGTCCTGAAGTGCACTTGAAGCTAGCCAGGCTGTATTGCTTCCTGTCGATTATGACCCTAGTCATCATCAACGGCATCCTTACTTTTATGCTTACACCTGGTACCTGGATTAAGAGCCACTACTGGTTAGATGGTTTCCTCAACCCCACTTATTTCCCCTCTTTGATCATGCGTCTGCTCATTATGTTTGCCATCGCTGGCATGTATGCCATGGTGACATCGTCGCGTCTCAAAGACGAGGACCTGCGGGTCTACATGGCTAAGTATTGTGCCAAGTGGCTTTTGCCAATCTTCCTGGCTGGACCACTAGTTGCCTTCTGGTATATCTCCAATGTGCCGCAAGCAACAATGGGCAATATCTTTACCGGTATTCAAACATCTGGTGTTGGTAACTTCTCCATTCTCGCTCGTACTCTCTATTTGAGTTTGATTCTCTCCGGCACGATCGTTTTATTTGCCTTCTTCGGTCCATACCTCAATCCAAAGGGCTTTACCTTCCGCATCGCCATTTTGTTTTTGATATGTGGATTGGGTGCCACCGGTTCTACCGAGTACATGCGTGAGCTATTGCGCAAACCGTTTGTGGTCTACAACTATGTTTACTCCAACGGTATCCGCAAAGAAGACGTGCCAAAACTCTGTCAGGATGGGTTCTTAAATACAGGTGTCTGGTCCAGAGCCTGTAGCAAAGAAGCTACTGATGAAGCTGGCCGTGGTGAAGTGATGTTCCGCTATCAGTGTATGAGCTGCCACACCACAGATGGTTACCGCAGTATGAAGAAGCTCCTGGGCGAACGTGATGAAGATGCTATCTACGGCTTTTTGACCATGCTCAAAGAGACCAATCCTGAAAAGAACCAGTATCTCGGCATTATGCCGCCACTGACTGGTCAGGATACTGAGCTAAAAGCTCTAGCTAAGTACCTCACCACTATCAATCATGGTGCTCCATCAACTAATGTTGGTACTACGCCAGTTGTACCTAAAGCTTCAGTAGCGGTTACTCCCTCTATCTAACTACTGAGTGCTTACAAATAAAAAACGGTGCTTTCCACGAGCACCGTTTTTTTATTTGTATTGTGAGTCTAGGCTAAGGCTTCTGCCAGGAAGTCTTGCATCGCCTGCCACGAACGCCTGTCGGCACTGGCATTGTAGACAATACCGTGATCTGGCATGGCTGCCTCAGGATTGGTAAAAGCATGTACTGTGCCACCATAGGCGTGGATTTGCCAGTCTGCTTTAGCTTCGGTCAATTCATTAGCGATACCAACCATTTGATCTGGCTTAGCCATCGGGTCATCATAACCATGACAAATAAGTATTTTGGAGCTTATTGGAGCTTGAGCGCCGAGACCTGGTGGGTTAAAGAGTCCGTGAAAACTGACCACGCCTTTGACACCAGGGGCAGTGCTGCGAGCAAGGTCCAGGACACAGAGTCCACCAAAACAAAAACCGATAGCACCGATACGATTGCCGTCTACTTCTGGTAGTGCTTTGACGGCGGTAAGTGCGGCTAAGATACGACGTTTGAGCAGAGCCCGGTCATCAATAAATGGCTGCATCAATTTGCCATTTTCTTCCATGGTTGTGCCGCGCTTGCCTTTGCCATAGAGGTCGATTGCTACTCCGACATAGCCAAGAGCTGCTAGCTTTTCGGCTTTTTGTCTTTCAAAATCACCTTGACCACCCCAGGCATGGCTGACAAGCACTGCCGGTCTTTTGCCGGATTTAGTCTGATCCATCGCCACATAGGCTTCACAGGTCAAATCACCGTCTGTGTAATCGCAGTATTGTGTGTGCATTTTGCGCCCTTATCTCCATTGCAAGCCCCAAGAATTTACGAGATCTGCTTAGTGCTGTCTATAGAGCGCCAGTCTAATCTGACAATTTTTACCAAATGGTGATGTCAAAGTGTCTAGTAATTGGAGTATTTCAAAAGTGGTCAATTGGCAGTTTTACAGTTAGCGCCAATCTTGCTCCAAACAAAAAGTCGCCGGTTTCCCTGCGACCTTTTGCTTCTTCAAACCAGCACAGTTAGGATGTGCGGCTTTTACTTTTAGACAGCTTGTTTAGCGTGATCTAGTGCTTCAGCGCCTTTGGCTGCCATATCATCATAAAAATGCACAGCGGAGTCTTTGAGACAAGCTGCTTTTTCTCTAGCCTTGTCGGCGAGATCTGCAGTTTTGTCTTTGATTTCGTCACGCAGCTGGTTGCCGCTTTTGGGGGCGACAAGCATGCCGATACCGATACCTACTCCGATACCCATGCAGCATCCGACAAATCCGCCCAGAGCTGAACCGGCCGAAAAAGCCATCTTCATCTCTTGCGCATTGATTTCCCAGAGTTTTTTAACAACATTCATCTCAACTTCTCCGTGTGATTTATTTAGTGTTCGATTTATATATTGGTCACAATGATTGACGGCGAGTTGTTTATTCACCGTCATCTTTGACTATTAGGCGTTGCGGCTGCGGTTAAATCCACGTGATATCAGTGAGACGCAAAATACGACCACTGCGCAACCCAAGATACAGGGGATGAGCGAGATACCACCTAGACTAGGACCGACTGAGCCCATCATATGACCGCCAACCCAGGCGCCAATGACACCAAATACAGCTGAAGTAAAGAAACCGCCTGGTATCACTCCTGGTACCATAGCTTCAGCGATCCATGCGCAAACTGCTGCAATGATCAGGAAGAAAATAAAACCTAAAATGTCCATGACTCGATTCTCCAAAATGTTTGTGGCGACATTGTTGAGACGGAACTCTTCATGCTTGGTTCCCCGAAGCGCTCCGAGGGATTTTTAGCGCACCTTTACATGTACGCTGGTTTGAGTAGTGGTACCGACCTTAGGCTTGTAAGCTGAGGTTTTTGTGGATACTTTGCTTGAGACTTTAGTGGCAACTTTTGTCTTAACAACAGGCAGAGGGGCTGGATTACTTCTATTAATTTCAGTGTGTTCAGCTGTAGCTTCTGTTGTAGAGCCGTCAGGATTAGCTGTTACTTCGCTTTGTTTTGATTGGCTTACTGATTCGTCGCAAAGACCAGCCTGCGCTGTCATTCCCACGGCTGTCAGGACTGCTGTCAATAGCGCCAGTGTTGACGATGTGGCTCTTTTATTCATTTTGATACTCTCCAGTGTGACCTGGAGTTCGACGAGACTGGCCTGCCGCAGTTCCCCTGTAAAGCATAATTAACGGAGCGGCCTGGTGCCTGGCAGTGTTTGTGGCTGAGTTTGTTATTGGTTCAATGAGTGACCTGGTTCGGCTAACTCCTGACTGGTGAGAGTCCATAGACTGCTAGCAAATTCGGCATAGTCAGCAAAACCTTTGTCTTTATGAAGTAGCCCATCATCACCCAGGCAAAGCCGCAATCCTTTTAAGATAAGTGCTTCCTGGGTTGTTGTTAGCCAGGGTGCCAGCAAGAGCGGGCGCTTTAGCTGCAATAGCGGCGTTAGATAGGGTTCGAGTGTTGAGCGCTTAAAATTGATCTCGTCAATTAGCTCGCTATCAAGCAAGGATTGCCCGGGTTGCTCATCGATTGCAATGAGCATTTTGTCTGAGGCAAAGGGGTGTACGCCAGTCATTGTTTCAAAAAAAATGATACCAAGGGCCAGTAAGTCATCGGGCACAAGCAAAGGGTAATAAGCTGTGCTGGAGACCATGCCTTGCTCAATAAATCCACTGGCGCATTTAAGCGGACCAAAATAGCCAGGATCTGTCAGTACGATTTGATCATCTGTAATAAGTATATTGCTTGGTTTTAGATTGCCATGATAAAGACCATGGCTGATGCCGAGTCGACCCAGTGTTTGAGCGCATTTGACAAGGTGAGTCAAAACCTCCAGGCGATCATTAGGTGCTCGAGTAGATATCATCTCCTGCAGTGTGCCACCACTGACAAAAGGCATTTGATAAAAGTTGAGACCCTCAATTGTGTCCAGCTCAGTGGCTGCTATCACAGCGCTATCGATGCAGCTGTTTAGCCTTTTTTGCTGTAACTCTATGAGTGCGTTGCTATCTGGTGTTACTGGTCTGGTATCAAAAGGTTCTAGCTTTAGCACCATGGTTGAGTGGTCTCGTGGCGGTCTCGTCTCTGGTGTCACCACAAGCTCTTGCGGTTTAGCAATTTTGTAGACAAACTCAAACGGGTTGTTGGCCGCAGACGCTTCGAGGGTGCTATTTTGCCTGCCCAGGGCGGCAAATAAATAAGCATAGGAGTCGTTTTGCAAAAGACGTTTGATAAAGTGCTGATTGATAGATTGACCGAGCCACTGAGTCCAGCTTTTGGGTGGATTGTGTGTCTGGCGCGGTACTCCGCTCAGGGCGATATTTAGCTCTTGCAATTCGTCCGAAACTGCGGCAGGCACTTCCACCCCTGCTACCATGCAGTCCTGCACCATGGCTTCCAGTGCGGCTCGTTTTTGGTTGAGAGCATCCATACTGGTCACTTATTTGCCCTCACCAGCCTCTGGTTTTGCTGGATTGGTGCGCGCTGTTTTAAATTTAGGTACGTGCATTGTCGGTAAGGCATAGGTTGTTTCAGGTGGCGGTGCTATTGCTTGAGGCACTATTCGACCCACATCCTGGTGCGGTCTGGCACCAGGGGTTTTGAGTATATTAAGAGTACCACCCATGGCGGCACTGGCATTGATGCTGCGGCTCAATTCTTCGATATTGGCTGGTCTCAGCTCGGACAGTATGGCTTGCGTCTCGGCTCCGACAAAGCCACTGGCTGCTCCAGATATGGTGCCAGCGGTGCCTCGTTTGGCCAGGTGAGTCAGGCTAGATAGAGCAGTTGTTGGCAATTGGGATTCGTAGAGTCCAGCTGACTGGCTTAATTTTGACTGCATTTTACCAAAGGTGTACATGGCAAGTGCTCCGGTAACTGCCTGAGTACCGCGCTCTTGCCAGAGGTTTTGTCCGGCTGATGGTATCGCTATGCCGCTTGATAATGCTCCTGCCACTGAGAGTCTGGCGATTGATGCCTCAGCTGATGGTACCAGTGACATGCTTGCTGCAGTGCGACCCATACCCAGTCTGGTCATGGCATACATGCCCACCAAAACTGGTGCCTTGCCAATACCAGTACCGATGTCTTGGGCGAATTTTTCGGTGGCAGTGGTGGGCGCAGCGGGCTTTTGTACTAGAGCACGCTCTTTGATGTCGGCGCCCATGCCTCGGCCGAGTTGCGAGACACCATTATATGTTTCTTGTACCAGGCTGTATTTGGCACTCTGCCATACTTCGGCAAAAACTGATGGACGCACATCACTATTTTGAGAGTTTTCACTCTCTACATTATGTTGTGATTTTGATTCGCCTCTATCGCTCACTATCCTAACCTTCTGTAATTTGCCGTTTGTTTTGCACTGCTATCGTCACTATCACTTCCATTTGATTGATTCAAGCGCGCTCATCGCTTCTTCTAAATAGTCTCCAAAAATTTCTGCCGGAGCGCTAAAATGCAGCTCCTGCACGGCTGTACCAGTTTTGTCAGTATCGATAAAAAGACCTAAAGTACGCAGGTTGCTTTTGCGCCACACTCCGTCCAAAAATAGTACTGGTCTGCCGTTTAGTTTTTCGGTATAAATCGAATACGTGTCAAACCATTCGTCCACAGACGCGTCTCTGATTACCATTTCAATTAGTTCTTTGTCGGCAGCACTGACTTGATGTGGCGGCTCTTTTAAGACCCTTAAAAAGTCCTGACCGCTTTGATTGTCTATGCGTTTGCCCCGATAATAAAAAGTCAGTGTCACTCCTGTATTTTTGACAGGAGCATATTCAATGATATAAGGCGCATGATCTAATTTGCGTTCTGGTGAGAGATTGCACCAATCTACCGGCATCTCCAGCTTTTTGACCTGACCTATGTTTTTGACAAGTTCTCGCTTCATCAATTGGTCCTCCCAATTGGAACTTGCACTTGTGGCTTATTCTGCTCACTTGGCGGTCTTTGTTCTCTTTGTCTTTGTTCTTTTTGTTCTCTATCTTTGCGTTCGTAATAGGCTTCTAGTCCCAGTTTTTCGGCGTAGAGTAGACCTGCTATGCCACCAACATAACCAGCGCCAATTAGAGAGCGTTGATATACTTTGCGCTGGGTTGGATGAGATTCAAAATATTGTGCCAGTCGGGTGGCATCAAGTGACTTGTAGAGGTCTTCTACGGGTATGCCTTTGTCCATAAAGTCATTTTTTGAGCCCCACTGATTGGTGAATTTGATTACGCCAGTGGCTGCGTCATAGTCTTGGACGTTGACTACATGCCAACCACCTCCGCCCCAGGCTGATTGCAGACCAGAGAACTTGCTAAATGGCGCTTTACTAGTGTGCACTTGCAGCACAACGGGCAGTTGGTTTTCTTCTTTGAGCTTTTGCAGGCGCTCACCAAGCTCCTTAGCAGAGCTTGCATGTCTGTTAGAGATTACATAGTGGCTGGCGTCGTAGACAGCGCTAAACTCTCGGTTAGCTTTTATCAACTCATTAGTGTAGATATTGGGACTGTCAATTACATCGCCGTCATAGTCTTTTAACGGTACCCAGTTATCACCGTCTTTGTAGAGGATTCTCTCTTGGCTTATGGGGCGTTTAGCGGTGCCCACTTTGTCATAGACTGTCTCTCCAGGACCGGCTACGTGGAATATTTGATTGCCCTCATTGTCATAGCCTTTTACACCAGGCGAAACTTCAGTGAGTGGCTGACCAGCCGGGTCGTAGAGTTTGGTTAGATTTTGTTCCTCGGTCATGCCTTTGAGATTGCCAAACTGGTCATAAATCAGCTTGCCGCGGTCCTTTGGCGCGACTTCAAAACCCATTTTGGTGTAAGCCGTTTGATCTGGAGCTAGGCCACTGAGTTTTTTGCCATTGGCATCATAGAGTGCGGTAATGTGATTGTCTTTGTTGATGGCGCCAATGAGTTTGCGATCACTGCTATAAGCAAAATTGGCTTCTTCGATTTGACGACCTTTGAGTATTTTGGTGGTGGCAGTTTGCCAGTGGCTATTTAGTATTGCTACTTCCACTATCTGACTGCTCCAGTCGCGCGCTCCATCCCGTTTTAGTACGTTGCCACCACTTCTTTGTAATTGGAGGTTAATGGTTGCTTCGCCATCTGGCTTTATGCCTGCTTGCAGCCTGGCCATGTCGACAGTTTGACCGGAGAGAGTGACAAACTTGCCCGACTCTGCTATGTCCGCTACTATCTGTACGTTTTTGTCCGGATTGCGTGCATAGTTGCGGTTTTCGAGTGTGGTGACATTACAGGTGCTATTAGCGCCTTGATCGATACTACGTAAATCCGATGAGTGGCTCAGCATTTGCTCGGCCAAATCGGCTCTATCACCACGGGACAAAACAGCGGAGGGATTGTCGGCGAGCAGACGATTAATCTGTTTGTACGTCAAAGCTCTGGTATTGATACTGAGATTGCGGTCAAAAGCCTCAGTATCAAAGTTTTGTCTGAGTTTGTTAAAGCGTTCTAGTCGAGCTGGGTCGGTGAATGTTTCGCTGGCCAGTTTGTCGAGTCTAGCTTTTTCGTGGGATATATCGGCAGCGAGGTAATCCACTCTGCCGTTGCGTAGATGTAGTTCACGAGAGCCGTCCATACGGTCCAGTGTTACTTGCTCTTTTTTATCGCTGACCATGCGTAGCGAGCCGTCACTGTCCACGTAGACATGATCGGCTTCTATGAGAGTATTTTCGGTGGTGCCGTTTTCGACTTTTTCGTGATACCAGTTTTTGCCATCTTCGCTTTTGTGTATCTTATCGCCGCCGGTTAGTTTTGCACTTATTAGTTGCCCGTCGGAGTCATATTCAAAGGTCCTGCCCTTGCCGTTCTCGCTGGCGGATGTGAGTCTGCCATTTAGATCGTATACTCTTGTTGTCGCTTTTTCGCTATTGGTTATTATGGTGACACCATCGCGGTGTAGCACTGTTCCTTCTTTTGATTGTGCTTCCCAGCTGCCGTCAGAGAGAGTCTTTTTGTTGGTAAGCTCAGGCATCTCAAAAGAACGGGCTTTGCTGTCGGTCCAATCTCCTTGTGGGCGCGTACCTGTCACAGGCTCAAATTTGCCTGGCAAATCACCGGTCAATCTGCCACCTTTGCGCAAAAGATCTCTCATCTGAGCGCTTATCTCTTGGGCAAACTCAAAATCCTTGATCTGAGCCGATGTTAACCCGTTGTAGCGCAGTGCGTCCATTTGCTCAGTTGTGAGCTTGACACCGTTTGCATCCTTGCCAGATTTGAACATGTTTTGCTGTTCTGGTTCGAGAGGTTTTGGGTAGGTCAGGTCGGCATTGTAAAAGGGGATTGGTTCTGCTGCGGGATCTTTGCCTTTTGTCCTGAGCCATTGATCCATTTGGGCTCTTATGCCGGTCTCTTTGTCCTCAAGGATCTGGTTGCGTTGAGCGAGAGCTTCGTCGGCAAGCTCTCGACCTCTAGGACTGAGTACTGCACGGGCATCTGTAAAGCTGTCATCGATAGTCTTAACCGAGCCCCAAACGGTCTTATCGACAAATGATGAGCCTGGATATGGTGTGCGCAGGGCGACGATTTTGCTGGCACCAGTGAGAGTGGCATAGTTATCGATGGCATCGCCATCTATGAGCGTCTGAGCTACCTTAAACTGACTGATTCTTCTGTTTTGTTCTGCTACTGTTAATTGCTTAAACTCTGCTGATAGGGTGGGATCTTGAGGCACTGACCATTTGTCTATGCCGGCCATCTTGAGCACTTCTCTTTCTTTTGGGCTAAAGTCTACTTCCCAGTTGCCGTCAGCAGTCTGTATTTTGGGTGCTTCGTTGACATTGGCTATGTTGCGAATGACTGTTCTATTTTGCGAGTCCTTGCCGAGCATCGTGCTGAGAGTTTTACGCAATTCAGTAGCTTCTTGAGCGGTGATTTTGCCTGCTGCTTCTCTAGCACCGATGCCACCGTTTATGGAATTGTAATAGAGAAAGCCCATGAATTCGGGCGGGGCAATTTGGTGCTCTTTTATTGCCTGCACTATTGTGTCGATGCGCTCGGGCGGATAACCCTGTCTTGTCAGGACTTCTCTTGCCTGGATTGCGCCATCAAGATGGTGAGTGAAGAAGTTTGCCTGTACACCCTCGGGTGGTGGGAAGGCAAACTTGACAGAGTCTGAATACATGGAAGCGAGCATGGCGTCTTCCATTTGAGTTGCTGTTAAATTGTTGGCGCGGGCCGATTGCATCACCCGGCCAAGCTCGCCCTGAGTGTGGATCCAGTTGATTTCGGAGTCCGGATGCATGCGGTCACCAGCTCTGTATGCAGCATAATGCTGACGTACTTCGGCTAGATTGCGCAAGATATTTTCTTTTTGTTGGGCACTGAGTGTGGTGTCGTTAGTAAGACTATCCAGTACTGATGTGTGCTTGCCATCGGCACCGAGCCCTCTGACTTCTGTCAGGTCACCTTTGACTCGCTCGACGGCATCCTGCATCTGGCGCTCTGAGCTAATGGTTTTAAAGTTTTGCTCGACAGTTTTGTGGAATGGATCATCCGGTACGTTGAGTGATTCTTTTGGCACTCTTGTACCGTCGGAATTAAAGCGAGCGAGTATTTTGCCATCTCCGTTTTCACGGATGACGATTGAGCCGTCGGCATTGACCAATTTGACAGCGCTATTGTCGTAGGGCATAGAGACTTGTCCGTCAGGTGAAATCGTCACTGGACTGGGGATAACATCTTTTGATGTGCCTCGCTGGATATACCAGGTGTCTGTGCTGGATAGTTCTTTGACTGTGCCATCGGGACGGTGCAGAGTCACTGCTTCTGGTTTGACTGTGATAGTGCCAGATATGTCCATCGGGGTTACGTCGTCAAATCTGCTAAACTGCCAGTTGCCATCTTTGCCGCGACTGTAAAAGCCATCAACACTATTGACCGAATCTAGCTCACCTTTGCTGTAATTGAGAGTGGCACCATCAGGACGGTGCACAGTGGTTGGTCCTCCGGTGGTCGAGGCGGTAGTAATGGTGCCGTCCTCGGCTACTGTTACTTTGCCTTTCCACTCATAGCTGCCTTCAGGAGCGGAGGGATCCTCTTTCATCCAGGTTTTGCCATCTTTGCTGGATAGTTTTGTATGGGCAAATTCTATGGTTTGTTTGACTTCGCCAGGCACACCAGTGGGTTCGTAGCTGATTTTGATTTCGTTACCCATAGGTGGTCTAGATACACTGAGGATGCGACCATCAGCGTCCCTTTCTACCAGAGGTAGTTTGCTTGCAATATTGCCATCGGGCTGTTTAACGCTGTTGAGTTTACCGTCTACTCCGTATTGATATGTCGATTCACGGTTGCGCACATCAAATGTTCTGGTGATTTGATTGTGTTCGTTGATCTCGATGCGTGAGCCATCGGTACGTAGTATCTGCGTGGCGCCTGACTCTGACTTGATTTGGAGAGCACCATCTTTGAGTAATTTGGATTGTCCTTGTATCAAGGTGCCTTCTGGATGCTCGTCTGATTTTATTGACCAGGTCTCTTGCTTGCCGCCGGCAGCGCTCTCTATGCGCTGTATTGTATTGCCGTTACCCTGGTGGATGGCTTTTACCTGTCCGTCTGTTGCGTATTCTATTTTTGCTGTTGTCCCTCGGTTGTCTATTGCTCCTGTGATTTTGCCAGTGCTATCCTTGATCAGGCTTGTGTTATTTTGTGCTACTTCCAGTTTTGTGCCGTCATTGCGGTAAACGGTAGCAGCACCGCTATTTTCTTTAAAGGTCAATGTACCATCAGCGTTAGCTGTCATTTTGCCCTGGACAGTGTCGCTGTAGCCTTGTTTGTTTGTTATTTGCCAGTTCTGTCCATCACTTGTCGTATAGCGTCTGCCGTCTGGCATGGAGACTGACTGGACACTGCCTTCAAGTGGACCCGAGCCGTGATATTCCACTCTGGTGCTACCGGCAACATTGTCTATTTGTGTGACTCGTCCCGCTTCGTTGATTTTGACCGTGGCTGCTTGCGAGACTACCGCAGATTCAGTACTGGCTACTACGACTTTTTGAGCGTCTTCAACTCCTCCAGCTGCTTGCCTGGCAAAGTGACCTTTAAATGACTTGTAGCCATTGCCCAGTCCTTGCATACCGGCTGACATGACACCGCCGCCGATTGCTCCAGAGATTGCGCCTTCGGAGACATGAGTAATTACTTTGCCGAGGTTGGCTGCCACGCTCTTGCGCGAGTCCCAATCAGTAATTCCTTCGACAGCTCCACCAGCACCGCCACCGATACCGCCGCCGGCAGCATTGAGTGAGTGCTGCGTAAAGTTGCGTACAACACCTTCGCCCATGCGTTCAGCTACTTGCTGATTGAGTTTTTCGGCCAGTTCCATTACTGCCGCTTCGCGGACGGCTCCTGTTAAATCTGGCGAGATTGCTTTATTGGCGAGCTGGACAAAATCCTTTTGGTCGAGTGATTTGGCGCCGCTGGCAAGAGTGTTGCGTACAATTTCTTTGGTACCGTCTTCTATAACCTTTTCGCCGCCTTCACGCAGGGCCGCTTGACCAATCTCCTGGATAGCAGCTTTAGAGGCTTCTTGCGCCGCTTTTTTACCGACACCAAAGACCATGGCGATTTCACCGGGTCCTATGGCTGAAGTGGCCGCTGTAATAGAGCCAATGGCAATGTCTTTTGAGACCTGGCTGATGCTAAAGTCATAGTCGTTGCCTTGTAGTGCAGTTTTGCTACCGACTTTAATTGCCGCGCCAGCTCCAGCCAGAGCCAGCAATAATGGAGCATCTGCACCACCTGTGACAATCAAGCTACCGATTGCGACGGCTGCTATCGTGCCATCTGCCACATAATCGGCTGCTGCTGCTTTAGCATCGATATGATTTTCTGTTGCTTGGTTTTGTAATTCAAGTGCGGACTTGAGTGCTTCATTTACTTTGTCCTTTATCGCTTGCTGTTGCTCTGGGGTGCTATTCTGCGCCAGCGTCTGACCTGCTGCCAGGGCTTGTTCTACTTTGTTCTTTTCGGCTAGAGCGCGTGTTGTCTCAAGCAGAGTCTCGTCTGCCTGTGCGCCAGTACCGCTGCCCCAGACATTGTCTGCGACAGCTGCACCAAATCCACTGCGAGTGTTTTCGGTTTGGTCTTTAGCGATATTAACGCGGCTTTGAAGGCTGAGATTTTGAGTCAAGACTCGCGTGGCTTCTTCCATATCTTTGGCGCCGAGCTTGCCTGTTAGATCGCCTTCCAGGCTGGCACCATACTTGGTTGCATATGCTACCTTGACTCGTTCTAGATCTTCTGGCTTGATTTCCTTGAGAGCTGTAACAATGTCCGCTGAGCCGCCCCAACCGACCGTTGCAGAGCGGATTTTATCTTCGGGTCTTTCTTCGCCTTGTATGGCTACAGCTAGAGCGACCTGTTTGCGGTCTTCCCCCAGGAAGCCGAGGACTTTATTTTGAAATGCATTGTCGTTTATTAAACGTTCTTTTTCTTGTGGTGTGGCTGCTTTGATGTCGTTATAAATTTGAGCCGTATCATCGCTAAACACACCTTTGCTAAGATTTACTTTCTTCTCGAGGGATAGGGCGCCCGTCTCTACGTAAGGTTTGCCGAATTGCTCATAGTCCAGACCAAAAGCAAATTGCGTATGCTCTTTGAATTTTGCCGCCAACTCTTTGTCTGCTTGTGTTTGCGGATTGACTAGTCGATCTCTTAAGGTCGGATCGTCGCGCATTGCTTTGTCTATTGCATGTACAACGTCTAAAGTCTTAGAGCCGTCATAATTTTGGATGCGGTCAAGATTAGCGATTATGTCGCTATCTGGAGCTTTGCCTGCTTTGACTTGATCGAGCATGCGTGTTGCCGCTGCTTGTCCCCGTAAGTCAGGGATGGCGCCTTTGATACTCTCATCGACTTGCTTTTTAAACTCTGCATCTTTGCGATAACGGTCTTGCTCTGATACAGACATGTTGGCAACGGCATCGAGCACGCCATCGCGATTGGACCCATACCAGTGCTTGTTGGCATCGATTCCGTTTAAGACCGATTCTTTGGCTCTGTCCTTGCCTTCGTTGTGATCTTTGCCCGACATCATGCGGTCATAGATTGCCATCGAGGTTTTGATCTCGTCTTCGCTTTTATTGAGTGAGCCCAGCATCTGCTTTAGTTCTTCGCGCCGCTCCGGGTGCGCTTTGGCATCATCCCACTGCGCCTTTGTCATTTCGCGGATGTCGGTATTGATTTTTTCCATACCGTCGTTGTAAATGGCGCCTCTATGTGTCGCTGTTTGCGTCACAATAGAGTCTTTACCTTTGGTCGAAATGAGATTTTCGAGGCGCAGTACTTCGGTTGGGTTGGTGGTATCAGTGAGTGTGTTGTGCAGATTGTCGTAGTAAGTTTTTGCCTTTTGAGCGTCCTGCGGACTCAGGTCTTTTACTGGTCGACCGGCTGCTAGCTCTTTGCCGTCATTGTATTGTTTGCGCTCCTGGTCGGTCATCTGCTTGATGGCAAGCTCAATGCCCTTGGTGTTATTGATCCAATGTTTATTGCTTTCGACTTGCGCTGCCGTACTCAGTTTGCCCTCACGCGCATAGTCCATCGCGGTTTTGGCTTCTTTGCCTGAGTACCAGTGGTCAAAGGCTTCTTCTATGCGTTTATTACCGTTATTGTCTAAAAATGCTTTTCTTGCTTCTGGTGAGGCATTCTTCATTGCTTCACTAAATGCTTGAGCGTCCTGATGTTTAAGAGCAATGTCAACTAGTGCACTGGTCTTTTGATCCGGTGTTTTACCGCTTTTGTCTAGATAGACTGCCGCTATCTCTTTGGTGCTGGCTCCTAATCCATCATCCTTAAGCAGAGCATCTTCTAGCGAAACACCATACTCCTTTTTGTATTCGGCAGACATTTTGGCTATCTGCTCGGGAGTGTGACTGGCTAAAGTCAGTCTGATGTCCTTTTCGATTTGATCGTTGCTTCTGCCCTCAATAGTATTTTTGTGTTCCAGTAGGTTCTGGTGAATTCTTCTGGCATTTTCGTTTTCGGCGTTATTGTCTTTGCGATTGAGGATGTTGCGGAACTTATCCAGATCCGAGCCTTTTAAGAACTGAGACATCTCGCCATCAAGACTGGTTTTATACAATTGTTTGTAAATGCTGTCGATTCTTTTGCGGTCGTCTTCAGATTTACCTTCTAGGATTTTGTTTATAGCTTCTCTGTCAGCCCACCTGGCGATAGTGTTGTCATTGCCAGTGGCTTTGCGAATAGCCATGGCATCGGCTCTTAGCGCACTTTCTTTGCTACCGTCGCTAATTTGGGGAGCTTTTTCACCCGCTTTGACTGGAGCGTCAACTGTGCCGGTGCGTTCACTTGTGGGCAGGCGGTCGGTTTTTTGAGTCGCTGGCAATCTATCGCCCTTGCCCGTAGCTGCAGCTTGGGTATCTCCGCCTGAGTTGGTTGGGCTCTTTGGACTCTCTGGTTTGGCCTGGCTCTCTGGTTTTGCCTGACTTTCTGGCTTGGGAGCACTCTCTGGTTTGGCCTGGCTTTCTGGCTTGGCCTGACTTTCTGGCTTGGGAGCACTCTCTGGACCTTCTGACTTAACTGGGTGTTCAGGTTTAACTGGATTTTGTAGTTTAACCGGACTATCTGCCTTTGGCTTTTGCTCTTTGCTCTCAGGCAGGATGATGTGCTTGCCTGCAATGATCAGGTCTTTGTGTTTAATGGCTTCATTGCCACTATTGGCTTTGACAATGGCATCGACAAAGCTGCTTACTTCTTTTGCTGAAGCATTCGGTCCGACTGCCTTTTGGGCAATTTCGCCCAGTGTTTCGTTCCTTTGGACTAAATGCGTTTTTGGCGACTTATCTGCTGTTGGAGTGGATTGAGTTTTGTCGCCTTTTTGTGAGTCAAACATTTCTACTTTGTGTAGATGACTGCTCTCGGGCGTGCGTTGCTGCTGCAAGATAGGCAGAGCTGACTTGTCCATCAGCTCTGATGATTTGACACTGGGTGTATCTGTGTTTTTGTCTGCGGCTTTGTCCTTAGCCGCAATCACAGATTTGTCGCCAGTGTTCTTGTCGCCCATTTGGTCCCCGGTGTGCGGTGTGTCGCGCCGCTTCTTATACCTCAGTCTATATACCCACCTGTATGAGACTTGGGCCCCGCCGTACGGTATTTGACCCTTATGTAGCCCCTTGGGTGTGGCATTATCCTGTCTGGGTTGGGCATTGCCCCCTCAAAGACTTTTATTAAATTTACTTGTCAAGTGTGCCTGCGCCTTGGCGCGCGGATTATAACCGGGCACAAAAGGCGTATTTTTGATTTACGGACCCGGCTATGGCTCAGCCGCTTATACTCTGCTTAACGGTATTATAAATGGTGGCGTAATAGCGGCTCTGGTCGGCTGCGGGATGGCATCGCAGGCGGTGGCGCACTGGGCAAGGGGTGTTTTGCTGTGGAGGTGGTTTTGTTGCCACTGTATGTAGTGTCTTACCAGCTCTGGGCTTTGCGCGTACCTTGATGGGTCAATACCTGGGGCAGCTGGTCGGCAGCGACAGCTACTCCGGCACGACTCATGGGGGATGCGCCCACGTAGTAAGTGTAGGGCACCATTTTGCCGGTCATGGCACGCAATGCTGTTGTTTCGACCACATCGACTACGCTGTGGAGCGAGCCTACTACCAAGTTTTTGGCCGCTGCCGTCCCAAAAGCTGCTCCGGCTCCGGCGATGCCGCCTGCTACTATATCTGTGGTGCCTCTGCCTATATTTTGGAGGGTTGCCTTTGCTTGCTCTAGCTCTTTGTCTGAGCGTCCTTCCGGTGCCGCTACTGCTTTAGCAGAGTTGTACCAGTCTTTAACGTTATTGTATGCCGCGTAACCTGCCGCTCCAATACCGACAGCCGCTGCACCCACTGCTACTTCCGGCGCTACCAGCGCGGCTCCCACTCCTACCGCTACCCCCATCGCTACGTTGCCCACCACACGGCCCGGGTGATTGGTTACTTCGTCTATGACGCCGTTTGCGATTTCGCGAGCTACAGCCATATAGCCGCCACTAGCTGGTTTGTCGTAGTTTTGTATGCTCGGCATATCGAGCGCGCTGCAGTTGTTTTGCGGAGCTGGTTTTGTCCTGTCTGCCTGGCTTACACCGCTCTGGTTTTCTACAGCTAGATTGGCACTGCAGGGGCTATTTGCAGCAAGAGTGTTTTTTTCTAGTACTTCAAAAACTGATGTAGGCATGGTGGGGACCTCAGTCAAGAAAATTTAGTAAGGTAGGTGTCCGATGGCTCAATATAAAATTGAGTCATGTCAAACCTATGGCGGCTAAATTAAAAGTGTGATGCCATGCCTGCAAATCAGTCGCAAAATTTGCTCGGTACATTTGCGAGTGATTCTTTCCATTTCATAGTATTCGTCTGCCGCTATTCCAATGGCAGCTTCAAAAGTATCGGCAAAATGAATTGGTCATTTAGAGCTGACTATATTCCCATGTGTCATCAACCAAGTCTTTGAGAAAGCTAACAGAAGGAGCTGATTTGGCTCCTATCCATACCGAATAGTATTTTGCACCATCCAAATCACCGTTAGGTGTGGCAACCATAAATGCGCCCTTATGATAGTAAAAGCGATTGGGAAACGCTGGCCAGCGCCAGGGCGTCAGTTGCAGGGCCGGCAGCTTAGCTGTCAGCTTGCTTAGCCCGTTTTGATCAATCCATGAAACTGACGCTCCATATGGTGCCTGCATAATGGATTCAAATATGCATAACCCTATCAAGAATTCTGAGAGTGTCATACCCTCTTCGGTCCAGGGCACATTCAGCTCATTTAGCCGGCCCCAGACTGGCGGATCATTGCCTGCCCAACCCACTGACCAGAGATAGACGCCCTGGTTCTCGCTATAAAACAGTATTCTCTTATCCTCGACGATTCTCGAACCATCTGGACTTTCTTTGTCTGGGCGCAGTAAGTGATTTTGATTGCTAAGTATCTCAGACCGGCGACCGGCAAGCTGATACCACCACCTTAGCGGCTCGGGTAATTTCCATTGATTTAGCTCATCATCACTAATTCCATCACTCGGTTTTATAGGTCCATGAAAATGTTCCGCGAGCATCTTCAATAAATTCAGACGAGTCTGGGTGTCCGAGTTTTCTCCAAGTCTGTTTAGTGCGCTATCGAGAGTATCTAGTTCTTGGTTTTTCATAGTCGATTTTGATAAAACTCACTATTGTGGTGCACCAAAGGCACTCAGTAGCATTTCGTACTGTATGCGCACTCTTGTGTCCTGGATGTCTTCGATATTCATGCGTGTTAGATGAAATGTAATCGGCTGACCGCGCCTTATCACAGTCACATCAATCGGTGTATCAGCTTTACCGGCACAGACTTGCCAGAGGATACGCTGATCATCACCGGGTTTGAAGCGATAACCATTGGCCTCGTACATAATATCGCCCGGTGCTATACCAGCAAGAGCGGCTGGACACGTGGGATAGACACCGGTGATGACCGATTGTCTGCCATCCAAAAAAGAAATAAGCGTTAGACCGATGACGCCGTAATTGAGCTTGCGAAAATAATCTGGCGACAAATTAGGGCGACGGTTATGCAGCGTAAATGTTTGACCGGTGGCGTCAGTCCTGATGGTGGCACTAAACAAAGAAGTAAAAACGTTTTTTGCTTTGTTGCGCTGCATCATATCGATCAAGCCGCCAAGATCAACTGTTGCTGTGCCATTGTTGTCTAAGGCTTGTCGTTCAGTGGGCAATTGGCTTTGAGCGGGTCCATTGTCATCTGCTGGCTGTGGCACTCTGGTTGAGTGGCTCACTTGACCATTGAGGACCTGAGACTTTGCTGCCGCTGGTCTATCTCCATCTGGTAACGGAGTAAGGTCCAGGGTGCCCTGCTGGGTCTTAAAATTGGCATCTTCCGACGAGCTTTGTTGTGCCCGGGCCTGGTTGAGATCACTTGGCACCACTGAATAGACCACTGCCAGGAGAATAAGTGACCATTTTGCAAGTTTTTGGCTTTGACCTGACATAACTGCCCTCGGCTCTAAACATCTAATTGGCACAAGAGTGTTACTTTAGCTTGCCAGCTTTTAGGCCCGCTTGCCAGTTATTTCCAATTTTTGCCAAAGAACAAAAGAGCCATAAAGCAAAAGAGCCGCATCGCTGCGACTCTTTTGTTTAAATCATTTGCTTGTGCTTTGTGGCAATTAGGCTTTAGCAGCCTGAGCAGCTTCCTTAGGAGTAGGCGCTGCTTTAGGTGTGATGACCTTAACAACGATTTCATCATGAGGATTGAGGATTTTGATTTTGCTATCTACTTTGAGTTGACCAAAGTGGATGCTGCCTTCCATGTGCTCGATGGTGGTCATGTCTACTTCGACATAATCTGGGATGTCGTTAGGCAGGCACTCGAGTTCGGCTTCCTGGTAGTTTTCTACGATTTGACCGCCAGCTTTGACGGCTGGGCAATCGCCAACAAACTTGAGAGGTACAGTAACTGTGAGCTTTTTGTCCAGGTTTACGCGATATAGCTCTACGGTGTAGACAAAGTCGCGTGTGCTCTTGCGCTGTACTTGACGGATGATAGCGTTAACTTTTTTGCCATCATAGTCGACTTCGAGCATGTGAGAGTAGGCGGCAGCTGGCAACATTCTGAATTCCTTAGCATCCAATTGGATGTTTTCGGACTCTACACCGGCTCCGTAGAGGGTGCCAGGAATGATGCCTTCCCGTCTCAACTGGTTGGGGGTCTTAGCGTCACGCTTATTGACCGCCAGTTTGATTTTCTCCATGACTCTTATCCTAAATCTTTAAGTTTGGTGCATTTATGTACTACTGATCACCAGAGCGAAATCGCCAAAGCGAAAAGTGGAGCTGGGGCGCAAGGATTCGAACCTCGGAATGTCTGGACCAAAACCAGATGCCTTACCGCTTGGCGACGCCCCAATGGAAGCTCCTCATAACCGTTAGGTCAGGAGGTAACATCGCATTCTATTGAACTATATGCTTCTGTGTCAATGCAAAAATACCTTCTATGCCGCAATGTTAATTGCCGCTTCAAGATTTGCATTTAATGTTATGCCATTGGTCTGACATGACCAGCCTGCTCAAGTAGCGAGCGGGCAAAGCTGAGCGACTCTTCCGAGTCATTTCCACTAGCCATGGCGGCCAGAGATCTTAGGCGCATTTCATCATCAAGTTTGCAAACAGTGACGAGGGTATCGTCTTTGCGATGCTCTTTCTTGACTTCCAGGTAGTTGTCAGCCACTGCCGCTACGATAGGTTGGTGTGTAATACATAAGATCTGATGACTGGTGGAGAGGTGTGCCAGTTTGTCGCGCACAGCATTGAGCACACGCCCCGATAGCCCGGTGTCGATTTCGTCAAATATAACTGTAGAGACCTGGTCAGCTTTGGCAAAAATAGTCTTAATCGCCAGCATAATGCGTGATAGCTCACCGCCACTGGCAATTTTGCCGAGCGGCTGGGGCGGCTGGCCGGGGTTTGGTGTAATTAAAAACTCAAGTTTGTCGAGCCCTGTGGGGGCGCAATTTTCGAGGGCATTAAAAGCGATTTCAAAGCGACACTTTTCCATGCCAAGATCTTTTAGATGGCCTTCTACCTGACTCGATAGAGTTTTGGCTAGCTTCTTGCGGCGAGCCGAGAGGTCTTCTGCTTTTTCTTTGAGTTCGCTGTTTAGTTTGCTCAACTCTTCTTTTATCTTGTCAGCTTCCAGTGAGCCGTTTTCCAGTCTTTCTACTTCTTTGGCGAGGACAAGCTCTTTGGCTCTGGCATCAGCGAGAGTGGGTCCATATTTACGTTTGATTGTAGAGAGTAAGTTGGCCCGGTTTTCTAATTCGGTAAGGGTCTCAGGATCTGTATCAAGACTATTAGAGTATTTGCGCAGGGCGATGGTTGCTTCTTCTACATGAGCCAGACCGCTACCGAGAGTCTCCAACACGGGAGCTAGACTGGGGTCAAAGCGCATTGACTTTTCTACTTCACTGATAGCCTTTTGGATTAAGTCCATGGCACAGGTATCATCTGTGGTATCACCACCGCTGAGACATTCTTGTGCTGTTAGTGATTGACTCTGCAAATCTATAGCATTGACGAGCACGCTTATTTCGCGCTCTAATTCTTTGTCTTCATCATCGCTAAGTAGCTCGGCATCGACTAGCTCGCCCAGCTGAAATCTAGAAAAATCAAGTGTCCTGAGCCTGTCTTCTTCGGACATGGTCAGTGAATTTAGCTCTTCGGCAAGATCTTTGTGGCGAGCATATAGTGAGCGCACTTTATCGAGTAGCTTGAGGTGAGCCTCGCCGCCGAGTCCATCGAGTAGCTCCATCTGGCTGGCTGGTGTCATCAGTGTGCGTGCTTCGTGCTGGGCGTGGACAGTGAGCAACATCGCTCTAAGCTCACCAAGCAGGCTGTTATTGACCAGGGTGCCATTGATACGTACTTTTGAGCCGCTCTTGGTGATCTCGCGCGCGACGATAAGCTCAGTATTGTCCTCATCGAGCAGCTCTTGTTGCTTGAGCCAGGCCATCACCTGGGGGCTGGCCTCAAAGCTAGCCTCGATGGAGGCTTTGTCTCCGCCCGGACGGATGATTGACGCGGCAAACTTACCACCCAGCACTGCGCTCAAGGCATCAATCAATATCGATTTGCCTGCTCCGGTCTCTCCGGTGAGGACGTTAAGTCCCTTGGTCCAGTGCACTGTCGTGCTGTGAATCAAAGCAAAATCTCTAATCTGTATACTCTTGAGCATGGATTGTATATCTACTCGTGGTGGTATTGGCGGTGTCTTGAGCTTTTAGCTAAAGCGGGACGGGGCGCAGGTTTGGCTAAATAATTACCGGACGCTGACGGCCTATATCATAGCCCGATTTTGGCGCTCGTAAAGTAGTGAAATTACTATATGAGACTGCGAATTTATTTCTTGAGTAAGTTGGCTAGATTGATAGCCAGCATTTCCAGCTGACCCATTGCTTCCTTAAGCTCCAGTCTCTGCTCATCGGTCAAATTAGGCTCGGTGGCGAGTGCCTCCAAGCGCTTATTAAGTGCGTCTATCTGAGCCGGTCCGATGCTGCCTGCGTCATGGTCTGTGCCACCGCCATTGCCACCATTTTGATGCAGTCTGGCGTTAAAAGCTACGACATTGCTGTCTTCGATACCACGCAAGTCGGCTTTGTCTGCGAGCTTAACCGGCAAGCCATCACCATCGGTGCGATAACCGCGATTAAAAAGTTCCTTTTTGACATCAGATACAGTGATGCCATTTACTTCCATTGGATCTTTGCAAAGATTGAGCCAGTTGGGGGTAACAAGTGCCTGTCTGACTACGACATCGAGCACCATCTCGCGGATGGTGGGCTTCTTAGCCTTCGCTTTTGATTCTTCGCTCTGACCTGGTTTGGGTTTTACCAGCTTTTTTAGTGGTGCCAGATTGACACCACATTCGGGGCAAAAATTCCAATTCCACTTAGCTGATTGGCCTGACGCTGCATCAGTGTCGCCAATTTCAAGATCGCAATTTTCGCAGTTCATCGACTTCCTTAAGCGACCCGGTCATAGCAAATAAACATCAAGCCTTAAGACGCGCACCTTGAGCTTTGAGCTGTAAGCGCCTCAATTTATACAGCCGCTAGCGCTGCATGATTATGGATGCTCACTTGTGCTGCTACCTTTTTGGCGATTTCCATAAAGGCCAGTGTTACTGGGCTATTAGGATCGGCTGCCACAATTGGCACGCCATTGTCGCCACCTATGCGTACAGCTGGGTCGAGTGGCAATTCACCGAGGAAGGGCACTTCGCTTTCTTCGGCAAGCTTGCGACCGCCGCCGCGTCCAAATATTTCATACTGCTCGCTGGAGCCAGCAGGCTGGAAATAACTCATGTTTTCGACAAAGCCCAAAATCGGTACTTCCATCTTTTGGAACATTGTCAGACCGCGCATGCCATCGAGCAAAGCCACGTCTTGAGGAGTGGTGACAATGACACCGCCAGAGAGACTGGTGCTATTGGCCATGGTCAACTGCGCATCGCCAGTGCCTGGTGGCATGTCGACGATAAGATAATCAAGCTCGCCCCACTCAACATCACGCAAAAACTGCTTGATGCCTTTGTCGAGCATTGGTCCTCTCCAGATAAGCGGTGTGTCTTTGGGTACAAAAAACGCCATGGAGATGCATTTGACGCCGTGGTTTTCGGCGGGGATGATGCGTGAATCTTTAGCCTGGGGCTCGTAGTCAGCAACACCCATCATGATTGGTACGTTTGGTCCGGTGATGTCAGCATCGAGGATGCCGACTCTGGCACCGAGCTTGGCTAGAGCCACAGCCAGGTTGACCGATACTGTCGATTTGCCAACGCCGCCCTTGCCTGATGTCACAGCTATGAGGTGACGGATACCGGGGATTGGCTCTTTGCCTGCATTTTTCTTCTGGTTAGCTACTTGAGCTGTTGTTTCCATTTCTACTGTTTCGACGCCAGGCAATTGTCCTACGACGTCTTTGCACTCTTGCTCCAGTTTTTCTTTGACTGGGCAAGCCGGAGTGGTCAGTGTCAGCTTAAAGAAGACTTTGCTGCCAGTGATTTTGATGTCAGAAATAAAATTGAGTGTGACGATATCGATATTGAGATCGGGGTCCATGACTGTGGAGAGCGCTTTTTTGACATCGCTTTCTGTGGGACCTGATTTCTTCATTCCAAACATAATGCACCTTGAGCAACCTTAGATGCATTGATCATAGCCTGTACGCAGGCGTCTTTCGCCTTCCCTAATAAATTATTGAGGCTTTTGTGCCAGTTTGAGCACCTGATTGAGGTTGTCTTCCGTTATTTTTATGTCAGGATGACCAACATTTAAGAGTTTGGTGCGGATGGCAAGAGCCTGGCGGTAGTATGCCACCGACTCTTTGGGCTTATCCTGGGCTTGATAGATTGAGCCCAGGATGTTGTCACAGTCAGCTATCTCGTGATGCTCAGCCGGCAGAGTTTTTTTTTGGATGGCGAGGGCTTGTAGTGCTAGTTTTTGTGCTGCCGCATAGTCTTTTTGCAGTCGCTTAAGCTCTGCCATACCCATCAGTGTTTTGGCTGTCAGCCTGTGGTTTGGTCCGAGTTTGGCCAGCCGTACTTTGAGAGTCTTGGCAAAGTATTGCTCGGACTCGGGGTATTTGCCCTGCTCACGGTAGAGTGATGCCAGGTTGTTGTAATCGCAGGCTGTGTCTGGATGATCGCTACCCAAGGCAGCCAGATCCAGTTTCTCAGCTGCTTTGTAGTACTCTGCTGCCTTATCCATGTCTCTGGTGTCGAGGTAGACCCTGCCTATGTTTGCTAGCAGATAGGCGTTTTGGACATCGTTTTTGCCCATGTTTTTTTGTACTATGCCAAGGGCTTGATTGTAGAGTTTGAGCGACTCTTGATAGTCACCGCGCTCGCATTTGAGTTTGGCGTAGCCAGCGAGTAGTTTGGCGTATTGCGTTGAGTCTGGCTGTTTGACTTTGTTTTGCCAGAGATCAATTGATGTTTTGTATTCGCTCTCGGCCTCATCAAAGCGCCCCATCTCGCGCAGGCAGGCGGCAAAATTATTGTGGATAACGGCTGTCTCTGGGCGATTTGGACCAAAGTTGACCTTGGCTGACTCGATGGTCAATTTGTAAAACGGCTCAGCCTCACGATAACGACCCTGCTCGCGGTATAGCTCGGCGAGGTTGTTTGTCGCTCTCACTGTGCGTTTGTCTGACAGATAGTTAGCGCCAAACTTTTGGCATTCGCTGTAGGCGCGCTTGAGATGATGTTCGGCTAGAGGATAATCGCCGCGCTTGTATGCGGCATCAGCACTGCCTATCTCGCCATAATAGGGCGTGCTTTGCACCGCCAGAAAGAGCGCATAAGCAAAAGTAATGCCATACACACCTCGTCTGTACCAGATGTATTTGGGATTATCGAGCACTTTTGTTTTAAAAGCGCGCTGCCAGTTTTGAATGGTCTGAAGTTTAGACCGCTCAGGTTTTTGCATGGTTTTTAGGGCAAAGCAAAGCCAAAATGGCTCGGTAGTAAGTCAGGCTAGCTTACCCTACTTTTGCGAGAAGTCAAGAGTCTATCTAATCGACAGAGTGCTGAGTAGGAGGTCTTCAAAGCCCTGTTTGTTGACCTGGGTTGCGACTTGCACCTTGCGACCAAAAAGCGCCTGGTTGGTGCGACCCATTGTTTTGCCCGAGGTGGATACGTCGATTTTTATATCCTTAAAGGTAAACAGACTGGGCTCGATAGCTACAGCGGCTGTAATCGTATCCCAAAAATAATAGTCAAAGCCTTTGACCAGTGACCACAGTGTGGCTGCCAGGGCTGAGGCCTTGGAGTGCTCTGACTGGGCTTCGAGTTTGCCTAAAAAGTCTTTGGTAACTGGCATCTCATTGGTCAGATCAAGTGTGATCAATTTGATTGGCACTTTGCTGTCGACTATCTGTTTAAAAGCCAGTGGGTCAGCATAGACATTCCACTCGGCAGAGCCGTCGTGACCTGTTTCTTCGACATTGCCTTTGACCGAGATGGCTCCGCCCATGATGATAAATTCGGAGATTTTTTCTTTTAGCTCTGGGTGCTTCTCCAGGAGCTTGGCCATATTGGTCAGTGGACCAGTTGATACCACCGTCAGTGGCGAGCGGCTGTTGGAGAGGCAGTCAAGGAATACCGAATCAATGCGGCGTGGCTTGCCCTGTTGATAAGTCTTTTTGAGGTAGTTGTCGCGGAAGAGCGGCAATTCATTGATGATATATGACTCGCGACGCCAGTTATCTGGGAACGGATTTGGGATCTCGTCCTCGGTCAGCGCAATCTCTGGCCCATCAATGTCGAGTAAGGTTGCTATTTTTTGTGTCGCTTCAAAAATCTGTGGCGCATAGCAGTCACCATTGGTAATACCAACAGCTTGCAAATCGATCTCTGGGCTTAACCAGAGCAAAATGCAACTGAGCAGATCATCGACGTGACCATCATGGTCATGAATTACGGTTTTTGGCATATCCCCAGTGTACTAAGCTGGATGCCTGGTGTCATTAAAGGGTATGTCTAAAATTGAAGTTAAAGCAAATCGTAAAGGTCGCACCTGACTAGAGGATTCCAAGCTCCATGCGAGCGTCCTCAGATGCCATGGTGCGGGGATCCCAGCGTGGCGACCAGACCAGTCCGACATTGACGTCTTTAGCCCAGGGCAGTTTTTTGATGGCTTGATGGCATTGAGCCTGGATTACTGCGCCCACGGGGCATGCCGGTGATGTCAGTGTCATTTTGACATCTACTTTGGAGCCATCTTCAATTTTTACTTCGTAAATCAGGCCGAGGTCGACAACACTGATGCCAAGTTCAGGGTCCACCACTTCTTTCAGTGTTTCATAGACCAGATCTTCATGCAAAGTGGACATTGATGCAACCTCTATTTCTTAACTGTGTCGAGACCCTGCAATAGTGTATTCCAGGGCAAAAGCGCACATTTGATGCGCACCGGATACTTCTTGACACCACGCAAAGCTTCCAGGTCTTCCAGGTCGTCTTCCATGGCTTCTGTGTCTTCTTTGGTAAGCATCATCGTCTTAAAAGTGTCGATAATCTCTCTGGCGCGCTCCACAGTCTGACCCATGATTGCCTCTGACATCATCGAGCCAGATGCAGTGTTAATCGAGCAGCCGTGAGCATTCATCTTGATGTCTTCGATCAGCCCGGCGTCATTTACCTTGAGGTACAAAGTAAGCTCATCGCCGCAAAGAGGATTGGTCCCCTCGACTTCGGTTGCGCCTTCTATGCTGCCGTGATTGCGCGGGTTGTGATAGTGGTCCAGGATTGTCTCTCTGTATAGATCATCGGATAGCGACATTACCCATCACCCTATCGGCTTCTCTTAGAGCAGCCAGCAACATATCAACTTCTTCAAAGGTATTGTAGATGTAAAAGCTCGCTCTGGCCGTGCCCATAACTTTTAGATCTTTCATCAGGGGCTGGCAGCAGTGGTGGCCAGCACGGATGGCGATACCGGCATCGGACATTATCTGCCCGAGGTCATGGGGATGGATGTCTTTGAGGTTAAAGCTAATTACGCCACCGCGTTTAGTGGCATCGTGTGGTCCGTAGATTTTGATGTCTGGTATTTCTTTGAGACGGTTGAGTGCGTAGCGAGTGATTTCTACTTCGTGCTCACGCACCACATCCATACCGATTTCTTTGAGGTATTCCACTGCCACACCACTGGCGATGACGTCAGCGATATTTGGTGTGCCTGCTTCAAACTTCCAGGGCAGCTCATTGTAGCGAGATTTTTCGCGAGCCACACTCGAGATCATATCGCCGCCATACATATATGGTGGCATGGCATTGAGCAATTCTTTTTTGCCCCAGAGTACGCCGACTCCGGTTGGTCCGAGCATCTTATGCAGGCTAAAGACATAAAAGTCACAGCCAAGCTCTTGCACTGATGTAGCCAGGTGCGGCACACCTTGTGCGCCGTCAATCAGGACTATGGCGCCAAACTTGTGAGCAAGATCGGCCAGCTCTCTAGCTGGTGTGATCGTGCCCAGTACATTGGACATCTGTGTAAAGGTGACCAGTTTGGTCTTGGGGCCTATCAATTTGCGGGCACTGTCCATGTCGATTTGACCGTGCTCGTCTAATTCCAAAAACACTAGCTTGGCTTCGCGCTCGGCAGCCAGTACTTGCCACGGTACTAGATTGCTGTGGTGCTCCATTGGTGAGAGCACAATTTCGTCGCCAGGCAGTACATTTTGTCTGCCCCAGCTTTGCGCTACCAGGTTGATAGATTCGGTGGCGTTGCGGGTAAAAATCACTTCGCAAGAATGCTGTGCACCAATAAATTGCTTGATGCTCTCTCTGGCACCTTCGTATAGATTGGTTGATTCTTCGGAGAGTGTGTGGATACCGCGGTGGATATTAGCATTGTGTCTTGCGTAAAAGTTGCTGAGACTATCGATTACTCTCAGTGGCTTTTGTGATGTCGCGGCGTTGTCTAGATAGACGAGACGTTTTCCGTCGATTTCCCTTCTAAGGATGGGAAATTCTTTGCGTATTTTGCTGATATCTAGACTGGACATGGCTTCCTTTACTATTGTCACTTTATTTTTAGCGCTCAATTACTTGGATGGGGAATTTAGGCTTTGTTGCTGTCGGATTATCTGTGCTCTTGCCTCAACAACTCATACTGAGACAAATATCTCGTTGCCTCTTACCTCGACAGGATAAGTCGGCACAGGCAACACCGCCGGTAAACACATGGCTTTGCCGGTAGTCACATCAAAGCGAGCACCGTGGCGCGGACACTCGATCTCACAACCCTCAAGCTCGCCATCACCCAGCGGTCCATCGTCGTGGGTGCAGACGTCTTTTATGGCGTAAAAGCTACCGGAGACATTGCAGAGAGCTATGCGAGTTTTTTTGACATCATATACTTTGACAGTTGATGCTTTTACATCGCTTACATCGGCTACTTTGACAAAGTCCGGCATGGTTACAACCTAGTCGCTCGCTTCAGCTTTGGTGCCGCGTATTTTGTCGGCTACCAGTTTTGACATCCACTGGGCGACACCAGTAATCGGTATGGTGTCCAGTACTTGTTGGAAAAATCCAGTAACGATCATTTCTTCAGCCTGGATGAGAGTCAAACCACGGCTGTTGAGATAAAAGAGTTGTTCTTTGTCGACTGGTCCGACAGTGGCTCCGTGTGAGCATTTGACGTCATCAGCGAGGATTTCTAATTTGGGGATGCTATCGGCTCTGGCTTCAGTACCGAGCAACAAGTTTTTGTTGGACTGATAGGAGTCAGTGCGTTGAGCGATTTTTTCGACTTTGATGATGCCTTGATAGATTGATGTGGACTCATCTTTGAGGGCCACTCTAAAGACGATATTGCTATTGGTATCAGTAGCGGTGTGGTCGGCAATGGTGTTGTAAGCAAAGTGCTCATCGCTATCGCCCAGTACTACGCCATTGACGCGAGCAGTAGCGCCTGGTGCGGTGAGGATAGTCTCGATGTCAGCTTTGATTTGTTTGGCGCCCAGTCCTGCTGTGGTGTAATCAAGAGTGGCGTCTTTGCCGATAAAGGCTTTGATGCGATTGACGAGGAATACTTCTTCGCCCATATTGCTTACTTCAGCTACCGAGACATTGGCTCCAGCTTCCAGGTGCAACTCGATAGCGGCATTGGCGAGAGTGATTTGACCTTCTGCCTGTGCGCTCTCTTGCGAACCGATCATGGTGACAAAGTTGACTTTGCTGTTTTCTTCGGCAACCAGTATCACTTTGGGAAACACTGCCTGACCAAACTTTTCGGCTTCACTATCTGCGGCGCCTTCGGCTTTGGCAGCGGCTTCTTTAGCCTTTACTGGCAAATTGACCATAAAGACAAAAGGCAAATCGATAGTGGTGTTTTTAGGTACTCTCAAATAGAGACCATCGGTCCAGAGAGCTTGATTCATCAAGGTGAATTTGTCCTTGAGACCAGCGCGCTCTGTGGTGATTAGCCCTTTGAGTACATCGGAGTGCTGCTCCAATGCGGTCTTGAGTGGGGCAAAGACAACGCCCTTGTCAGTTAGAGCTTTGTCTACATTGTGCGATTTGCTACCGGTTGCATAATCCTCTACATAGACACCAGCCAAGTCGCCAAGGTTGGCTTTTGCAGATGTGAGCAATTCGAGGGTTATTTCTTTAGTTGCTTTGGCAATGGGCTCGACAGCTGTCAGCTCGCTCAAGTCCAGGGTGTCAACGATAGTCGTGCGCCAGTCTTCGGTCTTACCGGTAGGCATAGGACACTGCAAGTAGGCTTCCCATCCGGCCAGACGATTGTCTTTGAGCCAGGTAGGCTCGCCATTGATGCGGCAGAGATTCTCTACTTCTTCCCTGGCTATGGTGTTGCCCTGCTTGGAGTCTGACATTGCTTTCGCTTCTTCCTTTTGACTTGTTACCGATTTGCTTTGCAGCGTCTTTTGTTGCTTTGCCTCGCGGCATCTTTTGCTTTGTCGGCTAGTGGCAGTTGCCGCCAGCCGACGAGTTTTGATTAACCGACTGAGCCTTCCATTTCGAGCTGGATCAATCTATTGAGTTCGACGGCGTATTCGAGTGGCAATTCTTTGGTGAAAGGCTCGAAGAAACCGTTGACGATCATCGCAGTTGCTTCGTCTTGAGTCAGACCGCGGCTCATCAAGTAAAACAGCTGCTCTTCGCCAACCTTGGATACGGTGGCTTCGTGCTCGATGTTTACTTCTTTTTCGTCGATTTCCATGGTCGGATATGTATCCGAGCGTGATGTCTCATCAAGCAAGAGGGCGTCGCACTTGACCGAGGATTTGACATTGGTTGCACCGGGCGTAACTTTGATCAGTCCGCGATATGAGGTGCGTCCGCCGTTTTTGGAGATGGACTTGGAAATAATCTGTGATGTCGTATCTGGTGCAGCGTGCAATATCTTGGCGCCAGCGTCCTGGTGTTGATCTTCGCCAGCAAAGGCGATGGACAACACTTCACCGTGAGCTCTTGGTCCCATCAAAAAGATGGCTGGATACTTCATCGTCAGCTTGGAGCCGAGGTTGCCGTCTACCCATTCGACCTTGGCGTCTTCGTGTGCAACAGCACGCTTGGTGACCAGGTTAAATACGTTTTTGGACCAGTTTTGGATGGTCGTATAACGGATGTGTGCGCCTTTTTTGGCGATAAGCTCAACTACAGCGGAGTGCAGAGAGTCTGAGCTATATGTTGGAGCTGTGCAGCCCTCGATATAGTGCACTGAGCTGCCGGGTTCGGCGATGATCAATGTGCGCTCAAACTGACCCATGTTTTCGGCGTTGATGCGGAAGTAGGCTTGCAGAGGAATTTCTACATGGACGCCTTCTGGCACCCAGATAAAGCTACCACCGGACCAGACTGCCGAGTTGAGAGCGGAGAATTTGTTGTCAGCGGTTGGGATCACCGTGGCAAAGTGCTTGCGCACAATGTCTTCGTGCTCTCTCAGTCCTGAATCCATATCGAGGAAGATAACGCCTTGGGCAGTCAAATCTTCGCGGATTGAGTGATAGACAACTTCTGACTCGTATTGAGCCGAGACGCCAGCCAAAAACTTGCGCTCAGCTTCGGGGATGCCGAGACGGTCAAATGTGTTTTTGATTTTGTCTGGTACATCTTCCCAATTTTTTTCGTTGCCCATGCTGGGTTTGATGTAATAGAAGATGCTGTCAAAATCTATCTCATTGAGCAAATGGCAATTGCCCCATGTGGGCATGGGTTTTTTGCGGAAGATATTGAGAGCTTTGAGACGAAAATCGAGCATCCATTCGGGCTCTTTTTTCATTTCAGAAATTTTGCGGACGATTTCTTCGGTAAGACCACGACCTGATTTGAAGATGTAATCTTCTTTGTCGCTAAAGCCGTACTTATAATCGTTGCCGATTCCCTCCAGAGCAATCTGGTCTTTTGTCAGATCTTTGGATGATTCAACTGCGGACATGTGAAGCCTCCTAATCCAACTATTTAGCTGGCGCTGTTAGTTCTTTTGTGACCCAATCGTAGCCACGGCTCTCAAGCTCAAGAGCCAGCTCTTTACCGCCAGTAGCAACGATTTTGCCATCCTGGAAGACATGCACAAAATCAGGTTTTACGTAGTCGAGCATGCGCTGATAGTGGGTGATGAGGAGCACTGCGGTCTCTGGATTGACCAGAGTGTTGACACCCTCAGATACAGTCTTGAGTGCGTCGATGTCGAGACCAGAGTCGGTCTCATCGAGGATAGCTAGCGATGGCTTGAGCATTGTCAGCTGCAGTATCTCCAGGCGTTTCTTTTCGCCGCCAGAGAAGCCATCATTGACATAGCGTGAGAGAAACTCATCTTTGACGCCCAGCTTAGCCATAGCAGCCTTGAGCTCTGTGCGGAACTCTTTGACTGGGATGTCTTTGCCGCGGCGGGCATTGGTGGTTTTGCGCAGGAAGTTTGAAACCGAAACCCCTGGAATCGCCACTGGATACTGGAATGCGAGTGAAATACCGAGATTGGCTCTGACGTCTGGGGTCAGTTCGCCGATTTCTTGACCTTTATATAGCATCTTGCCGCTAACGACTTTGTAGCGGGGGTGACCCATCAATGTATAAGAGAGAGTGGACTTGCCCGAGCCATTGCGACCCATGATGGCGTGGATTTCACCGGCATTGATGGTGAGATTGACACCCTGGAGGATCGGTTTATCCTCGACATTGACGTACAGGTCGATGATTTCGAGGATCGGAGCGGTAGTCTTTTCAGCGGTCATTGGAGTGGTTTCCCTCGTGTGCTAACTCTTATATAGGTAATAGATACTTTGAGCTGTTCTATTTATACGATTTTCTCTTGGGAACGCGCCTTAAATCGTTCCAATCAATGGCGCAGACCATTTTATAGATAAAATAGTATCAAAAATTGGTTAATAGTGCCCGGAAGCTTCTTGGATTATTTATAATCAGGTCATCGGCCCCCTTGGGGGACATTCCTGAAGGTTAAGAAGAAGCAACATATGATCACCAGGCCTTTAGGCGACGTGCCAGAAAAAACTCAAGATGCCCTGCTCCTATATCTCAAGAGGCGGGGTGAGCTGTCTGTGTCCGACCTATGTGAGCTGCTCGGCATCACCTCTATGGCTGTAAGGCGCCACCTGGCACACTTGCAGGCGGAGGGTTTGATCGAGACCCGCATGGTGAGGCAGTCTCGTGGGCGTCCTAACTATAAGTACAAGCTGGCGGCTAAGGCTGAGACACTGTTTCCCTCTGCTACTGCCAATATGGCTGAGGATTTGCTCGCGGCTGTGATGGAGCAATCAGGCGCCCAGGGCGTCATGGACTTGCTTGCACTGCGTAATAAGAAGCGCATGGTGGCTATTGCTGAGCGCATCGAGGGTATGGACCTGCGCGAGCGTGTGCAAGAAGTCACTCGTATCTTTAGCGAAGACGGCTATATGACTGAGTGGGAAGAGTTGCCCGACGGTAATTTTTTGATCTATCAGAGGCACTGTGCTGTGCATGACCTGGCTAATAAGTTTAGGCAAGTCTGCACAATGGAGCCGGACCTGATGCAAAACATACTCAAAGTCAAAGTGACTAGAGAGAAGTATATTTTGAGGGGCGATGCTCTTTGTGCGTATTTAGTGCATAAAGAGGGTTGAATAAGCGAGTTATTAGGAGAGCGTTTCGCAAAGTTGGCCGCTGTCTCCAAATTTCTGGCGTAATAAATGGGGCAATGTCAAAGGCTGAAATACTTCGCCTAAGAAAAGTTATGATTTCCTAGGTCGATAGTTGTTGGGTTTGCATGTTTCTATTTCATAAGCCATGCAAAGTTCTATCCATTTTCGTTTGTCTTTTATTGAGAGTTGTGTGCTTAAAAAATCGTTGATTCTCCCTACTTGGGTGTTGTCCATGAGGCAAATTGACAATCCAAGACCGATGGCTAATCGAATATTGTCTACTTCTCGAAACTTTCTTTCGGAATGCTCGATGACTAGCATGGAAATTACTTCTTCTTGTGCTAGATCTTCTTGTGTCATGAGTTCCCATGCTTGATTGAGATGACCTGTGCACGCCTCGATGTTGGAGTTCGAAAAGTCGATAATTGCTAGGTTGTTATAGAAGAGTGGATGTTTATCTTCTAGCAGGGCTTGCTCCAAATGGGACTTGGCATCGTCTTGGTTGCCGGATAGAAGTTTGCAAAATGCTATGTTGTTATGAACATGGCTAGTCTTTGGCTCTATTAGCTCAAATTGCTCACATGCTAGTTGAAAATTCCCGGCTTTGGCGTATTTAGTTGCTCTTCCGTAATGAGGACTGTCCAAAAGTGGAAAAGAAAAGCCGATCTCTTCCATCATATTCTCTAGCTCAATTCTTGTCGGCGTCTTATAGAGTTTTTGAGTTCCGATGGTCAGCTCAATATTGTGTTTGTTTAGTAAGTTCGCGCGCACTTTTTTGAATTGCTCAAGTTCGAATCTTTCATCATTTGGATCATTCGTGTCATAGAAGGTTAGATTTCTGGCTCTTTCAAAATTATCCAATTTAATTAGAACTGGTATTCTGCAAATGTTTTTCTCGCCCATGTTGTAAGCACTGCATAAAACAAATAGCGCATCAGCAATAGAAGTGAATGTTTTAAGACTTAGAAAGCAATTCCAGATAGTTCGTGTGTCCAGCGATTTTTCTGACACGACTTTTTGTATTGCGTCCATGGCATCTTGCCATTCTTTTGATAGCTTATGCCTAGAACCAGTAAGTGATTCGTATACTTCGTCAAAATAATCATTTTTGTCTTTAAAGCTCAGACTCAAATGAGAGGAAGCTGTTTTTGTTTCGAGTACTTCGAAAAGAGTCTCAGCCAATAGAATTTCAAAGCTTTGGTCTATCCAGCTCCAAGGCTTTCCGTCCTCAAGGCGAATTAGTGATTTCCAGTATCCCTTGAGGCACTCCTCATCGTATAGCCTCAAGCAATCCTTTTCCAGGCTTATGCCGTATCGATATAGGTCTCTATAGCTTTGTAAGACAATTTCAGTTCTTTGGGTAATTTCAAGTTGTGAGAGTTCGAAGCCGCGTTCCAATTCTTCTCTTGCAATTATCAGTTGGGTGTTTTCTCCTGCTGTCAATGCTATGTTTTGAAGCCAGGGACACTGGGAAAGAAAACCGCTTAGTTTTTGAACCGATTTAAAAGCTTTTCCAGAGTTAGTTGAGCTTGAGCGTCTGTAGCTTCTCGAAACTTCGGCGTATACATTGGCGCTTAATTCCATCTTCGCAGAATGATTTAGTTCTATTTGTCTGTACATTTGCTCGCAGTAAAGCTGGAGTTCAGCTGGATTGCCACCGCATAGCCGGTGCAGTTCCATTATTGTTTCGGTCTCAGGTCCTACGTTTTCATATTCGTCACCCAGTGCGTTCTGAATCATTTTTTGAGTGTCAGACCAGTGATCGAATGACGTCACCTCTATATTTGTGAAAAGGCGTGGGACGAAGGAATTATTTTCGTTGAATTCGGAAAAAAGAGTAGTGCTTCCAGCCAGAATGATCGAGATGTTCGAAATGCCTTGAAATGCTGTCACCAAATTCTGTAAAAGGAACTCGTTTTGGGAGAGATAGTCCGATTCATCTAGATAGATTGCAGCTCCGTGAAAATTCTGCTTTAGGATTTCGTCTTGAATAGTAAGAAGGTCATCAGTAATTACAACTTCGCTACATGGACAATCTTCGGCGCTCCAGAATCTTGGGAGCTGTAGTCCATCCGCAATTTCTGGATTTTCGAGACCTTGTGCCACTGCGGCTGCTTTTCTACCGTCATCACTTTTCCAGCACCCAATTTTTTCCGTCAAATAAAACAGTGAAACGTAAATGGACTTCCAAAATGCTTTTAGAGTTTTTGTCTTGGACCGATCAAGCGAGATTCTTATGTTTAACAGCTTCAGTTCTTCTGCAAGTGGCATTGCACAGTTTAAGATGCTTGTCTTGCCTGATCCGCTAGGACCGGTTAAGGCGCAAAATCCGGCCGACCCGTTTGAAGTTTTTTCAAAAAAATAAGCCAGTTCTGAAAGCTCTGAGCTTCTTCCGCTCAGTTCACTGATGGATTTAACAGGATTTGGTCCGAAAGGATTCGGATTTTTGACGTTTTTTAAATCGGCTCCATTATGCGAGCCCATTTATTCCGTCTCCAATAGATGATTCAAAAAGTTTCCTGTCAGCCTGTTCTATGGCCCAATTTTCTGGACTCTCTTTTAAGTTTGAATAGCCCCGATTCAAACGTTCGAAAAACATTTCCTTCTTATATCTACTCAAAGCCTTGTGCAGAACTTTGGGTGAACTCTCACCTGTTTGTTCTGAAAGTGAATCAAGAATTGCCTTGTCTGCAGCATCTAGCCTCACCAGGGGTTGCTTCTTGTCTTTCATTTTCTGTTTGCTCATTGTTTTCTATAGTGAGTTGTGAGTGTATACGAGGATAGTAAACGGTTTGTGGATATTCGGCAATAGGTTTATAAATTATCCTCTCAAGCCCTTATATTCCCGGTTTGATTTAAGTTGACTCTCTTTAACGACGGTGGTTCCATAATTTAATCTGCTTTACCGGTTTGTTAATGCCCGATCGTGTATACTTAAAGAGTAAACACTGATGTGGTCTTTGGATGAAGCTCAATATTAGAAGAGGTGATATCTGGCTTGTCAATTTTGCCCCTGTTGTGGGGCATGAGCAGAATGGTGCACGCCCTTCGGTTGTTATTACTTCCGATTTGGTGAATATTGACTTGATGGAGATGGCCTTTGTAATACCTGGGACTAAAACTGCAAAAACAGATCCGAAGACTAACGAGGTGTTAGCCGATGTGGTCAGGGTTGAGCCTTCATCAAGTAATAACCTTCAATATGTCACTTACTTTCTGTGCTCCCAGCTTCGTGCAGTTTCTCTTAAGCGATTTTGTAAAACCGTGAGAATTGGGGTGCTAAACGAAGAGCAGCTTAGTCGGGTTCGGGAAATCCTAATTGAGATCCTTGATTTGGAATCTTAACTAGTTTAGGTTTTGCCTGCACTTTTCGTAACATCAATATTCATAGCCATTTAAGTAAGATGTCGGGGGTGTTTTTTGATATTGGCGAAAGATGCCTTTTCCATAAAACTTATTTTTTTCTGGGTGATTTTGCGGTGATGGCTAAAGATTCTCTTGGTAAATTTAAACGAGACAGTTTTAGTGCTAGTTGTCGATGATGTGGTTGAATTATCTAATGTTTCTTCCATCATAGCTGTGAGCTAGCTTATTGAAACGGCTGCTCACATTGCCGTAACTTTCTCCGTCAAATTTACCACCTGCGCATTGCTAGCTTTGACGAGCAGCTCCGGTGTGATTAGTATCTCGTTGCCCCAGACGCCAGCGCCGACGCCGAGTATTTCTTCTTGCATCAGCGACTGATCCAGTATCGAGCAAAAGTTTGCTGGTTGCCAGTGAAATGGCGGTATCGAGCCTATTACGTAACCTGTCACTTGTTGTACGACTTCAGGTTTAGCCAGTGAGATATTGCGCGAGCCGAGTGCTTTTTTGAGTAAACCGGAGACGGCGTTTTGATCTGCGCCCACCATGATAAGTGCGTGAGTGCCTTTGTCTGTCTCAAACAAAAGTGTTTTGATTATCTGGCGCTCTCTTATGCCCAGCACTTGCGCGACGTTGGCTGCACCTTTTGGAGTGGTATCAGGGAAGGTGCGTATTTCGTAAGCAATGTCTCGCTCGTCGAGGTAAGTGTGTGCTGGTAATTTGAGAGTCATTTTGGAGTTCCATGAGGTTTTATCGGTGCTGCAATTTACGTGTTTGTTGTTGTTTTACATGGACAAAGCCTGGCGCAGCTTTACTGACGCAGCTTTGTGCATATGAGCAAATTGCTGGAGCCACTGCTCGGCCTGACTGCGAGTGGTTTCGATAGAGCTTCTATCAGAGTCAGAGTTGTTGTTGCGGCTTTCGTCTCTGTCAATCTCTAGCAGCAGTTCTATAAGCGGTGCACATTCGTGAGCCATCATAGCCCGTATACCATACCGACACTCGCGCTCTAGATAGATGCGCGCGAGCTTGATTGACCAATCATCACGCAATAGTTCTACTGTTCTGAGGAGCTTGGATAGATACCATGTCTGATATTCCTGGTCTATCAATTCGCCATGAGCGATTTCTCTTAAGCGGTTTGTCTGCATCACCTCTAGGAGAGCTTCCACCGTTTCTGATATTGAGTTGTTGCTATTTAGTTGAGATTCTATCCAGCTTATCGCAAAGTCGATTTTATCTTCTGATGGGTCAGCTTTGATCAGTCCTGCAAGTAAGTCATCTATTGGCTCATTTTGTTTTGCCTCAGATTTTGCTAAGGCATAGAGATAGTCTATAGTTGGCTCACTACTATCAAATGCTAGTAAAAAGCTCGCATAATCTGTGTGTTCACTTCTTACAAAAACCCAGAGTTGTTCCAATGCTGCTGCCGGGAGTTGTTGGTGGTTTCTAGATGCTCGACTCAGTAAATGCCAAAAAAGATTTTCCCAATGTTTGTGATTTCTGTTTGCGTCTAACCACTGCCAGCACTCGGCGATTGTTGATTCAGTGCAGCTTTTTATCTGTAGAGCAATCCACGTCATAAATTGCGCTTCTTCATTGATGCACACTTTGATCTCTGAGATAGTCGCTGCTGCAATACTTGGTACTTGTAGTGCTCCAAAACTCAAGGAGTGAATCGAGCTCTTCTTTCTCCTTGAGAGCCTTGCTTTGTGCCACCAATCTATTGCTGTTTGTTTGCTTTCATCGTTGCAATTACTGTTGATTATGGCTTCCGCCAAAAACTCATTGGTATCAAAGTCGTCATTGTCGGCCAGGATTTGCAGTGCTTCTTGTACAAGTGCTGGTGATTCGTTGTATCTGATTAAATTGGACAGTAGATTGCTTTTGTCCATTGGGTTTATCACTTTAACTTGCAGCGCCTTGGCTCTCGCGCAAATCTCTGGGGTTGGAGCCGCAAGTAGGAGATTCGTAATCATTTCCTTATCTGTGTCGTTATCGGCAAACGTGTCGAGCCACTTTATACATAGTGATATTACTGGTGGTGTTGGTAATGAGTTGAGCAGCTCTAAGAGTGCTGGCTTAGAACCTATATTGAGATTGTTAGCTAATGCTTGAAACTTGATGAGGTACTGGCTATGTGTGGACCAAAATGGCTCCAGGGCATGTGCTTTTGGGTCGGTTGGAGGTATCAATTGCTCTGGGTGCTTGAGTAGCCACTCGGCACAACGTTCTACGACATCCTGCGCTGTGCTAAACCTCTCGAGACTTACTATCAGTGCTTTGACGTCTGTATGCGTGGGATTATTGTCTAGCCAGGCTAAAGCATCATTGGTCGCTATATCATCAGATATGCTGGTTAGTCGTTCTATTATTGAATGATGGTCAGCTGGCATATTTTGTAATAGGACCGATTATTCCGTTGTATAAATCTGATGAAATCCGCCCTGGCTATTGCGTAGCAAATTTTGTACTGGTCGGTTGCTAACCATTGTGCGCAGTGCAGTATTGCTCGTCGAGTACTGGTTTGGGTTTTGATTTTGGTAGCGGCGCGACAGTGCGTTTTGCGTCAGTCTGGCACCGGTGATTTGCTCTGCCGGGTGGCGCAGGGCGGGTTGATATTGCTGTGCCTGGGCGTAAGTTTGCACTTGGTTGTAAGACTGTGCTTGATTGTAAGGCTGTACTTGATTGTAGACCGGTGTCTGTGTGTACTGTTGGGCGCCTACATAAGACTGATTTTGAGCATACTGCGGCTGGCAATTGTTGCGGAAGTGATTTGACCAGTACTCATTATTTGCACTAGCCGCTCCGTATGAAGTTGAGCCGTACCGTGCAGTGCTGTTTTCATTGCGGTAACCAAATCGTCCACCACCATCTTCGCCGCGTTCTCCAAATCGACCACTTTCCGATGATTCGTTAAAGCGATTACCAAAGCCTCCGCTGCGATATTCTTCGCCTCCGCCTCTGTTGCTAAAGCGCCCGCTTCCTTCTTCGCCGTCTCTTCCGTGACCGCCAAAGCCCCCGCTACGACCGCCAAAGCGACCGCCACCGCCACCAGACGGCGTGTCTGGCACCAGGAGTGGCTCTGCCCCGTGTTTACTGCGGATTGAAGTGGCGGCATAGCCGTTCATCTCACCGCTGGGAGCGTGCGTACCGTGATAGTGATAGCCAGCCATTGAGGCGTTGTAGCCATTGGGAGCGTGTGGATTGACTTTATATCCGCCCCGAGCCTGGGCGGGCAGGCAAATAAAGGCTACAGCCGCTGCCGCCAGTATTACTTGCCTTTGCATTGCCGAGCCTCCGCATTACTATTTAAAAATGTGCCCGGCAGGTTTGCGCTCAAAACACCATCCAGGTGTGTGGTTTTCACAAAGGAGCGTGATTTTACGAGTCACGACATCTTCACAGGCGGTCTTCTAGCTTAATGCCAGTATCCTCCGGAGGAAAGTAGATGGCATTTTGGTCAAGTGAAAAAGATACGCCGCGCAGCCCCGAAAAGCAGCTGGCAGAAACCGTCGATGAGTTGATGAAGAATAGAGATCTGTTTGGCGTTGCTGACTTGTTGTGTAAGCAGTCACCAGAAATGGTGCGGAAGGCTGTACCTGAGATAGGCTATACAACATCTCTTCAATTAAAGAATGGCGGTGATTTTGATCTCAAGATAGGTGGCTATAACGGCAGCAGAAGCGTCACTGTTGGCAGTGATTCTTGCGTTGATTGGGGCAAGAAATAGGGCGCAATGGAGAGCATGGAGATTGCTCTGCGAAGTTGGTTCTGCTCCGCGCTTTCACCTAAATTAAACGCTCATTCGACTAGATTTGCTCCATATAGATGGAGGAATAGCGACATGAGAATTTGGTCAAAGGAGGAAAACGCTGGTGCAGAAAGGACGGTGGATGATCTTACGACTCCAGAGGGCATCGGAAAGAAGATTGATCAATTGATGATATATCGCGATGTGTTTAGTGTTGCAGATCTCCTTTGCAAACAGTCTCCGGAGATGTTGCGCCAGGTGCAGCCAAATATTTCATCTCGCAGTGGCACGCATCTCGTTATATTGGATAATGGAGATTTTGAATTTACTGTGGGCTCGCCGAATTGGGCAAGTGTGACAGTAAATACCCAACGATGCAAAACCTGGCAAAAAAATTAAAAACCAGGTTCAGATATAGAAGTGCATAGGGCGGGTGTCGTCTCGCCCCTACCACTTAGGCGCATAAATCGATTCAAACTTGCCTTTGCCCACGATGTACTGTTCGCCCTTTGGACCACGCATCAGATAGTCACATGGTCTGCCTGTGCCGGTGCCCTCCAGTGTCTCAATTTGAGTGGGGAATGTAAGACGACGAGCGATGCCTGGTACAGTCTTTTGGAATTGTCCCGGATTGCCTGGGACTTCACCGTAGGTCTGGGCAAAGATGTCTGGTTTGACAGTCCATTTGCTGCCACCACCATCGGAGACCATCCAGTCGCCGGCTTCGCCTTTCATCAAATCGCCGTTACCCGATTTCCATTCCAGTGGTTTGTCGAGTTTTTCGGCCTTGACTGTGCCGAGTTTGCGATACTCTCTAAAGTCTGTCATGTCTGCTTGCAGGGCGCCTGGTACTGATGCCAGGGAATACAGCAATCCTGTAGCGGCGGCCCTCGCTCCCACGCGGCGCAGAGACACTGCCTCTCCTGCTGCACGAGCCATGCCGACTTCGGCTACAGCACCACTGGAGACACCATATACGCCACTTGAGGCTAGTCGGCTCCAAAAGGCGCTGCGCTCTAACACTGGACCAAATGCTTTGTTTACGCCCACACCCAGCCCATAGCCGAGACCGAGAGCGGCTGCATCCATGGCTAAGTTGGTGGGAGTAAAGCTATTGCCTGCTGCTCTCTCTAATCCAGCTACAGGGGCAAAGTTGCCTGCCTGATCGTAGTAATTGCTGGAGGTGCCCACTGTATCAATTGTGCGACCGCCCAGCGACATTGCAGCGCCTTTGAGACCGATATTGAGATTGCTGCCGAGCACTCCGCCCACCAGACCTTTAAAGGCAACACCTTTTGCCAGACCGAGACCGGCATCTACGACTTGTTGTCCGGCGCTGTCAGCCGGGCGAGCTTCGTCAGCCATATAGAGAGCACCGGTGGCAGCCCATCCCACAGGACCGCCGACCATTATTGCTCCGACTTTTACGCCAGTGGACCCATAAAAATTGATATCTTTCTGCCAGCCGCGGGCTCTTTTGTCTTCTTCGATTTGTTTGTTGACTGTCTGTGTCATTTTCTCGACGGCAGCCACGTCCCCGCGCTTCAGCGCTTCCTGCGCGGCGTTGCTCAGTGTTTCGAGGGCTTTCAGTGATTTCTCATCTTTTCTATAGATAAAGTCAAAGGCTGTGCCCAGATATGACTGTTCTTTTTCTTCCTTCTTATGGTCTTTGATTTCTTTATCCAGATTGCGCAGAGCTGTCATAGCCTCATTGGAGAGAGCTGTGCTGGCGGCTTTTGCGGTGTTATCGGGATTGTTGACGTGCTCGTCTTTGACGCTTGCCGGAGCGGCTGCGTCGGTCTTTGTACCGGCCATGTAAGTACCTCAAAGTAGGCTGGAGACAGACTTGTCTCAAGCGAAGAAAATTGTGACCAGACCAGAGCCAAAGCTGATGAATGGCTCAAGTCAATTTGAAAAGGTTGATGAAATAAGGTGGATTAAATAAGGTGGAGGTTAAAAGGGTGGTTTGGTAAAGAGGTCTATACAGACCTTTCTATTTTTGGACACAAAAGAAAATTTGACTCTTAGCATTCGCAAGGCGATTTAACCTTACGGCCCGGAAGTGTTACTCTAAAGGTCGCTCCTCTGCTGGGAGTGCTTTGGGCACTGATGGCGCCTCCGTGGGACTCTACAATCTTCTTGCAAATATATAGCCCCAGACCGCTACTATTGCAGATGTTTTTGCCTTTGGTGCCCTGCCAGAATCGGCTAAACAGGTGTTTTTGTTCATCGCTGTTAATGCCTATCCCGTCATCCTTTACTTCGATTAGGCACTGTTCTTCTGATTCACTTAGGGTGACTTCGACATGACCTTTTGGTGGGGTAAATTTGACTGCGTTTTCGAGGAGATTTTGCAGCACTCTAATTATTTCTTGTTTGTTACCAGTGACTTCCATATCTGCACCATCGGATTGGAATGAGAGC
Source organism: Candidatus Obscuribacter sp. (assembly GCA_016718315.1). Classification (GTDB taxonomy): domain Bacteria; phylum Cyanobacteriota; class Vampirovibrionia; order Obscuribacterales; family Obscuribacteraceae; genus Obscuribacter. Next base: position 680,179 of record JADKDV010000002.1, on the reverse strand, counting down.
TCGATATTTTTGGTGTTGGCTTCTTCTCTTATATCCTCGACGCATAGTCTTATTATCCTTGATATACAAAAATGCTCAGAGCGTCTCTCCGCCTCTCCGCATTCATAGCGATAGACTTCGAGCATGTTTTGGATTAGGAGCAAAAGCGTGTGATTGCTTGCTCTGATTTTGTCCAAGAGCTCTTGCTTGGGAATGCCTATATCGGCATCACCAGCCGCAATCAACACATCAAGTAAGCGGTTGGCGCCGATGATGGGGTTTTTTAGATCGTGGGTTAGTGCGGCTACAAATTCTTCTCTCTGATTTTCTAGCGAGATGCGTTTGGTTATGTCTTCATACATTCCCAGTACACCAATGACTTCACCACCTGCATCTCTCAGTGGTACTTTACTGGTATCAAGCCATGCTTTGCGCCCATCTGCACGCAATTGAGGCTCGATGATATGGTACTCGGGACTGCCAGAATCCATTACTCGCCTATCGCAAGACACAAAAAAGTCTGATTGTTCTTTTGTCGATGGATTGTCGTAGTCGCTTTTGCCTATCAATTCTTCCGGTTGTGTTAGACCGACGTCTCCTAGGAACATGCGATTGCAACCGAGGTAAATAGACTTGCGGTCTTTCCAAAAGATTGATATAGGGATGTTGTCCATAACAAGTTGGAACATCGTCTGGACTGATTTAAGCTCATCAATTTTTGTGATTATCGCCTGCCAGTAACTCAGCGTTTTATCTGCTGCGAGTATTGGACTCATGCTAAGCATGTACCAGGCGTATGATTTGTCTGAGACCTTGTAAAACCTCACGTCTACTTTAAATGAAGTGAGCGTTGTTTTGTGCAGCTGCCAGAGAGCAATTAATCTGTCGCGATCATGGGAGTGCAAGATATCTGGCGATGGAAATTGATAAGGAAACAAAGGATCAGCACCGCGCCAGTGATCCTGCCCTGCGAGGTCCTGCCAGGAGTGGTTGGTAAAACTTACCGCTCCATCAGGCTCCACAGACCATATTATTTCGGAAAGGTGATCGGCTGCTCCGCCGAGCGCTCTGTCTGGGTTCATCTGCCTCTCCTGGGTTTCCATTTTTATCTTTTCACAGGGGAGTGGATTGTGTGTAGTGTTTGGGGCTACTGTTTGAGTTTTGCTGCCCCTTGTGCTGTCTTTTTTGCAAGTATTGATTGGCTGGCAGAGCCGTGATCGGTGCGATTGTGTGTGCTCTGTCTGCGCTATACACTTTGTAGTAATTGAGTGGAGTTGGCGCGAGCAAATGTGCAGTGTGATGCGGACATTATGGCTTTTGCACGAGTGTCAAAAAATGTCTATGGGTCAAATGACCTATTGTACTTAGGTCTATTCCAGTTTTGAATTGTTTGTTCCAACAATTCCATGTCTAACTTGAGTGCGGAGCCTTGTTTGGGATGCATCGCTTGGACCACGTTTAGTGCTCTGATAGAGAGTTCTTTGTCCCCTAGTGATGCGGCGAGTGTGCCGATTGAGATCACCTTGTCTCCTGTTTGAGTGTTTCTTTCTAGTTTTATGGTGGCGGACTCTATCCAGTTGGTCTTTGCTAAATCTGCAGTGGTAAGGCTATTTAGTGCTTGAGTTAGATCGTCTTTATTTGCGGCTTGCACACTGATATCGTCACCGCGCAGCTCTGTCCGCAGTATATAAGCATCGGCTAGGGTTATTGGATTGCCACCACCTTTGCCATCGATTATCTGATTGCAGAGAGTGAGGGCTTCTGCTTCGTGGTTGCGATTTTGCTGCAGACTTTGCGCAGCTCTTAGTTTCGCTTCCGCACCAAGCATGCTGTTTGGATACTTGAGTGCTTCAAGGCGGATCGGTTTTTGATCATCAGATTTAACTGTAAAGCTCATAAACTGCCGGTAGTATTGTGCCAAAGAATTTTGTCCAAATGCTGCATTGGCAGCTAGTAAGCTTGTCAGCGTCAGCAAGATAGAGCAAGCTTGCACCGCCAGCCAGACCTTAAGGCTGGACTTGACTTTGCGTTGATTTATGAAAAACTCAGTCAGCGAATACCATACTGCACTCATCAGTCCGCCCATGCAAAATATTGCTGAGAATACTGCTCTTGAGTCCGTCAATGCCGTTGAAGGAAAGTCAGGGGCCCAGAGTTGTGTTGAAAGTACTATCATCAGTGGAAAGAAGTTTATAAGGCTGAGTGCAGCAAGTCCAAAGTGATTTTGGAATCTTGCAAATTTGTATAACGACACCCGGTACTTACCAATTCGTTTTTTTAGCAGCTTATTAAATAGGGAGCCAAAGAGTTTGGAGTATGCCCCTGGTGTCGACTTGCGCGTGAGTATCCAGCAGTTGACTGCTGCAACCAAAAAGGCTGCTAGGTAAATGCTTATTGGATGAGCCGCCTTTGACAGTATGAGAAAGAATGCTAGGAAGTTGAGTAGCAACCCGGAGACTGCGTTAAGGAGTAGGTTGATTTCCAGCAACTGATAATTTTGTGAGCGCCCGGCATTTTCTCTATTTGTCTTTGCTAAATACATCCAAATTAAGAGCATTGCTGCCGCCGTAAATGGCGACATTGTGAGTGACGGATATTGAGAACTTGCCAGCAATGGTAATGCAAAAAATAGCAGTGCTGGACACATCACCAGATGCAAAAAAATTGAGTTTGGAGTTTGTATGCTTGGAATAATTTTGAGCATACTCAGCCGCTCCTGAATGTGTCCAATGCTTGGAAGTCGCATCTCAGCCTCTTTGGCGAGGCACAAGTAGAGAATACTCTGTAGCTGGACTGGCACTTTAGACAAATCTGGTGGCTCGCTGATATGCTGCAAGATTAGTTTGACTGGATTGTCATCGGTAAAGGGCGGTGCACCGGTGAGCATCTCGTAGAGCACGCAGCCCAGTGAGTAGATGTCTGATTGTTCGGTAGCTGTCTGTCCGAGTAGTTGCTCTGGGCTCATGTACCTGGGGCTGCCAAATACATCGACAGCTTTTGTAAGTGCTTGAGTTTTAGTGACTTCGTCATAGACGCAGCGGGCAATACCAAAGTCGACTATGTGCACCATGTCTCCGCCGGACTCGGTTTTGGAGATGATGATATTGCTTGGTTTGATGTCGCGGTGGACGATGCCTTTCATGTGCGAGTGCGATAGTGCCTCGCAAATTTGGCTAAAGATATCGAGTGCTCGCTCTTCGCTAAACTTGCCCTCGCGCGCCAGTATGTCAGCCAGGCTCTCGCCGTCGACAAAGCGCATGATGATGTAAGGGCGACCTTTGTCATCTGTGCCCGGACCAAATATGGCGGCAATATTGGCATGAGTTAAGTCGGAGGCCAGGTTGGCTTCTTTTTCAAATCTTTTGAGGGCGGTGGCATCTGAAATAAGCTCAGGCTTGAGGACCTTGATGGCAAATGTCTCGGCTAATTGTTTGTCATATACTTTCCAGACTGTGCCCATGCCACCGCTGCCGACTAGTTCGAGGACGTCGTAGCGAGGTCCCAGGTCCGGTGGGGTCTCGCCGGAGTGTGCACTGGTATTGTTAGGGCTTGGAGTGGCGTCGCCTGACTCTGGCAGGGTCTCGCCTGGTGTAGATTCTGCGCTCTGAGGCTCTACTGTTTCAGTCTCTTCTTTTACTACCAATTCCACAGCTGGCGCCACTGGTTCCATTACTTCGGAGAGTGTGGGCTTTAGTCTTTCGTTTGGCTGCCACTGTGACATGGTTTAGGCGCTCTCTTTGTACTTTGTTATTGAGGGTAGCACAAAGCTGTAAACGGGCAACTGGAATTAGTCGGGTGCGTGCGGCAATGCACTGGCGGGCGCTGGCAAAATCACGTCATTTTCACGGGAAAACTTTTAGAGTAATGATGTTCTTTCTTTGTAGATGGACCATCGTGTCAAAATTTTCTTGGGGCAGATCATGGGTGACAAGTCATCAGCCGAAAAAATCAGTCAGAGTGATTGTGAACATGAGTATAAGCGTGCTGGCATAGAGACTCCCGGTGTATGCGATACCTCCTATGGTAATCTATTTGCCGAGTTTGCGCGGACTCGTAGTCTATCTGAGCCAGAACGCAATAAAAAACTAGCTGAGAGACTGGATGCGCTAGAGAAGAGTCCTATGGAGCCTGGAGCTAAGTTGGCTGGATTTGCCGACGCAATGCGCGAGCGAATGAATAGTGGATTTGGTGCTACACGATTTATCTCTGAGTCGCGACTTGAGTCCTTAGAGAAAAAGCTCAGTAACCAGGGTTTTGTATTTACTCCTTGGGGAGAGTCTGCGCGTAAGGCGCTGCATTCCGGGATCAAGGATATAGGAGAACTTTATAGCAATAACAATGGATTCTCCGAGGATGGTCGCATTTATCCTCATGACCTGAGCCGATTGGCTGCTGGTGAGATGTCTACAAAGAGGCAGATCCACGACCAAGTGCGCGAGCGCACAGTGGACTCCTTAAACATTTTGGGAGTAGGCGTTAGTCAGGCATTGGGCGACCCAATCGGCATTTCTGGTTACATTGTCGCATCAGAATTTAGCGATGCAATCGGTAGATATGTGGCCGACAAGGATGATTATTATTTTGGACCCGGTCGTCATCAGCGTTGGGAGCGTATCAACAATAGGATCCAGTTTATGGGTCCATCGAGTCATAAGCCATTTTATCGTCCTGATTTGCCCCGTTATGACGTCAAGCCACAAAATACTCCAGGCCGAGCATTTGAGATTTTTGTGCGTTAGCCTAGAGCGCTGATTTACTATTGCGACATGCCTATGGTAGGCTCGGCTAAAATGCCACTGGCATTGTCTTGACTCCGCGTAGCGCAAAGGGTTTGCGATACTCTAAACTTGTATTTTTGAGTTTGATATTGGGCATGCGGCGCATGACAGTCTGGATTGCAATTTTGCCCTCCAGCTTAGCCAGTGCTGAGCCCAGGCAGTGGTGGATGCCTGCACCAAAAGACAGATATTTATTGTCTTTGCGCGTGATATCCAATTTGTCTGGGTCAGTAAAGTGTGTTGGATCGTGGTTGGCAGAGCCGGGGAGCAAGAGGATTGTGTCGTCTTCTTGTATTTGTTGACCGCCAAGATCCAGTGCTGAGCCAGCGCTACGACGTATCAATTGCACAGGACTGTCATATCGTAAAAACTCATCCACAGCACTGTCAATTAGCTCCGGCTGAGATTGTAGCAGTGCCATTTGCTCGGGATTGCGCATGAGAGCAAGCATGCCGTTACCAATGAGATTGACTGTGGTCTCGTGCCCCGCCACCAGTAGTAGTACCAAGTTGGCCATCAGTTCGATTTCCGATAGCTTATTGCCTTCTTCCTCGGCTTTTACTAAGGGCACTGATTAAGTCACTCTGTGGATTTTTGCGGCGGCTCTCTACAAGGGGTTTTAGATAACCAATCAGCTCTTTGTTTGCTTGCGCGGCTTTGAGCAATGTTGGTGCGCCTACTGTTGGCTCAAGGGCTTCTGTGAGCGAGTGTGACCAGCCTTTAAATTTGTCCATGTCCTGCGGTGGTATGCCGAGCATTTCGGCTATCACTGTGACAGGCAGTACAAAGCAAAAGTCAGCGATTAGATCCATTTCGCCTTTTGACTCAACTTTGTTTAGCAGACCATCAGTGATGTCCTGGATGTGCTGGCGCATCTCGCTGACCATGGTGGGAGTGAATGCTTTGTTGACCAGTGAGCGCAGGCGCGTATGGTCTGGCGGATTTTGGTTGAGCATCGACATGGAGCGGTACTTGAGCTGCTCGTTGAGTTGCGGGATGATTTTGATTATTGGGTCAAAAGTTTTAAAGCGCTGAAAGCCCTTTTCGTAATGCAAATCGCGCAGGACGGCGTTGACTTCTTCGTACCTGGATACCACCCAATACTTGCCCTTTTCGCTCCAGAGGACAGGGGCTTGCTCTCTTAGCTTGGTAAAAGTGGCATAGGGATTGGCGTAAAACTCATCGGATGCGTGGATGAGAGGGTCGGGTATGGCAAAGGTGGGTCTTTTCAATTTGCGTTACTCTTTGGCGGTGGTGATGTGGAGACAGGCGATAGTCTGCCGATGGTCTTTTGATGGCGGCGAGGATTCCAGTTTTTGCTGCACTCAATAGTCTAGCTTTATCGGTAGGTTGTGTTGTTGGCTAAACTTGACGCTCTCAGTTAGTACCGCAAATGCGTATTTTGCTAGAGTCTCCAGAGATGCTTGTGGTCCGGGTGTACCGTTTTTAAGCCAGGTATTTATATCCATGCCGTAGGCTTTCCAGGTCGATTCATTGAGCGCCTTAAGCTGTGATTGCAACAAGTGTGTAGTGCTCATCAGAGCCTTGCTGCCTGTTATTGTCGCTCCTTCAAACATTATCTGGTATTCGCCTGGTAGCCAGAGTTCGACTCCATGAGTCAAATTTTTGTATTTGGAATCAAATGCATCTTCATTGACGCGCTCATAGGCGGGGTTGTTTTGGAGATTTGTAAGGTCTGGGGTCTTTGAAGCAAGTTCTGGGCATTCGCGAAAGCAAGCCCAGAGCACTAGCGCGTTGTATGCCTCCCACGTGAGTTGATTTGTGTAATAGGGAGCGTCATTTTTATCCACCCAAGGATTGAGCTGTTGGCCGACGTGCGAGCTGAGGCTGGTTAAGACTGTTGTTGACCAGAGACCAACAATCTCTTGTACCTGCTCCGGAGTCGCCTGGGGTTCAGACGACGCTGACATATCGTTGGGATTGATCTGGCGGTAAACTACTCCGCTTTGCTCTGCCATTACCTGGTTTTTTGTTTTCCAGTTTTTGGTGTAATACCGGGTCAGCGGTCCCGCGTAGATATCAAGCATTGCTTGTCTCCATTAGCCTTTGGGCTGCTAATCATAGCAATTGAGCCGTTAAATCGTGTGGCTGTTAGAAGCGGTTTGCGAGCATTGAGGACCGATAAAGGTCGTTGGTTTTTGGGCTCTGGGTGGGACTTACACCAGTGACAAATGGGGACTTTAATCTAGTATGAGTTTTGCATTTTAACCTGCCCGCCATGACTTTGACATAACCGCCCTCTAGTATCTCGCAATCAACCCCCAACGCCGCCTTTGCTGCGTGATTGCATCCCTTACTAGTGAGGCCTTTTCTATGTCTCTAGATAACTATGGCAACTTTTCCGATGTTGTTGTGCACGGACACAAGGACCGTCCGGCTATATCTGGTGCTGTCGATGATCTACTCAGTGGGTCTCACGCCAATATTTTCAGACCTAATTCTCAATCAGATGCACGTCCGCTCAACAATACTGGTAGCAATGACTATATTGATTTTGCTGTCTTAGGCAATCCATATGGCGGCAATGGTCGTAGCCACGGACAAGATGGGCATCACGGCCGTCGTGGGCACCATGGTCACCATGGATTTGATGGCCATCCTGTGACTGATGGACATTCAGGACATAGTCACCATGGACACGACGGACATCACTCAAGTCATGGACATGATGGGCATCATCATTCATCAGCGGGTGCCGTATCTGTCTCTGGCGAAGGCGCTCCCGATGCAACACCCGCTGAAGCTACTGCAGGTAACGCTGAAGATTACTGCGCCGACGATTGTTCTGTTCCTGCTCCTGTGGGTGATACCGCGGGCGGTGATAATAATGTTGGTAACGCCAGTCCGTACTCATATAGTGCGCAGGACAAAATGGATGAAGTTTTACTAGACCTGGAGAGGGCGATGCGAGCCACAGGTCGCGGTAGCATAGCTATCGCGACCGAGTGGATGCGCGAGGCACAGGCAGACATGATGGAGCTTGCGCAAGCGCTTGGTTTGGGCTCTGGTGCTGGTAGTGAGAGTGGTGATTGCAGTGAAGGCGGTGGTTGCAGTGAGGGCGGAAGTAGCAGCGAGGTGCCCAGTGAAGCACCAGTAGAGCAAGTAGCAGCGGATGATAATTCACACGCTGGTGGTCACGATAGTGGTGCCCAATCACCATCTGTCGAAGCACCAGCAGCAGCTGAGGGAGATGGTCATACCGTCGAGTCTGATAGTGTTAACGACTCTGTTGAGCCTGGTACAGCAAACCCGGATCGCAGCAAACCTGTTACTGCAACAATCGATCAGCTATTGATGCAAAACGATCGTAGTCAAAACCCAGTCAGACCCGGAGAAAACACCGCTCATTTTGGCTGGGCTGATGGTAGATCTGGCGCTGGAATTCACAAGCCCGCCACTCCTGATGCTCGCTACAATTACTTGATGGCTTGGAATATGGTTTATCCAGAGCAAGGCAAGACCGCTAATCCTGATGCTAGTGTCGAAATGCAGAATTTCAGGACTTATGTGCACACTAAAGACGGTCAGTGGCTCGAAGTCCTCAATCAGAATAATTCTGGTATGGGTGGCGGCCTTTCTGATGCTGATTTTGCCGACCCGTATGCCGTGTATGACTCACCCATAACCAACACAAATGATGGGGTGGCTTCATTTAAAGCACCACCTCCTGGATTTAACTTCCAGCCCTGGATTGGTGATCGCGGTGCCTTTGATAATCAAAATATCGATGGCATCTACATATCTGGTCTTGTGCGGTCAGACAGAAGTGACTCTAATCTAGTCATAGATCAAGGCGCAGACTGGTATGCCCGTCAGAGTGGCACTGCGGTAGGCACCGAGAACTCCGATGGAGTAGGCACCAGTAACTGGTTGCGCCTGACCGATAGCTGGCAGCCACTGCTTTACTCTACTCTTAGCGCTGATGAGTTGAGGCGCAATCCACCACCTGGTATTACAGCCTGATAGTGCTAAAATTTCCAACATGTCAAAGATACTCCTAATTGAAGACGACGACGAAATGTCCACCATTGTGGCCAAGTGGCTAACTCTGGAGCACCACGTGGTGGACATCGCCAAGGATGGTCTCTATGGGCTGGATATGGTGCTGGGCGGTAGTTTTGACGTGATTGTCTGTGACATTAATTTGCCCGGCCTTGATGGCTTTGAAATAGTCAAAAGATTTCGCGATCAAGGCGGTAAAACGCCGGTGATTATGCTGACTGGTCAGGGGCAAATTCAGGATAAAGAAGCAGGCTTTACTGCTGGTGCCGACGACTATCTCACCAAACCATTTAGCGTCAAAGAACTGTGCTTGCGTATCCGCGCGCTTTTGAGGCGACCTGAGTCGTTTCGCGGCAACGTAAAGGTCGGTGATCTGGAGTTGGATCTTAATGCTCGGAAGATTACACTTTTGGGTAAACCACTGGCGCTATTGCCCACAGACTATGCGCTGTTAGAGTTTTTGATGCATCATCCAGGTGAGGCTTTTACCGTTGATGCCTTGATATCGAGAGTTTGGTCTACTGATAAATGCCCCAGTGTCGATGCTGTGCGCTCCTCGGTCAAACGTATCCGCAAGGTAATCGACCAGCCGGATCGTGACTCTTTGATAGAGACAGTCAATAAAGTCGGCTACCGTCTCTGCAAGAGCTAGTACTGTTTTGATTTTGACCTGGGCATTGCTCTCTGGGTCAATTAATGTGGTTGCCCCCGATTTGACAAACTTATTGCATATCTTTGCAATGTGCCCTTATTGCAGGTGTCAAATCAATGATTGACCTAACCGCCCCCCAGTTGATTTTTATATTCAGTTGCCTCTTTTGCTTACTAGCCTTTGCTCTTGGTACTTACGTTGTGTATTCAAGGTTGTTTGCAAATCAGTCTAGCTCTCGACTCACTTTTACATTGCGACTATCCCGCGCCACCGCTAATTATGTTTTACGTCATCAATTACACTTAGCAAAGAGCTTGTATCAATTGTCGTCCGACGATCGCACCGATAGGATACGAGCTGTTGTGTCTGACTCAAGTTATTGTCGCACTGATCTGGATGTTGAGTTGTTGGACCTTGATGATAGTCACTGCACAATGGTGGTCTACGCATCCTCCAGACCCTCCGGTGTGATCGATGGGTTTTGCATCTTTACTGATTTTGGTAAGAGCAAAGCCGTATGCCAGATGGTCAAAAGTTTGATGGATCAATATGTGATTGATAAATCAATGGTGAAGTTAAGGAACTCACGCAAAGTAAGAGAATTTACTTTTGCTTATCGTGACTCTTTAGTCTATCGGGATCTGGTACCAAAAGGTACTGCCTATACCAACTGATGATGTCACGCCGATCTTTCCGTTATGTGCCTCAATAATTGCTTTGCAAATCGCGAGCCCCAGTCCACTTCCCGCCTTTGCTCTGTTGTCTGTGGGCTCGGCCTGTCTAAAGCGATCAAATATTTGTCCGAGTTTGTCGGCGGCAATACCATCACCCTGATCGGTTACGCTGATGCGGGCAAAGTTTGCGCCATTTGGTTCCTGTCTTAATTCGCCGCGTACAGTGATTTTGGTGCCAGGCTCGCTATAGTTAAGTGCATTGGCAATTAAATTTATTTGGACCTGCACCAGTCTATCGAGATCGCCAACAAACTCTACGTTTGCACCAGTGTAAGCCAGTTTGACTTTTTTATTGTCTGCCAGTGCTGCAATTGATTCATAGGCTCTGTTGTAGATTGTTTGCGAGTTAACAGCATCTAGGGCTAGTGTGATTACCCCTGATTCCATCTTTTCGATTTCTAGTAGTTGATTTATTAGTGCTAGCGAGAGCTTAAGATTATGCTCTGCTTTGTTGATGTATTGTCGCGCTTCATCGGGCAATTGATAGTGTCGGGAGTTAACGATCTCCAGAGATGCTTGCACCGAATTTAGTGGCGTGCGCAGATCGTGGCTGAGCATCGCTACAAAATCTTGCTTGAGTTGATCGAGTTGTTTGCGTGCTGATACATCTGTGATTACGCAGTACAGCTCAGCGTTAGCCTGTGACCAGGTGGCTGACCAGGCTGTGTCAAGGAGTGCCGGGAGACCCGCACTGCCAGTGGCACTTTGATCTCCCGTGATGCCAGTTTTAATTTTGGCTTCAAATCGTACAGCGTTTTCTTCAGTCTCTGCTTGCTCTAGTTTTGAGATTACTCTGTCTAGATCCTCGTCACTAATTAAGTCTTCGAGCCTTGCGCCAAGCATGTTATCGGATTGCCAATCCCATAGTTGGGCTGCAGCGCCGTTGTACTCAGTAAGTTTTAAGTCAGCGTTTAGAGAGCATATTGCCTCTGCCGCATTTTCCAGTACAGCTCTTTCTTTTTGGCGCATCTGTGTCAGTTGCTCATGCATCTGGTGTTGGATTGCGTCTATCTGCGCTAGCTCGTCTGTACCGCCAATTGCTGTATCGGGGGCTTCGCCTACCGCCAAAAGGGACGTGTTATGTACAAGTTTATTGAGTCTATTGGTAGTGCTCTGGTTGAAGAATATTGCCATACCAAACGCCATAGCGGCGCTTAATAGAAGTGACAGCTTTAGAGTATTTCTCAGTTGTGTGTCAAAAGCCGCGTATTCAGTCTGACTCAGTATTTGCTCGTTTTGTTGATCTGCTGTGAGTTGATTGCTGATGGTTACTAGTTCATTGATTTTTGAATGTGCACCGGCCCAGAGCATTGATGCTTGTACATCATTGCCTGCTTGGTAGGCAGTAAACGCGCTATCAAAAGTTTTGTCTATTTCGGCTTCCAGCTCTGTTAGCCTGATCCACTTTTTTTGCAGCTGCAAGTCTGATGTACTGACCAGACGCATAACTTCGATTTTGCCTCTGATTTTCTTTTTGAGATTGGTCTCTTCGGGACCTTCCGAGGAGTTTGCTTTAAATTTACGCGCAATTAGAGTTGTCACCCTTTGCACGTGCAGGTTGACAATGGCGTTGAGATGTTCTGTGAGTTCTCTGGCTCGCACAGCTTTGATGCGAGACTTTTCGATTTGATCGAAGAGCCCTGTCACGTAAGTGACTAGCCCCACTTCAAATAAGACGGGCACTGTAACAAGTATGAGCACTTTATGGGCAAATTTAAGTGCCAAAACCACCGCTCTCCACCAACGTGCTTATTTTAGCTCACAAACCAGCATTAAGTGAGCTAAGCCCGAGTAAAGCATTAGTCGCCAGTCAGTTTAGTGCCGCAAGGCTGCTTTGTACTGTCCATAAGTCGGTACAGTATCGTGCATCTTGTCAAAGACGTTATTGATTTTGCGTCCCTGAGTCATATTCCAGTATGGTTCTGCGATTTTATTGCCGATGTATTCACCGGTCTTGTAACCAAGGAGCGGACCCCAGGCTACGCCCACCGCAACCCCAGCTATTCCTGCATCAATCGGGTCTCCGCTCTGAAGTAGCTTTAATCCCCCCGCTCCATAGCCGGCCAGCACACTTATACCTATGCCTGCATTTGGTGGTATCAGCATGGCGCCCGCTTCTACGACAATACCTGCGGCTATACCAACTTTTGCGGATTTCTCGGTGAATTTTTCTTTGTAGTTTGGCTCAATATCCATTGTCGCTTTTGGGTAGCTCTTTAGATTTTGAATGTCGTTGTATGCGATTGCGTCTTTGCTGGCGTCAGTTCGGTCCAGACCGGATAGAGCTTTGATGTTGTGTGCCGCAAAGTCAATCATCTGCTTTTCTTGTTGGTTGTAGCAGGGACTTTCTTTTTCCTGTGCCAGTTTGTTAGCCGTTAATGGCTCGTATTTGTTAGAGCGGCTGATCGATTCAAGCAGGCTATTAAAGACTGTGCCTCTGGACTTGTCACCATCATCAGTGATGCGCGTTTGCATGCTTTCGCGCATTTCTTCTGTTGTTCTGCATGCATTGTTATTGATTGGGGCGGAGATTGCTTTGCTGCCGACAAATTCGTTGCTCAGTGCCTGTGACGCGTCTTGCCCGGGGGTTGAGGCCGACGGTTTATCGGTGATTTCTGCCATTTATGTACCTGTCTAAGAAAATTTGGAAACATGGCCGCACTATAAAAGTCGCTCCGTGAATATCTCGTGAGTCGGTGACCACGCCATGTGACTGGCTGCCTATCATCCACTTGGCTAGCCTGTGTGCTACCTCCAGGATGATGTGTAATATCTGCTAGTTTGAGATGCTGTAACGTGTATGATCTTGGCTGTAATTGCGGGCAGGTAGAGATAACTTGAGTAAGCTGACAAAAAAATGGAAAGGCGTTGAGCGCGATGTCAACATCGGCGCTGGCAATGTCGCTTTGCCTGGTCACCTCTGCGTCCCTGATGGTGCTCGCGGCATAGTTGTCTTTGTCCATGGTAGCGGTAGCAGTCGCCTCAGTCCACGTAATCAGTATGTGGCCAATGCTCTAAACAATGCAGGATTTGCCACTTTGTTATTTGACCTGTTGACAAAGGCAGAAGAAAGCGAAGATGTGATGACGGCTAAGCTGCGTTTTGACATCGAGCTTTTGACTGAACGTGTCATTGAGGTAACTATGTGGCTCAAGCAAGATGCCGATGTTGCCGATTTGCGTATTGGTTACTTTGGTGCAAGTACAGGAGCTGCAGCGGCAGTGGTGGCAGCCACTCAGTTGCCCGAGTCGGTGGCGGCAATAGTCTCGCGCGGTGGTCGTCCCGACCTGGCTGAGGTGCTTTTGCCGACTGTGACGACACCAATTTTGTTGATTGTGGGCGAAAAAGATCAGACCATAATCAGTCTCAATCATCACGCGCTACAAAACTTGCCAGCTGAAACCGAAAAAGCCATGAGCATTGTCCCTGGAGCTACTCATTTGTTTGAAGAACCAGGTGCGCTGGAAATAGTAGCGTCACTGGCTGGCAAATGGTTTGAAGCGCATCTGTATTAGAGTTTATTCGGTCATGGCTGTTTGTCACTTAATTCCACGTATTTTAATGACTGGTATCGTCAGGTCACTGGCTTTTGGTGCTTTTGCTTTTGCGCTCTCAACCAATGTGTCAGTCTCTGCTATCGACAAGGCTGTGCCACCGCCGGTCATACCATCTAAGACCGCTGAGCTGGTTAGTATAGAAGAGGCGTACTTTAAAAGTTTGAATTTCGGACGCAATGAAAAGGGCATTCAGTTGGTTGATGCCTATATCAGCAAGCACAAAAATAGTGCATACGCGTTTTATCTCAGAGGGCTGGGAGCGCATCATAAGGCTTACTCGATGTTTGGCAACTATAGAGACACCTTTAAAATCTCAAAAGAATTGCGTGCCGCTGTTAAATCCTATGATGATGCTTATAAGCTAGGTCTGCGCTCTGCCATGCTTTACTATCAACGCGGTGAAGCTCAAATGGCTCTGCACATGGCTCAGCAGACCGAGATAAATGCAAGAAAGAAGATCAAGCGAGACCCTCAAAGGGATTGGGTGTGGGCTTCTAGGGGCATGATTTATGCAGCAATTGGTGATGATTCTGTGCAGTCGCGTACAGATATTCTCGTCAAGCGCGCAATTAGTGATCTGGATCAATCTATAAAATTGGAGCCTACTCTCGGCGCGGCCTGGGGCGCGCGCGGTATGGCATATGGTGCTCAAGGCAATTTTCGTAAAGCACTCAGCGATGCTCGCAGAGCCATGGTGCTGTGCCCTAATATACCTAGTCTGTACTATGAACACGCTGTGATTTGTATGCAAATAGGTGCCTATGCAAGTGCTCGTCAATCTCTCGATACAGCTATAAGGTTGGAGCGGGGCAATCCTATGACACTTTTGCTGCGAGCGCAGTCTGCGCTCGCCATGTATGATAGCAAAGCTGCCGAGGCTGATGTAGCAATTGTGCTCAAGCAGGATCCCACTAACGCTGCTGCTCTTACTTTGCAGAGCATCATCGGCATGAGGCAAGGACAGCCAGAGCAAGCAATGGCTGATTTGATGGCGGCAGATGATAGTCAGAATAATCTTGCCACTACTGGCGGTGGTGAGGCGAGAGTTAATGCTGTCACTGCTCGGCAGCTTCTGACCAGGACTCTTGCGCAGTATCGACTCAGACCTGTCACCAAGAGCACTCAAAATCTATATGAGATTGGCATGCTGGAGTTTGGACTGCATCATTGGGCTGACTGTGTTTCACATCTAGAGCCTTTGCTCGCCAGTAGCAAGACTACCGAGAGTACTGAGTTTCACAGTGCTTCTCTTTGTGCTCTCGCTCACAATTCTCTGGGGCAGCCACAGCAGTCTCAAGCAGTTATCGATAAATACAGTCGTCTTGCCGCTGGCAAAGGTTTTGCTGGGTCAATCGTGCGCTATCTGGCTGGTCAAATGAATGAGTCCCAACTTGATGCTCTGGCTAAAAATAATCAGGACCGTACGCTGGCTAACTTTTATAGTGGCGCCAGACTGGCAAGGATTGGTAAAGGTACACTCGCTAAGCAGCGGTTGACCTGGGTGCAAGACCACGGAGATCATCAAATGGATCAGTATTTGCTAGCTATTATGGAGCTTGAGCTTTTACAAAAGGCAAAGCCGGTCACCTCCGCTGATTGAGGAGGTGGACAAAATCATGGTTGAGCTTGAGTCGTCTAAGTCCGTAAATGTCTTAAATTAACCGTTGGGATAGTGATAGTATTATGCGGTGAAAATTAAAACCGCTATGGTGATTTCGCTTACTGCTTGGGTCCTGGGGTTACTACTCTGGGAGTCGCAGCGTCCTTTGCGCAAGGATTGTCAAAATAAAGGTGAGCGTATTGCACGCAATCTGGGCATCGCCATTGTCTCTGGTGTGTTTTTGCAGCTAATAGAAGCACCACTTATCACCTGGCTCTGTCAGCGAGTACAAAATGGCAAGATGGGACTGCTAAATATTGTGCGCATGCCAAAGTGGCTCAAAGCCCTGGCGAGTATCCTGGTGCTCGATTATACGCTCTACTTGTGGCACGTCTTAAATCACAAGGTGCCGCTTCTATGGCGCTTTCACCTGGTGCATCACATCGATCTAGATTTAGATCAGTCTACGGCTTTGCGCTTTCATTTTGGTGAGATGCTCATATCGATCTTATGGCGAGTGATGCAAATTAGAGTATTTGGAGTCGATCGATTTTCGCTTGCCTGCTGGCAAGTTTATCTTATGATTTGTGTGTTCTTTCATCATGCCAATGTGCGCCTGCCGCTGGCTTTTGAGTCAGCTCTTAATCGCTTTATCGTGACGCCCAGGATGCATGGACTGCATCACTCGGTGGTACAGTCTGAGACCGATAGTAACTGGTCCAGTGGACTGACCATCTGGGATAAAATACACGGTACTTTTGTGCCATTTGAGCCACCACATCAAGTTACAATTGGCGTGCCAGCTTACCGTGAGCAGTCTGAGACAAGACTAGTAAAGATGCTCAGACTGCCATTTGGCAAACAGCGCAATGCTTGGCTCCCACCATACCGGAGTGTGTAATGCAGCCAGACGACAATAATGGCAATTTGCCGCTTGAGCAAAGACCTTTTAGAGTGCTTCTTATCGCTGGCTCCAATCGGCGTCAATATAATTGTCCTGGTGTTGATTCTAAATCTCGTGCATTGATGTTGCGGATGGCCGATAGTCTGCCGCAGGAGTGGGAGATAGATGTTGAAGACCTGGGTAATGTCTACGCTCAGGAGCGCATCCAGAGCTGTAATAGCTGTGTCAGTACAGCTATGTCCCTTTGTGTCTGGCCCTGCAATTGTTATAGACCAAATGATCGAGCCGAGCCAGATTTGATGTGGAATCTCGACCTCTATGCGCGTTTAGATCTAGCTGATGCCTGGGCCATAATTGGACCGGTCAATTGGTATGCGCCCACCAGCAGTCTCAAATTGATGTTTGATCGACTGGTCTGTATGAGCGGCGGCAATCCTGATGAGGACACAATTAAGCACAAAGACCCGGAGCTGGCGATGGCGCTGGAGCGTACTGCGCAATGGCGAGAGCTCTCACAAAATCATCTTGAGGGTCGCAGTGCCGCATTTTTTTGCTATGGAGATGAGGGGGGCACCGAGATTGGTGCTGACGGCAGACCAGAGCTTGTGCGACATAAGTCTTATTTTGATCCTGCCCTTGAGCCCTTTAAACAAATGCGGGATGCTTACGCACCGCTTGTCTGGCAGTGCCGTTACAGTGGTATTGAGGTGCCAGAGGTGTTGTGGCAATACGCCAGTCTTGGCGCTGGTAAGACCTATAGCCAAAATCAAGCTGAAGACATGGTCCAGTCCTCTGACTTTATGGCACAATTTGATCTTTGGGTCAAAGAGTTTGCTGACTTTGTTGCCACAAAGGGTAAAGTGCCGCCGGGCCGTTACCGGGCTTTTGGCGTCAAACGAGGTAGTCCTTTTATAAAGGAGATTCCACTGGCCTGGCGTGAGCTTAAGATGCGGCTGGGCCGTGCTCCGGCTGGCTCATCACCAGCTGAGCAAGAGCGTCTTGGTATCAATCGAGATGTGACATTGTTTCCCAAGGGCAGTGAGCGCAAACGTTTTTATAAGGCAGTCAGACCGGATAAAAATAGTAAAGCACTAGACAAATAGTAAGGCACTAGACAAATAGTAAGGCATCTGTAATAGACCAATGAACAAACGCAAGGGCAAAAGTAGGCACAAAGGTGAGTACAGCAGTGAGTACAGACGTCTGTACAAACATTCGACACTTGTTAGGTTTGCTGGGCTTGGGGCAGGTATTGCCTGTGGTGCTATTGTGGCAGCTCTGTTTGTGCCACCAATTAGAGATCGGGTTTTTGCCACCAGGCTGTGGCCCTGGGCTTTGCCCTGGGATACCAATATAGCTGAGCTGGCTATGCTTAAGTCCTTAGCTTTACCAGGTGATGTGCTGGTGGAGTCCAACTTGCATGGCTGGCAATGGGTGGCCTTGAGTTTGTTTGCTACTCAAACTAGCTGGGTGCATGCAGCCATTGTCGGTCATGACTACAGTCTTATCACTGTCCACGGTAAAGCCACCAAGCTCGACTGGAGCATCTATCATCAGTGGGGTAGTACGAGGCTGGCTTTGATCAGACCTCCATATACAGGTAGTGATCAAATAAATGATGTGCTTGCCTATGCCAACTCAAAGCTTGGCACGGGCTATGACCCCAGTTTTAGAGAGCATGCTGGCAGTTGCAATGGGCTTGTGGGCAGTGCTCTTACACAAGCCGGAGTGCCGGTTAAAATGCGCAGATGTTACGGACGTGATATCTATGCTGCCGATAGTTTTTTTGCCATACCTGGCGCAGAGGTGGTCTGGCATAGCGATACTGGTCGGCGCAAAAGTGCATCTTTGGTTTGAGTTAGACATAGACCGTTGAGTCTTTTTAATGCGGGAACCAAGCTTGGGCTTGCACCGACTAGCTGACATCAACACCACCGACTGATTAACAGCTGAGCTGTTATTGATTTTGCCAGGTCTTTTGTCTGGCGCAGTCTATCAGTCTAAAGAGGAGAAATTATGAATCGTTTAGTCAAAACAAACATGTATTTGACAGCTGTTGTAGCTGCCTGCTTGTTTAGTCAGACAGTATCTCTAGCTGATGAAATGAGATCTAGTAGTGTAAGCACCGAAACTCCACTAGGTTCTGCTTCAACTAAAGTGTCATCACGCACTAATGCTAGTGGCTCCAGCACCGTGATCAAAAAAGAAGCCTCGGGCTTGGGTGCCGCTGCGTCCAATACCATTAAGGCTGAGACCGGTCCTGATGGCGCCACAATCTCTAAGGAAGACGCCTCAGTGCAGGATAATGGTGATGGTAGCGTCTCTGCCAACAAAACAGAAGAGAGCCACACTATGACTAATGCTGGCAGTGCTCATCAAAAGTTCAAATCCAGCACAACCGTAGGACCTGATGGTAGTAGCGCTACTGTAAAACAGTCAGCAAAGACAACCATTAGTCCTTAAGGTCTAAAACCAAACTGCAAAGTTAGAGGCGCTGGCAGATTGCTTGAGCAACATCTTTTGTTTGATGTTTAATCTCGGGCACTGCCACGCTCTCTAGCAATGTGGCTTTGAGCATTGGACCGATGGCAAAAAGCGAATCATTTACTATGCCATCTGCTGATATGACCTGCCCCTGCTCGGTGCAGTTGATACCGAGTCTGGTGGGATGTAGGCTAACCAGTTTGCGCTCGTAGAGGCTGGTCAATAGAGGACTATTGACTGAGGTCGGTGCTGCTTGCGGACCGGTGCAGTTGATTATCTTTTTGACTTTATATTGCTGCACCACGCCGGTACCGCGCGTGGTTATTTGCACATTGGCTAAGTTGTCTGCCTCGCTTACTCTGGCCAGTCGTCCTGCCACTACACGCAGTTGTCCGCTCTTTTGCATAGCGTGTATCTTTTTAGCGATAGTTGGTGCCATGCGATGTCTGTGCACATCCCAGTAGGTCTGTAGATATCTGGCAAATAAACGCTTTTGTGGCAAATCAAGATTGTGCCACCACTCTTGTGTCACCGCTCTCAGTCCATCGACTACTGGTCGCCAGCCCTGTACTCGGGCGCTCTGGCGCACAAAGTGCAGAGTCTGGGTCACTTTGTTTTGCTCACTGCCGAGAGCGGAGATAGCAAACTGAGAGGGAGATAGATCTGGTTTATCGAGATGCTCTTGTGGTATTAGTCCATGCCTTGAGACTGCTATCACTTCTCCTTTGTGGTTGTGTTGCAAGAGTTCCAGGACTTTGTCGACTGCTGTCAGTCCCGTGCCCACAATTAAAACATCATCGTCGGCTTTGATTTTAGCGATAGCTTGTTTGTCCCAGGGATTGTGGATATAGCAGTCACTTTCTTGGCTAAAGTCACCGAGCCATTTTGGTTTGTTGCCAGCCAGGTTGCCCAGTGCCAGGACTACCAGAGTGGCGTTAATGGTGGCACCGTCATCTAGATGCAGTTTATAGCCAGCATCCACGGGCTCGATATCATTGACCTGAGCCTTGATATGCTCTACGTTATGGCGGACTGCGGGGATAGTACTATCATCTGTTGTTTGCTTGTGAGGCTTGATGGCTTGAGCTATTAGCTCACTGACATAGCGACCAAAAAATTTGCGCGGGACAAAAGTCTCGGGCGTTACCTCTGGTAGATGCTTGTGGGCGTAGTTGTAAAAGTGATCCGGCTCATCGGCAAGAGCGCTCATGCCAGCTGCTGGTACGTTGAGTAAATGCTCATCGCAATCAGTGCTGTAAGCCAGTCCCAGACCAAGGGTTTGGCGTGGCTCGATGATGGTGATATGCATGGCGATTTTTGACTGGCGTAAAAGATGCAGTGCCACCATGGCACCACTGAAGCCACCACCAATAATGGCGACTCTGTTTTTGTCTCAGTCATTTTGTTTTTAGATCCCTTTGAGCTGCCAAAAGCTCGCTGGTGTGCGAGGGGATATTACTGACAGTTTAACAAAGTTTGCTGGACCACGAGCGGCAATAGGTAGACCGCCTGTGATGATGACAATGTCCTGAGCGCTGACAAAGTTTTTCTTGAGCAAAGTATCTTCGACTAGAGCCAGTGTAGATTCGGAGTCGCTTACTTCAGTGAGCATTACGGGAGTGGTGCCCCAGGTCAGTGAGAGCTGGCGATAGACATGGGTCAATTGTGTCAGGGCAACAATTGGAGCTGGTGGTCTAAATTGCGATATCAATCGGGCAGTTGAGCCGGACTTTGTAAAAGTGGCGATTACTCTGGCTTTCATGTCGACAGCCATGGCGCAAGCAGCGTGGGCGACAGCGTGAGCTGAGCTGTATAGCTCGTGTTCGTGGAGTTTTGAGCGGTCCTGACTGGTTTCGGCTTCGTGAGCGATGCGGTCCATCATTGTCACGGCTTCTACAGGATAGGAGCCCATAGCTGTTTCTTCTGAGAGCATGACAGCGTCGGTGCCATCAAAGATAGCGTTAGCTACGTCGGAGGCTTCTGCTCTGGTCGGTCTCGGGTTGTTAGCCATCGAGTCCAACATTTGTGTGGCTGTGATTACCGGCTTGCCTTTAGCGTTAGCGCGGCGAGTTATGAGCTTTTGAGCTGGAGGTACTTTTTCTGGTGGCAACTCTACGCCCAGATCACCTCTAGCGATCATGACGGCATCGGTTACTGCCAAAATTTCTTCTAGCTGATCTAGAGCTTCTGGTTTTTCCAGTTTGGCAATCACCATTACTGGTGGCCAGTGGTTACCAATTTCTTCTTTGAGATCGATAATGTCCTGCGCGTCTCTAACAAAAGACAGAGCGACAAAATCGACTTCGCAAGCCAGTCCGACCTTTAGATCGGCGTAGTCTTTTTCGGTCATAGCGGGGATAGACAGACGCACGCCGGGGATATTAATACCCTGGTGATTTTTGAGGATGCCGCCGATAATGATCTGGCACTCAACATCGGTCTCGTTGGTGGAGAGCACTTTTAGCTCAATCAAACCATCATCAAGCAGGATGCAATCGCCTGGTTTTACTTCTTTAGATAGCGGCGCATAGTTTGTTGCTACAACTTCAGCACTGCCTTCGACAGGACGATTGGTCAAAGTAAATGTTTTGCCTGTCACAAGCATTACAGGCTCATTGTCTTTGAGCTTGCGTGTGCGTAGTTTGGGACCGGAGAGATCGAGCAAGATGCCGATTGGTTTTTCCATGCGGCTACTTATTTCGCGCACGTCGGCTACTACTGACTCGATAAAGTCTTTGTCAGCATGTGAGCAATTGATGCGCGCCACGTCCATGCCGGCATTGATCATCTCAGCCATTACTTTGGGGTCACGACATGAGGGGCCAATGGTGGCAATGATTTTGGTACGAGTATTCCGCATCAGGCGTGATTGATTCCCTTTTTCGATCGATTCTATAGTTTTCACAGGCTTAATTTTTGGTAGCGCCTTCGAGTGGCTTGGGCATAGACTTTTTGGAGAAATGGCTGAGATCGATTTCCTGGAACAGGCTATCGGTATCTTCGATTTTGGCCAGTGATGCTTCGTTGACTGCGCCAGATTTGATCATGTTGTAGATCAAATTGAAGCGCTCAACGTGCTCGTTGAATCTCTCCACAGCATAGTCCTTGGCTTGACCAGTGGTGACCAGGAAGGGCCAGTCCGAAGACTCTATTAAAAGTTGTTCGCGAGCGAGTTGACGTGCTGCACGTGTTATCAGTTTGTCGTGGAACACTGTGGGCATGTCGGCAACTTCTGCCATTTGCTTTTCGCATTTATGGATAAGAGGCCACATCCACTCAGTCTCGTTGTTGAGCCACACTTGATAGTGACCACCCGAGCCCCATGATGATTGTTTGAGTTCGATTGTCTTTTGTGGCGGGCAGGCATCTAGATATTTGCTTGCCTGGATCATGTTGACGTTGGTGTAAGTGTTGAGCTTGCGGATTACATCCTTGAGCCAGCTTACGCCTTCAAACCACCAGTGACCAAATAGCTCAGTGTCAAAAGAGACCATAATCAGGCCTGGTTTGCCAGTGGCTTTGAGATGGTTGGTCAAGCACTCTTGCACAAAGCCGACATAGTGATCAGCGTTTTCGTGCATGCGGCTTTCGGCTGTTTCTGGGTTGTAAATTTCTTTGGCGCCCAGGTCAGTGTTTTTGGAGGTGAGCTGCCAGTAATGCAGACCAGAGACATCGTCTTTTTTGTGAAACTCGCGATAGCTGCCATCACCGGGATAACCATGATCGGCGGACCAGACCTGGTAGCCAGCGGCTTCGTGTCTGCCCATTACTGCTACAGGATATTCTTTGAGCCAGAAGGCTTCGTGAGTATCGAGTCCGGTATCACCAGTGGTGAGTGATGGTACGTATTGTACTGAGCCATATGGTCCGACTACACGACGTACTTCGGCTGTTTGACCGCCTTTGATAACAAAGGATTCGGTAAAGAAGTATTTGAGTCCGGCTTCAAACATAAACTTTTCGATGCCAGGGCGACCATTTTCTTCTGGTCTGTAGGCACATTCTGGCAACCAAAAACCTTGCGGTGCTTTATTGAAGTGTTTTTTGTAGTTGTCTACGCCAGTTTTGTATTCAGCCTGGATTGAGACATCTTCTTCTAATAAGGGAGAGAAACAGTGTGTGGCTGCTGAAGTGGTTATTTCGATAGCGCCAAGGTCTTGATACTTTTTGAAGCCGCCAATGATGTCGCGGTGCCATCTGTCTTTGAAATCTTTTTGAATGCCAAGGAACCAGTTGAGATAAAAGCGGGAGAGATGGTGAAACTCTGGATTGGGTTTCTCACCGCGGTTGGCATAGCGTACTTCGTCTTTGCGGGCGGCAGCGATGCGGTCAGCTACGTATTTTTCAAAACCGAGTTTGAAGTGCTCGTCGGCTAACTGTTCGCATAGTACTGGGGTCAAACCGATGGTTAGATTAGCGTTCAGTCCCTCCGCGTGCAGGTCGGCTATGGCATTGAGCAGCGGTACATAAGTCTCCGCCATGCACTCATAGACGCTTTCTTCACCAAAGGGCCACATACCCGCCTTTTTGTAATAAGGCAGGTGGCTATGTAACATAAAAACAAAAGAGCCGATGCTCACGTACTCAACCTCTTAGCATGGGCATTTATGCCCGACCAGTGATGACTTGGGGATGTGATACCTGGTTGTGCAATAAATGCGATTTATACTGTCTCTACATTGCTTGCAAAGAACATCGAAAATATAGCAATAGCCCAGACCCGAGGTCATCCACGGCTGGTCACACTGTAACTAATCTTTATTGGCTATCAGGGCTTGTAGTTTGCTTAGAACCTGATTCTGGCGCCCCTTTGATATCAAATTCAACTTGTTCTGTTTGAGGCTCTTGAGAGCCTTTGCCGGGTGGAATATCAATCTTTGTTTCTTTTGCTTCATCTGGATTGAGCGATTGTTGCGATTGATTGCGCTTGTCATCGTCTGTAACAGTCGTTGCTGGCGAGTCGAGACCAATTGAAGTACGCGATGACTTTGGCTCTTCACCTTCAGCCGTGGGATTAACGTCCTCAAGTACTGCTTCGGTCTTGGCTTGAGTGCCCATGTAATAGGCAAATCCAGCCAGGGCTGCGGCAAATAGCAAAAGCGCTACCAGCGGCACAAGATTTTTGACCAAAAATGACGGCTCTGGTTTGACCGGTGCAGTAGGCGGAAGCACGATATTTGTGCGCTCAATTTCTTGTTGTTCGCGTGCTTTTTCTTGCTCCTGCTTTTGCAGTGCTTGTTTTACCTTTGATTCGAGGATGTCGAGGTCTCCTGCCATCTGACTCATTTCTTGATATCTGCTCTCTTGCTTTTTGCTGAGGGCGATGGCGGCAATGTCTGAGAGGTCTTTAAACAAGCCCAGGTCAAACTCATCTTTAAGCACCGGTGGTGGGGTGTTGAGGTGCATTGTCATGGTCTCAAATGCCGAATCTCCTTTAAATGGAGGACGACTGGCAATACACTCAAAGAGGACGCAGCCCAGAGAGTAGATGTCCGGAGCGAGCATCCAGCTCTTTGCCTGAGCATTGTTCTGGACTCATATAGAGAGGGCTGCCAAACACTTCACCCTGGATAGTCAACTGTTCCTGGGTCATATTGCTGGCTGGGCGCGCAATGCCAAAATCGACGATTTTTAGCTCCATGCGCTCTTCGTCTATAAGCAGATTGGCTGGTTTGATGTCGCGGTGGACAATGCCTTTTTCGTGGGCATGGTGCAGAGCGCGAGCGGCTTGTTGCATCAAATTGAGGGTGGAGGCGAGGCTTGGGCGCCTTTCTTTTAATAGGTCTTTAAAAGCTCGGCCCGGTACTAGCTCCATCACCAGGAAGGGGCGGTCGGCTGTTGTTGTATCAAAGTCAAAGACCGAGACTATGCCCGGGTGGTTGAGCACGGAGAGCGCGCGGGCCTCGCGTTTGAGGCGTTTGAGATAGACCGGCTCGAGTGCCACGTCCTCAGAGAGTACTTTGATTGCTACAGGGCGACCCAGGTCGAGCTGGATGGCGCGATAAACCACGCCCATGGCTCCGGCACCAAGCTCACCGGTGATGCGATAGCGACTGCTGATACTCTGGGCAAAATCTGGCAATGCTTTAACTCACAGGTTTAAGTTGCTCGTATGATACCACCTGAGAGCCGTCTTACTTTGGCGCCGCCTATGCGCTAAGCTATCTTCTCGGAGATGCTGTCGGAGATTTTGGGGATGTCAGAAGAGCAGATAATACAACCAGAAGATGCCGAGAATGAGGCGGTCAGCCAGGACGCAGCAAATAAGCCCCGGCGCGGTCGACCGCCTATTGTCAGACCGGCAGGCAGTGGTGCGCCAGCTAAATTAGCCGAGAATAAAATTGTCAGGCTGCTAGAAAAAAATCCACTGGGTATGACTTTGCCTGAGATGGCTGGCGGTGTCAGACAAATTAAGCGTATTAAAACTCTCCGTCCGCTTTTGGCCGATGCCATCCGTACCGGTCTGATTATGCCGGTCTCGCAGCGCGCTGGTCATACTGTCTACAAGCTCGTCAAAAATATGGGACCGCGCTAGCTGGTACAATGAGCCATTAACCCGACGGGATGGTTTATAAGCGAGAAATATATGACAGGCAAGACTGTAAAGATTGGCAATGCTCAAATTGGCAACGGCGGTAAGTTTCTTATCATTGCTGGGCCCTGCGTAATCGAGAGCTACGAAGTGCTGGAGAAGACGGCAAAACATCTGCAGTCACTGTCTAAAAAATACAATTTTGAGTTTGTCTTCAAATCATCTTTTGATAAAGCCAATCGTACATCGGTCAATGGCTTTAGAGGTCCTGGTCTAAAAGACGGACTGGCCATGCTAGCTGACATCAAACGCAATCTCGGTTTGCCATTGCTATCTGATGTCCACGAAACAGAGCAGTGCGAAGCTGCCGGTGAAGTGCTGGATATTTTGCAGATTCCGGCATTTCTTTGCCGTCAGACTGACCTGATTGTGGCCGCTGCCAAAACAGGCAAATGTGTCAACATCAAAAAAGGACAGTTTGCTGCTCCTGGCGATATGAAAAACGCCGTCAAAAAGATTGTCGACTCCGGCAACGAGAATATTTTGCTCACTGAGCGTGGTGCCAGTTTTGGTTATAACAATCTGGTGGTGGATTTCCGCTCGATACCAATCATGAAAGAAAGCGGCTATCCCGTTATTTTTGACGCTACACATTCGGTGCAATTGCCTGGCGGAGCTGGTGATGCCTCAAGCGGACAGAGACAATATATCCCCACTCTAGCAAGAGCGGCTGTGGTGGCTGGATGTGATGGTATGTTTATGGAAGTGCATCCCAATCCAGACGAAGCAAAAAGTGATGCTGCCAACCAGGTGCCACTGATGCAGGTGGAAGAACTATTGGCTCAGGTGCTCAAGTTGCGTGAGGTCTATTTGACTTTGCCCGAAATAAATCTACCGGCTCCCGGTCAGTGCAAGCAACTTGCCGCAATATAGTGATGGTAAAAAAGCATAGCTGTCCAGTCAATGTTGTCTGCTCCGATAAGCGAGTATTGAGTGGGGCGCTCGCCCTGGCTTTGATACTTGGTCCAGTGACCTGTGCGCTACCTGTTGCCGCTAGCCAGGAGCAGTCCAATCCCACCGAATCCTCAATTGCCTCAGACTCACCTGCTAGTGCTGCCGGTGCTGGTGGCACCAGTGGTGGCAATGTCGAATTGCATCCGGCCGCCTTAATTGGTAAAAGTCTCGGTGCCTACGGTGGCGAGGATGTGGTGCAAAAGCTCTTGCGCGGCATGACTATTGTCGGTAAGCAGTTTGACCAGGTCAGCCTCGACAGCGAAGAAAAACCCCGTGAAGGACTGGAAGCTGATAGCACTGTGCGCGTCGTGCGTAAGGGTGCGCGCTGGCGCGTGGATCATGAGCGCCTCAGCTCTACCCCGGAGGGTGCCGAGAGTCGTCCTGTTGCTTATACTGAGGGCTTTGACGGCAATACCGCCTGGATTCGCAATGGCGCTACTACCGAAGATTTGCCGGTGGATTCGGCTAATTTGCTTAACTGGCAGACGATGCCACCAGCCTTGTTTTTGCTTGAGACAAAACGCGCCATGGAAGAGAGTGCCGATGCTGTCGCAGTCACATATGCTGGCAAAGACAAAAGTGGTGCTCACCGGATAGAAGTCAAAAATCTCAAAGATGCCACTCAATCGTTTGTGCTTTTAATTGAGCCTAATTCTTTTCTTTTGACCGCAGTAGAGTTTGGTCTGGGAGCCGGTGGCACTAGACGGGTGGCAATTGAGTATGGTGAATATCGACCTGCACTCTCCACTGTCTATCCCTTTAGACAGATGCGCCGCGTCAATGGCAAAGCCAGTGAGCTGTGGATCGTCACTGATGCCAACGCTCTTGATAGCCGTGTTTCTAACAATGATTTTGAAAGACCCGGTGGCACCACCCACTTATCCCATAGCGTTACATTGCCCTTTGACTATTCGCAAAAAGAAATACTGGTCAAAGGTCGACTCAATAACGGCGAAGAAGTTGATTTTATTTTTGATACTGGTGCCAGTGAGACTATTATCGATAGACGTATCGCTGCTGAAAACTTCCTGCTAAAAGAAGGTCAAGCCGCTCTAGCAGCGCTATCTGGCTCTATTAATACCAATACAACCACAATCAGTCGTCTTGAGCTTGGTGGTTTAATCGTCAATGATATGGATGCCCGTATACTCGATTTGAGCGGACAATCGAGACAGCTTGGCCGCAGACTGGCAGGCATAATCGGTACCAATATTATTTCTAAGTACGTGGTCGCCATCGACTACGGCAAAGCACAGATTGCTTTCCATGACGCTGACACTTTTGTCCGCCCTCAAGATGTAGTCTCAGTGCCCTTTAGCAGACGCAGCGCGCCGGTTGTAAAAGTGCGTCTGGGTGCCAAAGAAGAAGTACAAATGCTGGTTGATACAGGTGCAGCATTTAACAATTTGCCTGCTGCCATAGCAACACGCTATAGCGGAGTTGATGCTGTTAAGCGACTCACTGAGGGCACCGGGCTTGATGGGCGACCAGTCAAACTGGGACGAGTGACAATTGATAACGTCTCAATTGGCGGACGCAATGTGCGCAAAGTGGACTTTACCTATACTGTGCCAAACCCGGCTCTGACGACTAGTGGTAAACCTGCAGCGCCTGGTGGTGAGTCTAAGTCTCAAGGATTTTTTCAGACTACCAATCTTGGTATTGTCGGCAATCCATTACTAGAAAATTTTGTTGTCTTTATTGACTATAAGTTTCAGCGCATGTTGCTAAAAAGCTCCAGTACGGTCAAGCTGCGTGGTGAGATTGAACAAGCAATATCCACTGGTGATGACCAGCTTATTCAAAAGCGTGACTTTAGGCTGGCAGAGCAGGCCTATCAAAAGGCATTGCTTGCTGCCACTAGTGCTGGTGACAAGAAGAATGAAGCGCGAGTGCTGGGCCGTGTCGGTAATCTCAAGCGCATGATGTCTAAGGATTTAAATCGTCCCGAGCACTCCAAGAGCGCCTACGAGTATTTTGTGCGGGCGCAGGAATTGGCAAAGCGTATCGGCGCTACCGAAATAGAAGGGCGCATCCTGGCAGATTGGAGCTTACTCTATCTGGATAAGGGTCAACCTAAATCAGCACAGCAGACTATGGACCGTGCACTCTTTTTAGCCCCGCAAGATGCCGGTGTAAATGTGGACTGTTCAGTGCATCTATATAAGGCTAATCGCTTCCCGGAGATGCAGCGCTACATCGAAAAGGCATTGTTTTTAGAGCCAAGCAACTGGCAAGCACTCTGGTATCAAGTCAAACTGGCAGAGACATTTAACGACCAGGCTAAAGCAATTAGTACTCTCAAAGAAATTTTGCATTATTATCCCTGGTCCAAGCCAGCTCAAGCCAAGCTAGAAGAACTCAAAAAGTCAGCTAGTGAAGTGGCGGCTGCCGCTGCCCAGGCTGCCGGCCAGGCAGAGCAGGCACGCAAACAAAATGCTAGTGGCAATCAGCAGCCACTCAAAAATTATATGCCGTCTGGTAGTAGCAGTAGCACACCGCAAAACAATCACACTTTTAAAAAGCCCAATTTTAGTCAGGGTCGCAATTTTATATACGGACCCAATACTACGCCTAACATGGTGCCATTCAGACGTTAGCGCTGAGTGCTTGAAGACTCATTGATTGACTAATTGATTGAATCATTGATAGATCAATCACGGCTTTTGGCTCTTGTTTGACCAGGGTGTAATTAGTTGGTGGTACTATCAGCGGTGCGCGTGGCGCGCTTTTGTACGGCTTGCGATAGATTGACAAACTTGGGACCAAACCAGTATTTACGCATTTCTTTGTAAGCCTGGTCATAACTGTAATTGTCTTCTGTCACCCGCCAGATACCAATTAAACAACCGGTGCGGTCTGAGCCGTGAGCGCAGTGCACAAAGACTGGTGCGCTATTGTCTCTAGCGAGCCGGGTGGTGTCGATAAAAGTCTTGACCTGTTTGTCTGTCGGTGCCTTATCGCTCATGGGTAGATTGATATAGTCCAGCCCGAGTGTTTTTGCTTCATTACGCTCCTGCCGTGACATCGGGGTCTCAGCGCGTAAGTCGATAATTGTTTTGATGCCCTTATCTTTTAGTGCTTTGAGACCCTGGCTTGTCGGCTCCCCACCTCTATATAGATATGGATGGACCTGGTGAAAATTTGGCAAATCGGCTTTTGCCTGGTTTTTTAGCTCCGGCTTGGGGGCGTCCACGGCAGACAAAGGCTGTGCAGATACTGTCTGGCTTACGGTGATAATTGTAAAACCTGCACAAACCAGCATTATTTGCAGGGCTTTTTTGGCTCTCTTTATAGTTGTTGGCGTCATAATCACTCTGTTAGTCTGTGTGTTTGCACAGTTTGATCATGCAACACATTTGCTATCTTCGAACCAGTCAGAAATGCCCTATTTATTAACGTTTGCTAATATTTGTGGTATTTGCCTGATTCATTGAACTTTTTTCTGTCCAATTACGTTTACATCCATAGACCACCGAAAAGGTTGGAGAGTGCCGTGGACCTTACTGACGAGGCGCTGATTACAAAATACATAGAGGATGGGGATATCAAAATCTTCAAGACTCTGGTGCGCCGTTATCAAAGCCGAGTTTATGCCACTGCCTACCGTATTTTAGGCAATACTGAGGAAGCTGAGGAAATCACTCAAGACGCCTTTGTGAAAGTCCATCACAACATCGAAAAATACCGTCAAGCTTCTGCTTTTTCGTCATGGATCTTTCAGATAACTCGCAATCTCTGTATGGATGTTTTGAGAGTGAGGCAGCGCAAAAAGGATCTGACCGTTGTTTCTTTTGATCCCCAGGCGATTGGACCCGAGGACGATGCCTCTCAAAGCAGTCGCACCCTGACCCAGTTGGCTGATCCCAAGCCCGGTCCGGCTCAACATCTAGACGAAGAAGAGCAAGCCAAGATTATTGAGCAAAAACTCAATCTTCTTCCCGAATCTCAAAAGACCGTACTGGTTTTGCACGATATCGAAGGGCTCTCTTATCAGGAAATTGCAGACACTGTTGGTACAAGCATAGGCACTGTGCGCTCACGCTTACACTATGGCCGCATCAAACTAAAAGAACTTCTTGACCCTTATTTTTCTTCTGACTACAAAACTTCGCCCTTAACTTCCAGGTAAACAAAGATGGACATTTCAAATTCAACCTGTAGCGAAATGGAGCAAGCTCTAGATGCTTACTTGGATTTGGAGCTTGAGCCAGAGGCTGCTCAAGCTGTAGAGCACCATCTCGAGGCATGTCCTGCATGTGCTTTGCGACTTAAAGAGCTTGAGGCATTGGTAGAGCGTTTGCAGTCTTTGCCAGCGCCTGCACTAAGTCGTGATCTCGCCGATGTCATTGGTGATCGCATTTTGGCCCAAAAGACGACTCCGACATCAGTCGAGTCGTCTGGCCAGGTTGTAGATATTGCCACTGCTAGACGCAATCGCAGTTTTACTTTTTCTCGCCCTCTAGCTTATGCCGCCTCATTTATCCTCGTTGCCCTGGCCGGCAGTTATTTTATTGGTGGTCTCAACATCGCTCAGCAAGATGCAGTCAATAAACCCGCCCCTCAGATTGCTAGCAATGTCAGTCCATCCACTAAGCCACTCGTCGATAGTACGGTCGTAGCATCTACTGGTGCTACAACCAAGGGCTCTGCTGTCACTGGCGAGCCTGGCTCTAGTCCTGCCACTACTTCAGTGGGTCACAAGACTGATCGTATTGCATCATTGCCTGACGGCACGGGACTTGCCAAATCTGGTAGTCCAGCTCATTCCAGTGTAACTGCGACGTCTGGCAACGCTGCCGTCACTGGTGCCGCTAGCCAGCCTTCTTCTTCTTCTTCTTCTTCTGGTGTTATCGCCAGTTCTTCTTCCCCTGACAATATTTCTAAGATTACTGCTTCCCAAGGCTCAGGACTGTCCAAGCCAGCCGAGGCAGAGGATTTGATTGCCGATTATGGCGATCCGGCAGTAGATGGCGTTTATGATTTTGGCATCAGTACAAATGAGGATGGTCTTTATGCAATTAAGCTCTAGTGTTACAGGTGGTGCAAGAGCGCTCTTGTCCGGGGCTTTTAATAACCGCTCTTTGCGGCAAGTCCTTTTGATGTCATCACTTGTGCTGCTTTTACCAGTTGGCTTTATCGTAAATGAGTCACCAGCTGCTTTTGCTGCTGACAATAAAACTACTGTCAGTGCCGATAGTGATACTAGTGGTAGTGGTACAGAGCTTGGTAGCAGGCGCCGGAGATTTAAAAAAGCTCTGGGTGTCGGCGAGCCCGATGCTGGTCAGTCCGGTGGACCTGCCGGTAGACCGGGAGGATTTGGACCGCCTGGTGGTCCTGAGGGACCTGGTGGACCGGGCGAAGAGCCTGGCTTTGGTCCCCCTGGAGGCTCACCTAGAGGACCTGGTGGTCCTGGCGCACGTCGTGGCATGGGGCGCATGGGCGGTGGTCGTATGGGGGGAGGCATGGGCATGGGCGGCTTGGGTCGCACTCCCCTTGATCTCAGTCAGCTCAATTTGACCGAAGAGCAAAAGACCAAAATCAAATCTATGCGTGCCGAAGTACAGGGCAAAGCCAAGCAGTGTCAACAAAATCTCAAAGCACGCAAGCAAGAGTTGAGAGATCTGTTTTTTGATCCAGTGGCAAGCGAAAAACAAATCCGAGCTAAACACGCAGAAGTAAGGCAAGCGCAAGAACAAGCCGAAACCTTGATGGTGGATGACTTTATTGCCATACGTCAGGTGTTGACTGCTGAGCAAAAAAAACAATTGCCCATGCTTAAGCCTGGTATGCGTGCACGCGGCGGTCCTGATGGTGCCGGTCCTGGTGGACCTGGCGGTCCCGGCCGTGGTCCAGAGTCAGCTCAAAATCCCGAGCGCATGCCTCCGCGCTGAGCTATACATTTAAACTATCGCGCACGATTGTATCTTGCTGTTTCAGCAGCTAGATTCAATTGTTTGTTGCATAATAGAAGGTAGTTTTTCTTCTATAGTGGGGCCGTGTGTTATGCCAACTGTTGTGAAACGCTATCCCCGGTTTTGGAGATCATCCTGTTGGCAAAATGCAACGTGTGATCTGTATTGTGACGAGAAAGTCTCTTATAACGGAAAGGGATCTTGCTACTTTGCTCAGAAGGGGGCTGAAAGTGGTGCCCGTGGTTACATGCTTCAAACCATGGGCGCGGCCGAATATCGAGGTAAGCGGCTTCAATTTACTGGCAAAATCAAAGTCAAAAGCTTAGAAGGAAAAGTCGCACTTTTCCTGAAAGTTCTAGACGCTGTCCCAGAGGTTGTACTTGAAGATCTCATGCCCGGCCGCGAGTTGACCTGTGTTGGAGATTGGCAAGAGCTAAGTATTGTCATTGATATTCCATTTGAAGCCAGGTATATCAACTTTGGCGCTTGTGTTCAAGGCAATGGTGCAATTTGGATTAGTGACTTACTTGTATCCGAAGTTGGCACGGATGTCTGTATTACTGAGTGCACGAGCGCTGATACTAAGCTGGATGCGCCTGCTAATCTTGACCTCAAATTAGTCGATCCTGATACAAATATGCCTTTTGCCTGGCGTTTTAATTCTAGCGATTCGCATTTCAAAGGTGCAATTAAGCAGCAAGACAATCGCCAATCTTTGTGGATCTTTTCAGACGCTGATTTGGTCCCTAATAGCGGTGAAAGGTCGAGTGCTGTCGGTAAGTTTACTCAGAAATTTGGCTGCATTAATTGGCGGAATCAGAAAGTTCGATTTAGTGCTGATATGAAGTGGCAGAATGTCGGTGACTGGTGCGGATTGATGATGTGGGTCACTGGGGTTCATGGCAAAGTTTTGAGATTCTCTACCATGTACGATCTTAGATTGGGCGGAGATGCAGATTGGCAGCCTGTTACTCGTGTCTTAGATGTGCCGGCTCTTGCTTGCAACATAATTCTTGCATTGACTTTAAATGGGAATGGAGAAGTGTATTTTTCTAATCTTTCATTTGATATAGCTGCGCCAGACGAACCAACAACTGATATGCAAACTGGACCCAAAAATCTGAATTTTGCTGATTAGGCAAGGTCAAAGGTAGGGGCTTTGACCTCCTACTCTGTCTTGTCGAGCAATTTGAATTGCTCATTTTTGTGTTGCCTATCTAGTCCTTTTCTTCTTCTTTTCTTTGAGGTCGGCCCAATCTAGCAAAAAGTCTGGATCGCCTTCCTGTGGCGCTGCATTCATCGGCGGTGGCTTGTCTTCCACCGGTTCTTTTGGCGCTTCTTCTACTTTTTTGACAACGGCTGGTTTTGGTTTGGGTTTAGGCTTTTGCCACTGGTTGTGGTGTCTGTATTACCATCGGAGGTCCTGGTATCATGCCGCCGCCATAGACATTGGGAAATGCCGTAGGTGGCGGTGGTGGTACAAAACCTGGTTTGGGCTTGCCTCTATTTGGCGGATTAAAGACGGGCACTGGTGGATAATATGCCTGGGGAAGAGGTTGTAGTGTCGGCACCACCTGAGGTAGCACTTCTTGGGCTGGTTTTGCCTTTGTCGCTGTCTTTTTGGAGCGCGCTTCGGCCTTGGCGTCAGACTCAGAAGTAGCACTGTCAACTGTTGGCGCAACCGCAGTCACTTCCTTGACTGGTTTTGGTTTTTCGGCAGGAGGTGTGGCGGCAGGCTTTGTTGTCTCAGTGGCAACTGCTTTGGTTTTATTTGATTTGGCTTTTGCTGCCGCCAGTCTTGCCGCTTCTTTGTTGCGGTTTTCTCTTTCTCTGGCGTCACGCTCACGCTCTTCTCTGGCGCGCTCCCCTCTTTTGCGCTGTTCGCGCTCTTTTTCTTCTTTGAGGCGCTGCTCGTTTTCTTTTTTGTGGGCTTCTTCTTTTGCTTTTTCGGCTTTTAGCTCATCACTCTTTTTGATGTTTGGTCTGGTGGGCAGACTCATCATCGGCTGGATCTTGCTTGTCTCTGATGGCTCGTCTTTTGGCTCGGACTCGTTTGTGCTCACAGGCTCAGGCACAGTTGTCTTTGTTGGTGCCACTGCTGATGGTTTGCCTGTTGGTCTTTGAAATGCTTTGAGCATTTCGGCGCCAGGTTTGACTGAGCGAGAGGTCGTGCTCATGGCCAGCACGCGCAAGCTCTCCTGATGCGCGATGGCACCATCCTGGGCGCTCCCGCCATTGCTTGCGAGCCAGCGCACAAATTGCTGTCTGGCGACTAGCGACTCAGGATGAGCTGCCAAATCAGATTGGATCTGCTCTAGCGCTTCCATAGGTTTTTGTCTGCGCTTTTGTAATTCAGCCAGCTCCATCCGAGCCATAGACATACGGGGATTTATTTTGACTGCCTGGCTGAGATAATTTTCGGCTTTGTCAAAGAGGTCTTGTTTACTGGCTAGATTGCCAGCTTCGTAATAAAGGTCAGCCAAAAACATAGAATTGGCGCCGTATTGTCTGGTCGCTGCTTCGATAGCGGTGCTGTATACGGAGAGAGCGCGCTCTGTGTCGCCTTTGAGCACTGATTCCATGGCAGCCAGGCGCAAATCCATCGGGCTGTCGAGAGATCCAACCATCGCCTGGGCTTGTTGTTCGGGATAGTTAAATCCTATGCAGACCATCAAGCTCATCGCCACAGGCACTGCCAGAAGACTAAAGGTAGTTTTTTTTATGGGACTGATGCCTGGCATCGTCACCCCCGAGTAATTGCCTGCTTTGATGTTAATCGATAACACCATTCTAATGCCAACTTCATACTACGCCATAGGGAAAGCCCTGAAATAACCAAAACCGCTCAGTTCTTGCTAAAATCAGGCCCGGCCCAAATCAGTGGCCCCTCAAGGAGCAAAAGATGCGCAGAACCAAGCATCAGAAAAATCGCGGCGAGAAGAATTACAGAGAATCGGCAGCCGTGCCGAGCGCAAGCACTCAGAATAGTTCTTCCAGAATCCTTTTGCCTCGCGGCTTTGACCTTAACACCAACATTGGTGAGGGCTTTGGTCCTTATCGCGTCGAGGGTGAGCAGGAAGTTTTGCCCTTTGTTACTTCGGCAAACGTGGCTTGCGGCGCTCATTCTGGCGATCCTCTTTTGATGGAAGCGGCTCTTGAGAGTGTGCGTTATTACGGTTTGAGCCTGGGTGCTCACATTGGATACCCTGACCTGGCTGGATTTGGTCGCAGAGAAATCCACCTGTCATCTGCCGAGCTTCGCGCTTCTGTGCTTTATCAACTCGGTGCTCTATCTGGACTGGCGCGCATTTTTGGCGTCGAAATCACTCAGGTTAGACCCCATGGTTTTCTCTATCGTCAAATGAGCCACGATATCCGTATCGCTACGATTGTTGCCAAGGCAATTGCCGAATACGACCGCTGGCTCGTCCTCATTGGACCAGCGGGCAATACCCTTTTGCAATGCGGTGAAAGAGCCGGCTTGCGTGTCGCTGGTGAAGCCTGGATTGACCGCACCTATGACGCTACAGGCAGCCTGTTGCCTCATACTCATTCCCGTGCCACGATCAAGACTCCTCAGGAAGTGCTGAGACAGGCTAATAGCCTGATTCGCTACGGCGAAGTGACTGCTGCCGATGGTACTCGGGTGCAGCTTGAATTCGAGACAATTCACTTGCACAGCCGTATTCCTCAAGCTCACTACGTGGCCGAAGAAATTAGACGCATGGTGCCAGATGCCAGTGCCCTTACCGCAGAGCCCTTCAGCATTGATTCTCCTGAAGAAAGCGAAGTCTTCCCCAGCCTGGCATACTCAGTCTAGGATTGGCACCACGACCAGGTTATAAGCCAGTATTGAAGTGGCATATGGACTTGCTATAAATGGTTGTCGAGCAGCTATAAATCAGCATCTAATCAGCTGCTGAGTAGCTACAGTGCTTTGTTACGGTATGCGCTGAGCTGGCGGCACGATTTCGTCGTACCAGCTGGCGTAATATTCTGGATAATCTTCACCAGTGGTGGATGTAATCGTTTTTTCGAGGGCTTTGCGAATTGCTTTGCGACCCCCGCGGCGGTAACGCTTGAGCCATTCAAGCTCCTTGGGGTCCACAGGCGTACCAGCTTTGATTAGTTCTTTGACTATCTCTATTTCGTGAACAATCGCCTCTGTCTCTTCTTCGAGGCAGCGGTTGACAAACTCTTTGCGTCCGGTCTTGCCAGGTATTGGGTCCAGAGTGGGCTTGACCAGGGCGTGCACAAATTCGTGGGCAATACTTATCAGCTTATAGTTACGTGGACACCAACGACCTATATAGATCGTGCGTTTTTTGCGGTCGTAATAGGCCCGGCAGGGACCATCAACTAGTCTGATGCGCACACCGGCTTCTCTTATTTGCTCAATGTCCTCAAGCAGAGTCGGAGACTTGAGCAAAGTCTCCACCATTCGTTTACCGAACTGGCGTTTGAGATTTCTCAATGACGATGTTGTCGATTGAGCCTTGGTCTGAGTTTTTTTAGATTCCGATTTGCGTGCCATTGTTAGATTAACCCGGTATGTGAAACATATACCTAGATAGATTAATTCTATATCAAAAGGTTTCTAAGGGGAAGGCTCTGAAAGTAGGAACTTATGGCGGTTATTGGCACTGGTCATGCGCTTGGCTACTGCGTATTAATATTAATTCTGTAATTTGGGCATCAGACTTACTATTTCGCTCACTTCGCTTAAAAGACTTACTCAGTATGACTTGCCCGCCTTCAGGCTAAACCACATTTAAGACCACTTATAGGGAAAACCCTTAATGGGTAAGCACTACACGATTTTAGGGGGATTGTTGCAGAGAGGCTAGGGTGCAACACTACGGCGCGCTCGGATGAGATATTTTAGAAATATGGGTTTGAATGGAGTCCGGTTATATAGGGATTACCCTGTCTCATGTGGTGCTAGTCAGTAATGAGCGCTTACCAAAAGGTCCTAAAAGCCGTAGCTCGGTCACTTGAACTCGAGCAACTTGTGGTCTTTCGTCTGGAAGATGGCGGTAGTGGCGTTGTACTTTCGCAAGTGCGCGACCTGACCTTGCACCCGATTGCCGAGCATACAATGGCAGAGCTTGCTCTTACTGAGTCGTCCCTGACTAAGGCACTCAAGGCTGGCACATGTCTGACATTTACTCATACACTTGCTGCCGGCGGGCGCTTTGCTCTTGATGCCAAAAACGTCAGTATCGGACTAGATGGCAGTAATAACGGCAAAGAGCTGCTTGTACCGATTTTTGATAATTCCGTGCAACCAGCTTTGATGATTGGGGCGCTTGCTGTCAGTGTCAAAAAGAGTGAGGGCGGCAATGGTGCATCGAGTAAGACAAACTACAAAGACTTGTTGCCTCAAATAAGCGAACTTGCTGCACTTCTTGCGCCACATCTAGGCAGCACCGGTCGCAATTCGGAGCAAGCTGTCCAGCTTGGTTTGGAGCGGTGGATGAGGCAGACTATCTGTCGGCTCTTTGCCTCGCTAGATCGCGATTATATGTTGCAGGGTCTTGTCGATAGCCTGGGACGTGCTTTTAGACCGAGTCGTTGTCTTGTGGTTAGACAAATTGGCACGGCTCTTACTGGGGTGCAAAGTCAAGTCAGCCACGAATACGAGGAGCCTGATCTCTCGCCGCTTGGTCTTGGTCGTACCGGACAGTTTCCTCCTTTTGCCATGTCTCTTTTTACTCAGCGCTGCACCGGATATAGTGACATTGCTGAGCTTGCTGCGGCCTATGAATTTACCGAAAAAGAAACCGATCTCTTGTTGGACAATGGCATTGTCAGCCTCGCGGGAGCGCCTTTGACAAATCAAGGCGGGCTCTATGGTGTGGTGCTTTTAGTCCATAACACCAGAAGAAATTGGAGCAAAGTCGAGCTTGAATGTATCGAGACTGTTGTTAATCAAGCGAGTATCGCGCTAAGCCATTGTCTCAACCAGCATGAGCTAAAAGACCAGCTTTTTCATTCTAGTTTGATGGGTAATCTCACTGAGCAATTGACCTACGCACTTGAGACTGCTGTGCGTTTGCCAAAGCATCTGCAAAGGCTGCTGAGGAGCGACCGATGTTTGAGAGCCCTGAATCAGCCAGTCTTTCTAATCGCGAGATGGAAGTATTGCGCTTAATTGCTTCTGGTTATGCCAACAAAGAAATTGCACAAAGATTATTTCTCACTGAGTCTACAGTAGAGTTGCATGCCAGTCGCATCCGCAAAAAACTCAAGCTCAAGAGTCGTACGGCTCTAGTAAAGTACGCCTGCGATAACGGTTTGGTTTGAGTGTCTGATGTTGCTCTAACGGGTCGACTGAGAGTTAAAGCCCAGTTTTAGCTGAGTCCTCTGCTGCGCTGTCCCCATCTGCCTGAGCGCCTGTTGTAGCCGCTTGTCCTGCTTTTGGTTTGATCAAAAATGGCAAAGCAGACAGCAAATATAGAAAGAGTGTGAGCAAGCTCAGGCTCTTGATGCCGCCAACTACACAGAGGTTTTCTAATAAGCCACCAAAGGTGACGCCAAGCAAATTGGCCGCTAGTCCCATGTTGGGATCTTTGATTGATTTAAAATGTGATGAGAACAAAATGCCACCAAAGAATACAGGCAGGCAGGTCATCACTGTCATCAGTATTTTGCTTTGTGCTGATGGCAAATTAAGTCCATGAAAGGAGAGGAAGTAATCTGCCACCAGTATTATGGTCAGTGCGATGTAGACAAAGGGCAATTTGATGGATTGTTGTTTTAGTACCAGCAGATTGGCCAGATAGCCTAGAGTCAGGAAAGAGAAAATAACCACAGAGCTGACTACCCAGGTGTTGCCATAAATGAGCGACAACTCAGTGCAGCACTTAGTCTCCATCAACATAAAGGCTTCGCCCAAAACAAACATGGCAAATGATTGCGGCGCCAGTACTGAGGTTTTGTCTACACGAAAAAGAAAAGGCACTGGAATCAAAATAGTGAATAAAAGAAAGCTACTATAAAGAAGCATTCCGGTGGTATCAAATTGCAAGTACAAAAATGGCCAGTCATCGGAAGCAATACGCATCTGGCGCTGGGCGTCTGATGGGCGCCAGACTTTGAGTTCATGGTCGTCAGCCAGAGACTGCCTGACCAGGGCAGCTACATTGTCCATGTTTTTTTCCATGCCTGGACCAAACAAAAATATGCAACTGCTAAAGCTGTCATCCACAAGTGTCAAAGGCTCTTTGCCCCAGGCATCGCGGATGGTGTTATAGAGTCTCGCTGTAACAGGGTGGTCAGCACCGGTAGCAAAGCTCATGGAGACTATGCCATCATCTTTGAGGAGTTTGAGAGCGTCTTGCACACTCTCTTTGGTAAAGACAAAGTTGTCCACACGCATAAAGCTAGCGGTGTTGAGTGTGCCGCCTGGATCTAGGTAGGCAAAGTTGACGATGTCATAGCGCTTGGGACTATCGTGCAGATGCGAGCGTGCGTCATTGATTATTAAGTTGGCACGCTTTTCTAGATAAGGTTTGTCTGGGTGAATTGTCTGACCAAAAGTACCAATTACTGGGTCGATTTCGACCGCGTCGATACTCTCTGGTCCCTGCGGAAGATGCTCTCCAAAAGATACATCATTACCTGAGCCTGAGCCCAGGATAAGCACGTCCTTGTGGGCTGGAGCAAAGCGGTAAGGTAGCTTCATCCATTTATAAGCGTGTAGCAAAAGATGTTCTTTGTCTTCTCTTTCTTTGCTTACATCGACGCCTTTATCGCGCTCGTCAAATACAGTTTTTTCGGGCACATGAGTGGCTGAGTGAAAGTAAACATTATTGCAAAAGAGCATGTAGTTGCCCTGGCCAAAGATACTATTGGCGGGTACTTCAAAGGGTTTTATTTCTAGTTTGCCGTAAGGTGACCAGAATGCTCCTTGCGAACTAAAAAAGCTTGCCACTACAAGCGGTAGCATAAATGCCAGTTTGCGATTGTTGCTATAAGCAAACGCTGACGCAATTGCTACGAGTAGCCAGATCCATGGCGCGGTATTGAGAAAAGAGCAAATGGCAAAGACCAGCACTCCGGCCATGCTTCCTAGGATGTTGACTGAGTATGATTTTAGTGGTGGTCTGTTTTTGAATTCTTCTCCGACTGCACAACCTATTTCTCTGAAAAGAGTAAGAAGCGAGAAGGCATTGAGCAAAATTAGAGTAAGACCAGCCACTACTGCCATTGGTGAATTGGTCTCATCCAGGCGCAGCGAAATGTCTTTTAGTCCAGTCACTGGCACAATTATTACTGAGCCAATCAAGCACAATAGCGAGGCTATTACTTTGACTTTGCCAACACGCTTTTCGGGTTGGGCGATACCGGCTGAGGCCCCGATAAAGACCAACATTAAGATCAAGTTGGGAAAGGCTCTCAGTACCGGGATCTCGATACCCAGCCAGCGAATTGCCATGGTCTCAGCAAAAAGCATTACAAAGCTTGCCCAAAATAATTTCTTCAAGGTGTTAAAGCTTTCCTCGTGATTTGACTTCTAAATATTTGTCGACCAGTTTATCGGAGAGCTCCTGGGGAGCTGCATCCAGTATAAGGCAGCCGCGTCTGGTCAAGACAGAGAGGGCTAGCTCTCTTTGATTGGTCAAGTCCTGTGCTACTGCCTTTTGATAGATTTGATAAAGCTCGGCTTTGGCTTGGTCCCTGTTGCCGCTTGTGCCGCTTTCTATTTTTGTATTTGCCAGCTTTTGCACCTGGCGATCTTTGAGGGTGATACAAAATGGCAAATGTCTTGGTGCCAGGTTGGCGAGGCCCGTGAGCAAGGCTTGAGAGCCAGTCGGATCGGTCAGGTCGGTGAGCACCGCCATCAGTGAGCGACCCTTTTGGGCCGAGGCAAAATAAGACAAAATGCCAGCGTAATCGGGTTCGACCATGCGTGGTTCGATGGCAAAGCTTGCTTCCAGGATGCGGTGCATATAAGACTTGCCACGCTTGGGTGGTAGATACAGTAGAGGCTTGTCAGCAAAGATGCCGATGCCTACCTGGTCTTTGTGGCAAAGTCCAGTAAGAGCCAGGCACAGCGCAGCGTTTAGGGCTCTGTCAAAGCGGCTCAGTCCTTCCAGGTCTGATACCATCATACGACCAGCATCAATTAAGATTAGCAGGCGCTGCTCTTGTTCGGCCTCGTAGGTGCGTATCACAGGACGGTCTCTACGGGCGGTGGCACGCCAGTCGATAGCCTTGCTATCATCGCCTACCGAGTACTCTCGCAAAGAAGCAAAGTCAGTGCCTTGACCACGTTTGCGTTGACGCAAATCGCCCAGCTCGGATGAGTGTGAGAGCCGTACAGAGAGATCTTGCAGTGCTTTTAGATCGCTAAAGACTTTTATTTCTTGTGGATAAGCAATCTTACGCTCGATTGTGAGTAATCCCAGGCGGCTGGCAAAGCGTATGTTGATGTTGCCAAACTTAAATAAACCACGCCTGTTGGGGCTGAGTTTGTACTCGACAGTCACTGTTGTGCCCGGCTCCAGAGTGACCGCCATCAGCTCAGTATCGGAGACGATAGTCTGGGGATTGTCGTCTTTTATGAGGGCATTTATTTTTACTGCGCCTTTATAATGTATCGCCAGTTTGACAGTATTGTCTCGCCCGATTGATAAGCGGTCATCGACAAAACGTTCTGCGCTTAAAAGGTTGGCGCGCGGCGTCAGTTGCCAGTCGATTATCACAGCAAAGAGGATGAGGAGATCTAGTGTCAGCCCTACTTTTGCCAGCCCCGGATACCAGGCGGAAGCCGCCAACGGGATGATGGCCAGTAGTGCCAGCACATAAAATCTCTGGCTTGCGATCATCTCGGTACTGCTACTTGTCTCAAAATATTTGCCACTACCTGCGCCACTGTAACGCCATCCAATTCAGCCTCTGCATTGAGTATCAATCGATGTCTCAATACTGGCTCAGCCATAAATTTGAT
Organism: Candidatus Obscuribacter sp.; assembly: GCA_016718315.1. Lineage (GTDB taxonomy): Bacteria > Cyanobacteriota > Vampirovibrionia > Obscuribacterales > Obscuribacteraceae > Obscuribacter. Next base: position 638,052 of record JADKDV010000002.1, on the reverse strand, counting down.
ATTGTCGGGAGTAACAAAGTCTCTGCCCTCGATAGCGGCGTGAGCCTTGGCTGCACCCAGCCAGGCCAGTGCTGCACGCGGGCTGGCGCCCAGTTGCAGGTCTGACACTGAGCGCGATTTTTGCACAAGCTCTATTAGATAGTTCATCACACTATCTTCGACTTTTACTTTAAGCAGTTCTTGACGGCAAGCAAGGATTTCATCTGCTGTTGTCACTGCCTGTAGTGGCTCAGTAAAACGACGATATTTGCCCTCTTGCCAGTTTTGCAGCATTAGCTTTTCGGCATCGCGGCCTGGATAACCAATTAGTACCTTGAGCATAAAGCGGTCCAGTTGTGCTTCTGGCAGCGGATAGGTGCCTTCAAATTCCACCGGGTTTTGAGTAGCTACCACCAAAAATAAATCAGACAACTTTTCGGTGTGACCGTCTAGTGTTACCTGTCTTTCTTCCATTGCTTCCAATAGAGCCGACTGTGTCTTAGGTGGTGTGCGGTTAATTTCGTCGGCCAGCAGTAGCGAAGTAAAGATTGGCCCTTTGCGCATGGCAAAAGTCCGGGTATTGAGGTCATAGACGCTGGTGCCAACGATGTCACTGGGCAGCATGTCTGGAGTGAGCTGGATGCGCCCAAAATCTGCGCCGACAAGGTTGGCAATTGTTTTGACCAGGAGGGTCTTCGCCGTGCCCGGCACTCCTTCCAAAAGGACGTGACCATCAGCGAGAATTGCTGTAAGCAGCTGGTCAATGACCATTTCCTGTCCGACAATAGTGCTATTGAGGGCGTCCTTTAGTCTGGTAAAAGTCGCTCGTGTAAAAGCCAGTTCTTCGCTAACTTCGACTGCTGGTTGTTGCATCTGTTTTCCTTTTACTGGCTACCATGTCTTGACTATTGTTGTTTATCGCGTCATTTGATTGGATATCTTATCGCAAGCGGCCACTGCTTCTTTGAAATTGTCATCGTTAAGCTCTCTTCCTGACAAGTATTGTTCGCATTTTTCTAAATCTTTGACCAAGTGGCTGTCAAATTGAAGATTGCCAATTTTGTTGTCGTGCAGGCGGATTTCTTCCAGTAAACGTTCTTTGGGATCATGTGGTGAGACGCCAAAGGCTTTGGAGAGTTTGTTGTGCAAATTTTGATAGATGATTTCGAGTGCGGCCTTGCGCGCCCGGGCTCGCTCATAAGTGTTGGCAAGTCCGTTTATGTATTCAGTGTTGGCTATTTTACGGGGCTTGTTGACCGTTTTTACAGCGCCAAAGCGCTTATTTGAGCCGGCTACAGCCAGTATCATCAGGATAAGCAGTTGTAGCAGGACATAGCCTGTTGGTCCTCTAAACAGGTAAGCCCAAACGCTTGTGCCCTGAGTAAAACCATGGCAGTTTTCTTCAAAGATGATATCGCCATCTTGCTTTTGCAAAAAGTTGCAAATTAGTTGGAAGTTGCTCCAGCAAGTGGTATTGGCAATAAGTTTATTGCTCACCATGCCCGGTGCGCTGCCAATTAAAATGGTGCCTTTACCCCAGGATTTTTGTGTCAGTATGGTTTTGCCAGCTACTTTGGCAATTGGCTGTCCGCCTGTAAGCGAGAGAGCGGCAGACACTTTTATTTGGCGCAGATGGGTATAGAGTGCAGCTAGTTCTTTGTCGTTCTTAAATGCCATCGGATCTAGTGCATCTGTTAATTTGTCTTCTAAAACCGGTGCCAGTCGCGTCACATTGATACCGAGCTTTTTGGTCAAATTACGGCTAAAGCTGAAAGTGAAGTCGTCAAGATAAATCAGGCTGTTGCCTGCCTCTACCCAGTCCAGGATTGACTCTACGGCATAGTCTTTTAACGACTCATCGGGTCTGACCAGGATCAATGTGCCGTGCACAGGTAGCGCTTTTTCGATGACCCGTGTTTTGTCCATAAGTTTGGGCATTTCCGGGCTACCACTCAGTTTACGGTAGGGCTGCTCCCATCGCAAAACTTTTTTTTGATGACCAAATATCTTTTCGCATAGTTCATAAAAGCCGCTCAAACCGCTCGGTTTGACATTATGGCTGGAGGTAAATACGCCGGTTTCGGGTAGCAGCTTATTCATCTGCTGATTGGAGTCCATGGTGGTATAGGTAATTATGCCGCTAGCTAAGAGCAATAGACCAAGTTGCCAGAGTAAACCCTTGGGCAGTTCGCTCAAAGTACTTTTAACTGATACTGGTTTTGGAGCATTGGCGCTGGGTGGCTCAATTGTGGCAGTGTTGCCCTCTTTATCTGGTTGCTTCATTTGAGCACATCCAGTTTTTCGGGCATACCGGTAGATAGTGTTGTTTCCATCTCGGTGAGCACGCCCAGGCAAAAGTCATAATCACTTTTGTCGCAGCTGGCAAAGCCAAACCAGACGCTTTCAACGCGATCTACTAGATTGCGAAACGGTTGCTGCAAGCTGTGTTTGATACTGCCTCTGGTGCCAAGTGCATAAAGGTATTCGTAGTTTGTCTTGTTTTGAGCAAACTTCATTATGCCCTTTTCGTCGAGCAGATAAAGAGTGCTCATGTAAACAGCTCGGATAGCGTCTCTGTAGTTTTCCTTTTGCACAAGCTCCTGGGCGTAATTTTTCCAGCCTTGTTGATCGAGTGGCAAATCTGAGCTGAGTGTGCCTGTCAATGCCATTTTTCGAGCATTGCTGATATGACTCAAGCGCCCCGCCAAAATAAACAAAACCAGCAGTCCGCAGATGGCACCAAAGGCGATTAGCAAAAACTGCATCACATCACCAATGGCATGAGAATCACTATTTGTCTGAAATAGCGGAATATGCAGAGAACTCCAGAGGTCTTTGAGAAATCTCAGTATGTTTGTGATTAGCTCTTGCAACCAGACCAGGGGACCTGGAGGCTCTTTGTATTGATAGCTGTTTGAGAGTTCCGCCAGAGCTGGTGAGACGTTTTTATAGTCCATTGCTATTTTCCATCACAAGCTTGGAGCTAGACTATCAAGCTCGGGACCGTGGTTTGGCTTAATTGATTCGAGTCTCGTAGAGAGATCGAGTCCCTCCATGCGCATTTTGAGATCGCAAAAGAAAAAGCCGTATGCGATGTGATAAATCGGTCCAATAATCATCTGAGTCATTGTCTCCCAGAGATTACAAAAGACCTGCATTTGCGGCGGTAGGTCTGAAGCACTGCCGGATGCCCCACTGACTCCGTGCATGATCAAGTAAATGATAGAAGCAATTATCACAGGCAGAGTGAGCGGATAAGCTAATAAACTGACAGAAGTGGTGGCAAGCAAACCAAAGCCGCAGGACCGGAAAAACGCGCGCCAGGTAAAGCTAAAGCTGCGAGCAATAATTGTATTTAAATCTGAGTCTTCTATGGCCAGGGCGTTGTAAGCAAGAGAGCCCGCCAGTCCGATAAATACAAAAGAGATAAATCCACCCAAAATGGCAAGTGACATGATGAAGGCGGCTAAAATGCTCGCCGCTCCTTTGAGTGCTAGCAAGCTTGCCGCTAAAAAGATTATGGCTAACCAGGCGATACTAGTTATTACCACGATGGCGATATAAGCCAGACCAAGCGCGACAACAGACCAGAGCTTGCGCTTCATGTATTGCTTTGCTTCTTCGATACTGGAGGCAAAGCCTGCAAAATAACGGACCAGAGCAAGTTGTCTCAAATAGAGATAAACAACGCTAAAAGTACCCAGCAGCATGCCAAAAAGTCCGACAAAGGCCCAGATAATGCCGCCTGCGGTACCTGACTTAAAGGCGTAAGAGCCGGTAAGGGTGAGCGCCACTCGGCCCAATGCCAAAAGCGCAGTAGGCAAGAGCAAAGTTTTTAAAATCAAAGGGATATTTTGCCGAAAGACTCTAAAAGCCAGTCCGATAATATCTCCTGATGATAATGGCGCCGAAATTGCACCTTTGCGACTCAGCAATTTTTCACCTGTCAGTCCTTTGCCTGCTGATTATTCTACTAAATGTAGCATTTAGCACATTAGCCCCCGGCTTAAAGCTCTTGGCGATGGCCGACATGCCTCAGTCCTCTTTGCAGGAGTGTCTGATAAGCTCCTGTTGGCAGCCCGCATCAGTACCGACTTTTGACTCTTTTAGTTACTTGCCAGGCCGCTCTCGGAGTGGCAGATAGCGCTGCCTGCTTGATTTGTTGCCTTTGGCACTGTGACGAGTTATCCCAAAAGGTTGTAACTTGGGGTATTTTGGGTTTGCTCAGGGCTCAAGTCTGGTATGAAATATTTGATACTATTGATTGTCATCCATAGGATGCTTTGGCTAGGTGGGAAGACTGACTTGATATGAACAGTCCATTGGTACAAAAATTGGCTGGAGTCCGGGATTTAAGACGAATCCTGGAGACGACTGTCAAAGAACTCGGGGATCAGTTTAGCGCTGATGCCTGCCAGATTGTATTGAGCAATCCTCTCGACCAAAATATCACTTCTATTTGTGAGTATCGGACCAGTGGAGCGCCCGTCAATGGCGGTAAGTCCACTACTTTGCCTCTTGTTTTGCAGGGCCGTACTTTTGGCTCGCTGACTCTCAGTCGTGCTGTCGATGTTAGCTCCGATGAGCTTAACGTGATGCGCGTCATTCTTGGCGAGCTGGGCGATATTATCCGACTCGCTCAAATCAATGATGTGGTTCAGCGCGATACTTTCCGCGACACATTTTTAGTAGAAATCGGTAACTTGATGACCTATTCCCTGGGGATAGGTGATGCGCTTTTTATGGTCGTCAACATCCTCGGCAAAGCACTCAATGTCAGCCGTTGTTTGTTTATTTGTACTGACGATCAGCAAGCTGGTTGGAAATGTTTTGAGCACTGGCAACAAGATAAAGTGCAGAGTTTGCAGCATTGCTTCTGGCCTTCCAGTGATTCGGCTCTTGTAGCTCAGACTCTATTGACTCGTGAACCCCTCAAATTATTTGAAGGTCAGCAAAACTCATACGTCTCACCAGCTCAAGAAGAGCTGCAATTGATTGGAGCTAAGTCTCTACTTGGTATAGCCCTGCGCAGCTCAGTCGGTACGCACGGCGTAGTGATTTTGCAGCAGTGCGATTATCGCCGTGCCTGGACTAAAAACGAAATCGACATGGTGCAAAATGTCGCTGATAAAGTAGCCGAAGCGCTACTCAAGCTCCCTGCCGAAAAGCGCGCCAGAGAGCCGATTATGCAGCTTCACCAGCGCATCGTCAGCACTCCGGAGCAACAGGCTGCTGCCTCAGCCATTGACGTAAGAAGAGCGCTTAAAGGCGCCCTGGGTCAACAAGCTATTCCTCAATATAACCGCGGCGGAGCTGCTCCGGCTCCAGCCAAACCAGCTGCAGTGCCGCCACCAGCGCCCAAGCCTCCACAAGCTCAACCAGCGTCAGTGCCACCGCCGGCGCCCAAGCCTCCACAAGCTGCACCAGCGGCGCCACCACCGGCTGCATCTGCTCCTGCCCCTGTTGCACCAATGGCGGTGCCTGCTGCACCTCCAGCACCTGCTCCTGCTCCTGCTCCGGCTGCAGCAACACCGGCTCCAGTTGCACCTGCTCCGACTCCAGCACCTGCACCAGCTCCGGCTGCACCGGCGCCATCTCCAGTCGCACCAGCGCCGACACCAGCACCTGCGCCTACTGCTGCTCCAGCACCCGCATTATCTGAGGCTGTACGTTTACAGCAGGTGACCGGGGAGATACATCTGCCCGAAGGACATGATCCTTATGCTGATCTAGATTTTGGTGAAATTGAAGAAATTGAAGTCGAAGTGCCCGCCGCTGCTCCTCCAGCTGCTCCTGCACCAGTCGCTCCTGCTCCTGTGGCACCGGCTGCGCCCGCGGCTCCTACGATTTCGTCCGTTGTATCTAATGGTGGCAAAGGCAAAGTCGACGTAGACCAGGACTCGACTCAGGACTTCCCTCCTGGTGGCACGCCCCAAGTTGCTGCTGCTTCTTCTTCTCAGTGGATCGGACCGTCTGGCGAAACTGTTGCACCGCCAACTGCGCCTGCTGCGGAGACTACCAACTTTGCTCCGGATAGTGCTGCTGCTGAGCCAGTTGCTCCAGCTCCCGCGCCAGCTCCCGCCCCAGTAGCTGAGGCTCCTGCTCCTGTGGCACAGAACGATGCTCCAGTCGCTGCCGCCGATACCAGCGCTCCAGCTGCTGCCACCGACACTGGTGCACCAGCTGCAAGTAGTTGGGGAGATCTCGATTCTATACCTGCTCCAAAGAGCGCATCTACAGCCAGTCCTGCCGCTCCAGCCGCCTGGGGTAACCTTGATGATATTCCGACTCCTGCAGCTAGTGGTGCTCCTGCCCCAGCTCGCGCTGGTCTCGGTGGTAGTATGCTTGGTCGCGCCCGTGGCGCTACCGGTGGTGGCGGCTCTCTCAAGACAAGACTGGGACAAAGTGCACCTCCGCCTTCAGCCCCGGCTCCATCTGCACCTGCTGCATCGGCAGAGCCAGTGCCTGAGCTAGACGAAGCTGCTGCTAAGCAAAAGCTGGATGCCATACTTGCCACCACAAATGATATCTCTGACTACATCTTTGCCACACCAGGACTTGATGCCCGGATGCTCGGACGTATTGATGGTTGGGTATCTCAAATCGAAGCCAAAGATAAGTATGTGCCAGGACACGCTAAGGCTGTCGCTGAATATGCTGTGGCCATTGCTCGCGAAGTAGGATTGACGGGTGTAGAAGTCGATACCATAAGACAAGCGGCCCTTGTTCATGACCTCGGTAAACTCGGCTCAGCTGCTCAGATATTGCAAAAGCCAGAAGCAGATCTCTCTGATACTGAGCTGCTTATGGTGATGAATCACCCTATCGATGGAGCTGGTTTGCTTGAGTCCTTCCCGGATTTAAAACACCTCTCTCCCATAGTGCGCGCGCACCATGAAGAATATGACGGCAATGGATTTCCTCTTGGACTCAAAGGTGATGAGATTCCATTTGCTGCCAGAGTAATTGGACTGGCCAATCGCTATCACGAAATGGTTGGTCAAAAGCGTAATAACACTGCACCAATGGATCCCATTCAAGCCCAAAAAGATGTAGTCGAAGCCAGCGGTAAAATGTTCGATCCCACACTTGTGCAGGGTCTGATTCAAGCTTTGCTGACTGGCAAAGTACCAGGCAAGATGTAGATTAAGGTCTCGTGTATCTCATCAATGCTTCGCGTGGACAGCCGGCCGCTTGAGCAAAAGTCATTGTCAGCGTCGTTTCGGACATGCCGCTTAGCATCATAGGACTTCGCTTAGAACACAAACAAAAAGGGGCACCATTTCTGGCGCCCCTTTTTGTTTGATTGCTTTGTCTTAGCCGTTAAGCAGATCGCTTACGTCCATACCTTTGAGGCTCAAGGAGATCTTGTGCTCTTTGGGTGAGAACTTTTTGATGATTGCTTTGACTTGCTGTCCAACTTGCACCACTTCTTCTGGTTTAGTGATGGGTGTTTCAGACATTTCTACGGTAGGTAGAAGGGCATCAACACCTGGATAAATCTGGACGAAAGCACCGAAGCTCTGGATCTTGCGAACGGTACCGTTCACAACTTGACCTTCGTTGAATTTGTCTTCGATTTCTTTCCATGGATCAGGCTGCATCTGCTTGAGGCTCAAGCTGATATGGCCCTTTTCTTGGTCCACTTTGAGGACTTTGGTTGTAACCATCTGACCGACTTTGAGTACATCTGATGGGTGTGATACACGTTCCCACGAGATTTCGGAGATAGGCAATAGACCGTCGAGTCCGCCGAGGTCGATGAACGCACCGAAGTCTGCGATACGTACAACTTCGCCGGTAACAACTTGACCGGATTCGAGAGTAGAAAGAATTTTCTCTCTTTGAGCGGCTTTTTCTTCTTGTACAGCAAGACGCTGACTCAAGATCAGTTTGTTGCGCTTGGTGTCTGTTTCCAAAATCTTCATCGGGATTTCCATACCGATCAATTCTTCTGGTGTAGTGCCTTTGACGCGCAATTGGCTGGCTGGTACGAAACCTCTGAGGCCGTACACATCAACAACTACGCCGCCTTTGACCACTTGAGAAATCTTGGCGCGGATGGTGTCATCGTTGCGCTTCATGTTCTCGAGTTGCACCCATCCTCTGGCTTGAGCAACACGCTTCAGTGATAGTGTTAGCTGCCCGTTCTCGTTTTCCTCTCTGAGGATGTAGAACTCATAGCTTTCGCCAACTTTGCATACATCATTTATATGATCAACGGTTACGTTGGAGACTTCCTTCATTGGTACAAATCCTTCGGATTTGCCGCCGACGTCTACCAGTACTCCGTCTCTCTCGACGCGCACCACATTACCGGGCACGATATCGCCTTGTTCAAACTTATGGCTCAAAGATTCTTCGAGCAAACGCTCGAATTCGGATTTTGAGTTTTCCACTTGCTGTTCTGTCACTGAAATTGTCACTCCCTTGTCCTTTTGAATTGGTGGCTCGACTAGCATCATGAGGTAGTTCTCCACTCTTGTGCCGCACGAGCGGCGTGGGTATTTTTGTCGGCTTTCAAGCCACTGATGCCCGGATTGAAAATTGCTATCTCGCGGGGTACGCGAAGATAATCCAATCCATGCATTGATAGTTTACGACCCTTGAGCGAAGCACTGTCTGGTCGACAAGCTGCTTGTACTCAAAGCTTTACCATTGAGGTGAAGCCTCTCTAAGGAGACAACATCAAAACGGTAGAAAGGACGAGCCTATCTAGCACTGGCGGTTCACAATATAGACCAATGTATATGCAGCTTTCAAGAGAAGTAATTCAGGTTTAAGTGAACATTAAGACTTGAGGCAGTTATATCGGTATCAGAATGGTTAGAATCTGCTAACAATCGCCCCTTGCACTATTCGTCATTTGGGCTCGGGTATACGCGATGGGATTCTTTTGTCGTTCGTGTACGTATTTATAGATCGTCTATCACATACCGGAAAGTGGTAGCTGGCGCTCCCGGGCACTTCGCTCAAAAGCTAGAGCCAGAGCCAATTTTGTATGTTTGAAAAAGGTCGTCTTGACTATAATAACGGGAGTTCAGGTTGGTAAAGGTATCCATAGATGGATGCCCATGGCAGGCGTTGCTGCCACATAAGGAGTTTATCTATGCGCAAAAGACGTCACTTGACGCTAGTTGTATCCGCTCTCAGTATCGGCGCAGGTCTGGCGGGCACAAGCGGTGCTGATGCTAATCCCCTGTCTTTTCACAATGCTAAGCCTCCAGAGCTGACTATTGTCGGTGGCGCTGATCTTGAGCGCGTCAATCAAAAGGTAGAAGCATTGCGTAAACGTACTGAGCAAGCTAGACAAAATTTGGAAGCTGCCAAAGCTCATTTGCGCGCTGCTGAGGCTGAATACAAAGCAGCTAAAGGCGAAAAAGAAGCTTTGATCTTGCGTCAAAAAGCTTCTGAGCTAGCTAGCATTGCCGATGGTGAGCAAGTTGCTGCTAAGCCTCCTAAAGAAGGTGAGAGCCAGCAAATCAGCGGAGACAAGGTGATGAGCGAGAGCGCTCAGCCTGTCACGATTGAAGCTACGCCCGCTACTGCCGCTGGTGGACGGATTGATCCCTTTGAGAAGACCGCTGCTCCTGCTCAAGACTTCAATGCTCAGCCTCAACAAGGTACGCTAGAAGACTTACAGCCAGCTCATTAATCAGTCAAAAGATACAAACAGCTAAAGGGCGTGGATAAGATCTACGCCCTTTGCTCTTATAGCTGAACCGCGCACATTAGTTACGCTGTGTCACTTTTTGGTAGGCCAATCTGGCTGCTTCTTGCTCTGCTGCTTTTTTGGATTTGCCAGATGCACTGGCAATAGTCTCACCGTTGATATCTACTGATACGGTAAAGACTGGCTCATGGGGCGGTCCATCGGTATCAAGTAGTTGATAAATCGGCAGACCCTGACCTTTTGATTGAGTCAGTTCCTGTAGTTGAGCTTTAAAGTTATCTTTGACTTCATCCTTGTCAACAAGTGTTGTTTGATCGCCAAAGAGGCGCACCACAAGGGTCTGGACATGAAATAGTCCGAGGTCTTGATAAATTGCACCAATGAGAGCTTCCAGGGCTTGAGCCATGATTGATGGACGCATTTGTACTTTTTGACCGAGCAAAATGTATTTGCTCAAACCCATTGTCTGGGCGATTTCTGCCAGTACTTTGTCGGAGACTATGACTGAGCGAATTTCGGTGAGTTTACCTTCATCATAATCAGGAAAACGTTCCAGTAGATATTCGCTGATGACGAAACGCAGTACAGCGTCTCCAAAAAATTCCAGTCTTTCGGAGTCTCTTGCTCCTGGGACTTCTGCTGCATATGAGCTATGGCTTAATGCTTCGTGGACCAGACCCATGCGCCCGCAGGTGACTCCGAGCTTGTTGCAAAGTTGGTCAAGCTCTTTGAAACGTTTGGGACTTAATTGGTTTCCACTCATGCGATTTTCAATTCTTGGGTTTTCCGGTGTGCTAGATACATTAGTTATCGATACGACTGCTTTCAAGGGATTCCTTTGCCTCTTTCCTTCCTATTGACGAGACTACAAGAGGTGGCAGTGGTGCGGTGATTTTGTTAACCATTGTTTCCAGTATAACCTTGCTCAGAATGCTGTATCCCCTGTGGTAGTGCCCATTTGCAAGGGTGAATTATCGATCATTTGCAAAAAAGCATTTTCGATTTTTGTCTGATGATGTGACTTTATATGTGTTTTTGTATGCATAAGGAGCATTGTGGTTACCTGGCTATAATCTAGCTGTCATGCCATGTGCCGGTTAGCCTGCTATGCTTTACTCTGAGACAAGACAACCTCTTGAAGAGTTCCAAAACATAAGTCGTTCTTCAAGATAGTCCACTGCAGTGCTCGGATGTCCTGGTGTCTGGCATCTTTATAGAGGAAGGCTCTGATCAAATGGATCAAAGTGCACAACAGCTAATTCAAATCGTCATCTTTGTGGTGGTGGGCTTTGCTCTGCCAGCGCTCGGTATGATCCTGCTCGCCTGGGTTTTACAACTGGCGCTTGGCTACCATCGACCTAACGCCACCAAAAACCAACCTTATGAGTGCGGCATGAAGCCGATGCAAGAGGCGTTGGTGCAATTCGACGTGCGTTACTACCTGTACGCGCTTCTCTTTATACTTTTCGATATCGAAGTTATTTTCATTATTCCGTGGTTGATGGCAACGGATAGTCTGTCGCGCAACTTGCTCGGCAATGAGGCTTATAACCGTCTTATTGCTACAGCTGACACGGCTCAGCTACTGGCTTTGCGTATGATTGGTCCCGCTGAGATTGGTCTCTTTCTCGTAATCCTTACTGCTGGTTTGGTTTACGCCTGGAAAAAAGGCGCCCTGGAGTGGGAGCAATAAGTACTTTTGATTTGGCAGTTTAGGACAAGGCAATGAGTGAAGGCAACTTAATACAAGCAAAATCTCCATCGGTCCCCGAGGAGCTTAGAGACACGGTCACCTTGACCTCTATCGACCACGCTATAGATATGTTGGGCGAAGTGCTCAGCCCGGTGATTTCACCGGTAGCCAACCTGGCTCGTAGCAACTCTGTATGGCCGCTGACATTTGGTACATCGTGCTGCGCTATCGAGATGATGTGTGTAGGTATGTCGGCTTTTGATATTTCGCGCTTCGGCTCAGAAGTATTCCGTGCAACACCGCGTCAAGCTGACATGATTTTGACTGCCGGCACTATCACCCGCAAAATGGCTCCAGCTCTCATTACTCTCTATGAGCAAATGCCCGAGCCCAAATATGTCATTGCCATGGGTGCCTGTACCGTTACTGGTGGCATGTTCAACGATAGTTATTCGGTAGTGCAAGGTGTCGACCGCATTATCCCAGTCGATGTCTACCTGCCTGGTTGCCCGCCCAGACCAGAAGCTATTTTGGATGCTCTGCTCAAGCTGCAACAAAAAATCCGCACCGAGAATTATCATGAGCGCAAAAAGCGTACTTATAATCAGCGCGCGGTGCGCTATGTGGATTACGACACGGGCAGACTGGTGGATGACCTGGTGGCCGAAGCTGCCGATCTGGCAAATGGTGTCTTGGCACCCAAAGCTGAAGCTGCTGGAGCAAAAATTGCTGTGCCTGTAGCTGAGCCTGAAGCTGCCAAAGTGGAAGCTAAGCCTGCCACTACTGCCGGTGCCGCTAAGCCCGAAGCCGCTGCTAAACCAGAAGCTGCTAAAGCCGAAGCCGCCAAGCCCGCCGATGCTCCAAAGCCTGAGGCTGACAAGCCTGAGACCAAAGAGAGCTAGTACAAATTATTTAAACGTCCAAAGAGGAAACGATGACACACGATGCTAAGCCACCAGCTGCTCCAGCCGCCCCACTAGAACCAGGGCAGTATGGACAGTTTTTGAAAGAGCATGGAATTTCATCCGAGAGACTGGTTGATTCATGCGGTGTAGAAACAATTGTTGTTGCTGCGGCCGACCTGCCACCAGCTCTCAAGCTTTTGCGCAATAGCTCGGAAGTCAAACTGGATTTGCTCATCACCGTTACTGGTGTCGACAATAACGATACTTATGATTCTGTCTATCACCTCTGGTCTTATGAGCACACTAATGAGCTAGTCATTAAAGTGATGACCAAAAAGACCGATGTCGCTGACGGCAGACTGCCCGAAGTGCCGAGTATCTCTAACTTTTGGTCAGCCGCTAACTGGCACGAAAGAGAGACCTATGACCTCGTTGGTATCCGTTATACCGGACATCCTTATTTGAGACGTATCCTCAATCCCTGGGATTGGGACGGTCATCCCCTGCGCCGCGATTACAAGCAGCCTGTGGATGGTCTAAACGACAAAAACCCTCACAGCATGCGCTAAAGCAAACGAATTTTTGACATTGCCAGGCAAACAAATAGGATTTTGAGATGGTTACCGAATTGCATAACGTGGATTTAAAAACTGATGAGATGATCATCAACATGGGTCCTCAACACCCAGCTACTCACGGCGTGCTCCGATTGATTTTGACTCTGGACGGCGAAAAGGTAAAACACGTCGAACCAATTCTTGGTCACTTGCACCGTGCTCAAGAGTGGCAAGGACAAAACCGCACCTGGTTTCAGTATCAAGCGCTAATCGACCGTGTTGATTATCTCTCCGGTATGTTTACTTCCTGGGCAATGGCTCGGGCTTGCGAGCAGCTCGACGGTGTTGTTGTACCAGAGCGCGCTGAGTATCTGCGCGTAATGGTTTCAGAAATGAACCGCATCACATCGCACTTACTCTGGCTTGGTACTTATCTAATCGACCTTGGTGCCATGTTCGGCTTCCCCTTCTATCCATTTAGAGAAAGAGAAAAACTGCTCGACTTGCTAGAAGAAATCGCCGGTCAGCGCATGATGTTTAACTACATCCGTATTGGTGGTGTGCAACGCAACCCCAAACCAGAGTGGTTCGACAAACTAAAACGCTTTACCGAAGAGTTTCCAGATCGTATTGATGAATACGAAGCTATAGTCACTCAGAACCCTATTTTTCTCAAGCGCACCAAAGGTGTCGGTATCCTCAAGCGCTCAGTCGCTCAGGATTACGGCGTCACTGGTCCCTGCATTCGTTGCAGCGGTATTCCTCTCGATTTGCGTCGCACCAAGCCTTACTCAGTTTTTCCTGAGCTAAAGTTTGATGTCATCACAATGGATAAAGAGGGTGATACCTGGGACAGATACATGGCTCGCATCCTCGAAATGCGTGAAAGCAACAAAATAATCCGTCAGTGCATCGACAAATTGCCTGAAGGCGAGATTATGGGCAAAAAGCAGATGGCCGGTATGCGTATCAAAGCTGGCGAAGGCTTTGCCGCTGTCGAATCGCCTCGCGGCATCCTCGGATGTTATGTCACCTCCACTGGTGGCGAAAAAGCGTTCCGCTTCCGCTGGCGCAATCCTTCATTTTGTAATCTCTCAGTTTTGTCTGAGCTTCTGGTGGACACACCGATCGCCGACATCATGGCTATCTTTGGTTCCATCGATGTAATCCTGCCCGACGTCGACCGCTAAATCAAATATAAAAGGCTAAGCAAAGTAGATAGAGCTAAGTAATCTAGGTAAATTTGTCCAAGAAGTAATCAGTTAGAAGTAAGTTCTGATAATAGGTAGAGGAAGTCCGCGAGTAATGACGAATAGTGCTGAAATTGGAAAGCTAACACTATTAAGTGTGGTCTGGTTGACGATTACTTTTACCGCTGTATGGCTCGTATGCTGGGCGGTCGGTATTGCTCTGCCGATGGTGCTGGATGCCAGTCTGCATGAGAGAGCTGCTCTCGCTAACGAGATCCTGCAGTTTATCACTCCAGTGCTTGCCATCCTGGTCTTTATCCCAATCAATGCCATGTTTATGGTACTGCTCGAAAGAAGAGCTCTGGCTCTCTTTACTGTGCGTAAGGGACCAAACATCGTCGGACCCGATGGTTATTTGCAAACAATGGCAGATGCCGTCAAATTGCTATTTAAAGAAGACATCACACCTACTGGTGCTGACGCTTTTATGTTTACTCTTGCTCCGATTGTTTTCTTTGCACCATCAATCTTTGGTGCTGTGCCTCTTCTGGCTGCTGTTACCAATAATCATCCACTTTTCCAGATACTCAATTTGCCCACCGGGATCTTTTATGTGTTGGCTGCTGCTTCAGTGCCAGTAGTTGCTCTCGTGATGGCTGGTTGGTCCTCCAACAACAAATATTCACTGGTAGGTGGTTTGCGTAGTGCGGCTCAAGCAATCAGCTACGAAATCCCGCTAGTACTTTCTATTATCACTATCTGTGTTTTGGCTGGCTCTCTTGATCTGGTCCATATCACTCAACAGCAAGCAGGCGGTATCCTCAACTGGAACCTTCTTGGTGGTGGTGTGCTAGGTGGCATAGACAAATATCTGAGCGCCATGGTTAGCGGTCAATCCACTGACAAAATTCTCTCTGATGCTTATCCCTTCTCCGGTGCTTCTGCCATTGCTGCTGTGCTCCTGGTGCTCTGCACAATCACAAGCTTCTGGCTTTATCTCACCGGTGCTTGCGCTGAAATCAACCGTATTCCGTTTGACTTGCCTGAAGCCGAATCCGAACTGGTATCCGGTTACAACACCGAGTACAGCGGTATGAAGTTCGCTATTTTCTTCCTGGCTGAATTCACTAACTTGTTTGTTGTATCAAGCATTGCCACTGTCATGTTCTTAGGTGGTGGCGACAATCCGATTCCAGCCTGGATTTTGCAAAAGATACCGATGCTACCTCAGATGGTGGCAGCGCTCAGTGATTCGTTCCTGGTCAAAGACTTGCACCTGATCAATCCGGAAACCTTGTTTGCTGCCCTCTGGGTGATTCTCAAAGTCTACAGTCTGGTTTTCTTCGCTATTTTGATTCGTGGTACTTTGCCTCGTTTCCGTATAGACCAGTTGATGGCTTTTGGCTGGAAGCGTCTAATTCCACTTTCACTCATTGTCTTTTTTGTTGTTGTCGTTGCGAGGGGGTTCGTAAACTGCCATGGCTAATCTACTAAGTAGAGCTTTTGATGGTTTAAATCAGGTCAGGCGTGGTCTTGCTACTGTATTTGGACACACCTTCAAAGAACCAATCACCAAAGAATATCCACAAGACGTGCCTCATATCGCACCGTTATTCCGTGGCAGACTGGCTTTGACAGTCAACCCTGAGACCGGCGATCACCTCTGTATCTCTTGCCGTCAGTGCGAGAGAGTATGCCCCGATAAGTGCATCGAGATTACATCTCAAAAGAGTGCTGAGACTGGCAAACTGGAGCTAATCGACTTTAAAATCGACCATGGTCTTTGTATGTTTTGCGGACTTTGCACTGAGGTCTGCCCCACACTTTGCATTATCAATACAAATGATTTTGAGCTGTCCGAATACTCGCGTGAGGCTCTTGTCTACGATTTGAAGAAACTGACTTTGAGCCAGGACGAATCGGCATTTTACTTTGATGTAAAAGATATGCCATTGCCCAAGCCAAAACCAGCCAAAGCTGCTCCCGCTGCTGGCGCTGCTGCACCTGCTGCCGCTGCTGCCAAACCGGCTGGTGATGCTGCTGCCAAGCCTGCCGCTGCTGCTGCCAAACCCGCCGAAGCCAAAGCTGCCGATGCTAAACCAGCCGAAGCTAAAGCCGATGAAGCCAAGCCCGCTGAAGCCAAAGCTAGTGATGCTAAGCCTGCTGAGGCTAAAGCTGAAGAAGCTAAGCCTGCTGAAGCTAAAGCTGAAGAAGCTAAAGCTCCCGAAAAGAAAGAAGATAAACCGGAGAGCTAAAGCTCCAATTTAGAGATTCATGGAAGTTACCCTAAGGACTTAGATAATGCTCGGAACCTTACTCGCATCACCCTCTGTAGAGACCACACTCTTCTATCTGCTTTCAACACTGGCTATTTGTCTGGCTGTCGGTGTGCTGGTCGATAGAGTGGTTATCCGAAGCGGTTTTATATTGATTGGTGTTTTTGGATCCATAGCAGGCATCTTTCTTCTACTCTCAGCGCAGTTTATTGCTCTGGCTCAAGTAATGATTTATGCCGTAGCTATTACTCTGGTCATCGTAATCGCTCTGATGTTGACCAATCCGCGTTCCGAAAGCGAACCTCTGGTCAAAGAAGAAGAACTGCCACCACCAGCTGCATTTTTCCGCTCACTAAAAAACAATTTCCCTCTCTGGGTTTCGATTATGAGCTTTGTCACTATCTATGTGGCATTGACCGGTGAAAATCACTGGCCTATCTCGACAGAGGCAGCGCCTATTGATTCTGTCAAAGTAATTGGTGAGCAATTGACCACCACCTATGCCATTCCTTTTGAGTTTGCTTCTGTACTTTTGTTAGCGGCATTGATGGGAGCTATCATGCTCGCCAAAAATGACAAGTCAGAAGTGAGCGCGCAAACTGAAGCCAGTCTCTTAGAAGCTAAAAAGGCCGAGGAAAACTTGGCTCTGTCGAGGTAGAAATGAATACTCCCAATCAAACAATGACTCGTCCTGCCCGTGGCTCAGAACTTGGTCCCATACTCGCTGTTTTGTTTGTCGCATTGAGTGCAGCACTGGTCGGCACCTTTGCTGGACTGGGCCATGAAAAGGTCATTGCCCATCGCTTCGACTTTTGGTTTTGCGCAGCACTGGCTGGTATCGGCTGGGTGGCTCGCTCTGTTGGCGCCAACAAAGGTGTAGTAATTGCTTCTACAGTGCTTGGTTGCTTTGTCATGCTCACCTGCTACCAGGAGCCTCTGGTCCGCTATTTGACTCTCGGTGCGCTTTTGTTTGCAATGGGTGTCTTTGGTATGTCCAAGTCGCGCAACGCAGTTAGAGTGCTGATGTCTATCGAGCTTATGCTAAACGCTGTCAATATCAACTTGATCGCTTTTTCTAAGTACGTCGATCCTGTGCAACTAAAAGGTCAAGTGTTTGCCATATTTATCCTCACCGTAGCCGCTGCCGAAGCTGCTGTCGGTCTGGCTATTGTGCTTTCCCTTTATCGCAATACTTCTACCGTCGATATGGACAAATTCAACCTCCTCAAGTGGTAGTTGTTTTGTCGCGTCGGGCGTATCTGTCCGGCAGACTTAGCCTTAGGCTATTGTCATTGACAATGGTTTTGTTTGCGTCCGTTTGTCAGGCTTTTGCCAGCGATCTCTATAATCAGGGACTGTCAGCCTTTAAGCTCAGACAATATGAGCAGGCGGCCAATTATTTTAAGCAGGCTACAGCCACTGACAATAAAAATCCTGACGTCTACTATTACTATGCACTTTCTCTTGATTATGCCGGAGACAAAGCTCGGGCAAGAGATGTCTATCTCACCACAATAAAATGCTTTGCTGGAACAGCTGCCTCATATAACGCGCAGCGGGCCATCGCCAACATCGACCGAGCTTATCCGGCGGCTAAAAATGGACCGATAGTCATCGTTAAGCCGCGCCCCGCTGAGCCTGTAAGTGTCTCCAGTCCGGCTTATACAATTGGTCTACGTAAGCCCGGTCAGGACACAATGCCTGAGTCCGTGGTGGTGCCTTTTGAGCTGCACAATGGTTTGATGTTAGTGGACTTAGTGGTGAGCGGCCGAGTCACCAAGTTTTGTTTTGATACTGGTTCTGAGACTGTTGCCATTGGCAAAAATCATTTGCGCAGTTGGGGCTTGCCGGTGCCGGGCGGAGCATCAACGGCGGTGGCACGAGGGGTTGGTGATCAGGGTGCTCAAGCAATCTGGACCACCAATCTTGATTTGCGTCTGGGCTCAATTGAGCGCCGGGCCTTTCCTGTGCAGGTGCAGGAGCAGATGGATGTTGGTCCTCTGATGGGGCTGAGCTTTTATCGTGATTATGCTTACACCATAGATAGTGGCGCAAAAGTTTTGCGTCTACAAAAGAGGACACGTGCCGTTAGTACCGCTAAGGCGCCAGAGCCAGTCACTGGTAGTGACCCTTATAACGTGCCCTTTGTCAGAACCGGACACGAGCCTCTAGTTGTCGCCAGTGTCAATGGCAAGGCGGTCACTATGGTCTTTGACACCGGGGCAATGGGCGTCTCCCTCACCGAAGAACAGTGCCAAAATCTCGGTATCAAAATCCCCGAAGACGCTCCCGTTGTGCCAGCAAAAGGGATACAGGGCGCCACCACCGCTCGTGTCGTGACACTGCCGTCAATCAAATTGGGACCAATAGAGCGCACTAATTTTAGCGTGCATGTCTACGCCAGTCCCAAAGGTGGTATCGGGCTGATTGGTCAGACCCTACTTGAGGGCTACAGCTATACTGTCGACCATGAAGCCGGCGTTATTCGCTTTGCTCATCGCAACTAATTTATTGCTCAGGACTGGCTGGTAGTGATAACCAGAAGACGCTGCCCTGTCCCGGTTCGCTATCGACACCGACTTCGCCGCCGTGGGCTTCGACTAATAGTTTGCAAATTGCCAGACCCAGACCAAAGCCTTTGGAGCGTTGACCGTCCTCGGCCTGATAAAACTTCTCAAAAATGTGTTCTTGATCTTCCGGCTCCAGTCCAGGTCCTCGGTCTTCTACACCAATTGAGACGATATTGCCCTGCCGACTGCTGTAGACAGAAATATTGCTGCCTGACGGCGAAAACTTGATAGCGTTTGACATAAAGTTGAGCAAGACTTGCACCAGCCGTTTGCGATCACCTTGAATTAGTTCGCTGGCGCAGTCGTTTGACATTGTCACCTTTTTTTCGCGAGCAAGAGCCATTAGACTGTCCATGGCCTCAGCCACCATGTCCTGGATGTCGATGGTTTCTAACTCCAGCTCTAGCTTACCGGCTTCCAATTTTTCGATGGTGAGTAGGTCCGAAACCATTTCTACAACACGCTTGATATTGTTTTGCACCGAAGTGATTTGACGTGTGGCGATGGGAGGCAATTCGGGCATTTTGTCCGAACTCAATATTTGCATCGACACCTGGCAGGACATCAGTGGTGAGCGCAAGTCGTGTGCCACCATTTCCATCAGTGACTGTCTGTGTTCGGCTGCTTTTCTCAGTTCGACTGAGGCACTATGTAAGACGCCATCGAGATATGCTAGCTCATCGTCGCCTTTGACTGTATTGACGAGAGGCTGACCAGAAGGCAATTGACGTGCGTTTTCTACGAGCATCTTGAGTCGACCAGTAATGTTATTGATAAACCAGATAAGCATCACTGCTACCAGTACAAAATTAAAAATCATGCCAAAGATGATTTGATCTTTGACGTTTTGTCTGGTTTTTACTTCTTCCTGACGCATCTGCGCCAGCTGGTCCTTTTCGGCTGAGATCATATGCATTAGCACACCGGAGCGCTGACCAACTTCTTGCATGGTCTCTCTAAACTCTTTCATGTGCGACCAGAGATAACTAAAGCTGTCTCTTTCTTCGGTTGGCTGCAAGGCTTCCATGTCACGCAGCTGCACATCAACCAATTGGCGCATTTGTTTGACGTGACCAAGTTGTTTGGGGCTATCGGCTAGCAGGCGCTCTAGCTCATCAAACTGGCGCTGCAAATCAAGGAGAGAGCGGCGCCCTTCTTTGCCGTAGTTTTTGTGACCAGTGATGATATAGGTGCCAAGCTGCGAGCTTGTGCTCATAAAAATGGCGATGAGCCAGTTGACTTGCTCTACTACTGTGCTTTGCTTACGCTCAGCCAGTGCCATCTGCTCGGCCCTGGAGACTACGCCGCCTAACTCAAAGAAAAAGAGGGTTTGAATTACCAGCGGAAGTAGCACAAGAATCAAACTCTTGTGCAGCACTTTTGGGGCAAAAAGCTTCTTTAACATTGTCCGCTCGTAATAGCCCCTTTTCGCCTCCCGAATAAGCCATATTGATACCAGAACAAGTTATACACCAATTTTGCTCAGGTGCATCCTCGCTACTTATTTCAATGGTTACTTAGTAGGTCAAGGGCTCAGCGCGACTTGCGTTGCAGCACTTGCAGTCGGCTGTAATTATAGCGTTCAGCTGGGAAGGACTCGCTCAGAGGGCGAATATCCCATCTGCCACCCAGTTTGCCATTGTTGTCAGCTACCATTAGCTGTCCGTTTTGCTTACCTACCACGATGGCGATGTGGCTGGCTCCGCCGCCTATTTCTTTGCCGCGTCCGGCCTTGGTGCCAAAGATGACGCTGCCCGGTGCTATATCGTCATTTTGATAACGCGTGGCGGTCCAGTTGTTGGTGGCAAGCAAGTTGTTTTTTAGACCAACAGCTAGTGGTGAAGGTTTGACGCGCTCACCAATGCCATTGAGAAACTTGCCAAGGCTGGCAGCACAGCCGAATTCGCCGTTGCCGACGATATCGGAGTAAGGGGTATTGACCCAGAGTTTTTGACCTTCAAGCTGTTGAGCTTTACTGAGGGCGCGTCTGACAAACTCGTCGTTGGACATTGCGCCCGGTCTTGCTTCTGTACTGTCGCTGGCTCGATCTGATCGGGCGAGCTGAACAGTGGCGTCACCATTATTATTCGTATCGCCCCAGTCTAGTTTTGGTAAAAAAGAGTCGGCGTTGTTATTGCTCGGACGATAGACAGCATCTTGCAAAAGCGCTTTTGGGTCGCTTGCCGCATCATACAATTTGGCTCCTGCGCTTGTGTCTTTTGCCTGTGGGTCTTCCGAATGTTCCAGAGCATTGTGCGCTCTGACTGGCTGGGCTAAGGACTCTAATCCGCTACCTGCTACCATTTTTGTCACCTGCAAGAAAAATGCTATGCCAATTAAGGATCTAAGTCATTACCTAGAGTTTTAAGGCGATAGAGAGGGGTAAATCGTGGGTGTCCCTACAATACCTCTTGACTTGTGAAGGATTTGTTAATTGGACCCAAAAAGACCAAAAATGCTCCTTATAGAGGCGCATGATCAGTCGTTTTTGCCGATACTTTTACTTATGCAGCATAATAAGAGGCTCTAGGCCAGTATAGCTTTGCGCAAAAAGCCCAGGGCCCAGTCATGCAGCTGATTCCAGCTGATTACATGGCGCATAAGCAGCATGCGGCGGCGTTTTTCTTCAGAGTCAAAAGTCAGAGCGCTATATAGTGCCTTGCCTACATGCTCGGCACTGGTGGGCTCCACCAGGAGAGCGCCACGAGCGAGCTCGCTGACTACGCCTGCGTTTTGGGATAATACCAGCACGCCCTGCTCATCGAGACGACTGGCCACAAACTCTTTGGCAATCAAGTTGAGACCGTCAGCTATAGAGTTGACACTCAAGACATCACAGGCTTGATACCACGCAGCCAGGCTGGCCTGGGATTGTGTTTGGTTGATGTAGACAATCGGCGACCAGGTGCCCTGGGCGTATTTTTGATTGATTGCTTTGATTTTGCTCTCTACTTGAGCTTGATAGTCAGAGAGTAAGCCGCTGGCTTGTTTGACAGGCTCAGCTATCTGGACAAAGTGAAAACGCTTTTGGGTTTGTGGAAAATGCTCAAGCATATACTCGATGCCAGCCAGTCTCTCCAAAAGTCCTTTGGATGGTTCGAGACGATCAACGCCCAAAATAATTTGGCTTGCCAGTCCCATATTGGTGGCAATGGCACCAGCCTGTGGTCTGGCCTGGGTGGCTAGCTTTTGCCAGTAAGGTACATCAATGCCCAGAGGCATGACTGTGATCTGGGTAGTACGACCCTGCAGATCAACTGTGAGGTTTTGGAAATCAACAGTGGCGCGTGGATAAAAATGCTCCACACATTTGAGGAAATTGACAGCGTATTGTCTGACATGGAAGCCCACGAGACGATTTTGCAAAAGAGCGCTGGTCAAGTCTTTGCCGCATGGCGACTCGATAATTAGCTCAGCCTCTGGCCACGGTACATGCCAAAACTGACAGAGTACAAGACCGGCTTGAGAACTAAGTAGAGGTGAAGCGAGGACTAGTTGATAATCATGCAACCAGAATAAACTGGGAAAGCTTTGTGAATTGGCCATGAGACAATGCGAGGCCACAAGTTCATTTAGCTGTCTGAATGATTTCCACAGATCGGGGCTGAAAGCATCTGGCGCAGCGCTACCATGCATAAGTGGACTCAAGTATTCCTGGCAAAATCGTTTGTGATCGGCAACTAGCCAGGCGGGCACTCGTGGATGGTGAAAAGTAAAACCAGAGGCAGCGCTTTGCGCTTTGGGTGAAAAATCATTGTCTGGCACATCGGTCAATGCAAACCAGTTGACCCTGGTATTGAGCCGCTTGACCATGGGTGAAAGAGAGGCAGGAAGACCACCATGACTGCCTGGTCCACTGTAAGAAATGACACTTACATTAGGTAGGGCAATCTCAGTCTCTGTCTGAGTTTCGAGTGCAAGATTAGTGAGGGAGGAAGGTGGTGAAATAGCTGGAGGCATAGAGAAATCTCAGTGAATGCTCAGTGTAAGCGAGTAACGAGATGCCCGAAAAAAGACTTAGGTCAAAGTGGGGATACTTTGCCTGAGATGCCAGAAAAATTTAAGAAGTTAACATATAAGGTAAGGCAAAAGAGAAGCGATATCAAGTTGCCAGTATCCGATTTAATTGTAGTTATTGTTAATCTCTGTGTTCTGCATTATTAATGCCTGGCAGTTGAGCAAAGCTTCCACCAGTACTGCATTTGCTCTAAGCCGGCGGCGGCTCAGAGGTGTCTCATTTTTCGAGCGTTGAAGTAAGAGCTTTTTCTAGCTTTTCGCGTCTTTGCATGCCGGTGGCGTCCAGGAGCAAATTACCCTCGCTATCAAAAATACATGTGCGTGGGATAGCGCTGACACTGAGCATCTCGGCCAGATTTTGATTTTGCGGTTGATCGACATCGAGGCGATAAAAATCGATGCGGTCACCATACTGCTCTTGCAGTGCTTCTAGTGTCGGTGCATAGCTCTGGCAGGGACCGCACCAGGTGGCATAAAACTCCACTACGCGTGGGCGTTTGCGGGCTTTAATTTCGGCGGCAAGGGGAGCCAGATGTTTTGCCTGTTCTGCCTTCATAAAGTTGTGCACGGCCTGTCCACCAAAAAATAGCAGTCCAGCAAAAAGCAGCACAAACATAAACTTAAAATCTATGGTCGATTTTTCTTCATTTACTATGGCATCGTATTTGGTGCCACAAAAGCGGCACTTGCTAAAGCTTGTGTAGTCTTGCTTGCGGCATTTTGGGCAGACTTGCATGGGCTCGGCGTGCGACATTTGCTCTTTACTCCAGTAGTCCGGGCAGGTCTATGATCTCGACTCGTCTGGCTTTGATGTCGACTTTTGGGACCAGGGCTTTGACAAAAGGGACGAGGTGCGTGTGTCCAGGCTTTTCTGGTTTGTCTGGTACTATTTCGAGGATTTGATTGGCTTCACCAAATATGGCCGAGATGGTGCCAACACTGGTACCGTCAGTGGTGTAGACTGGGAGCCCTATGAGGTCCGAGAGCCACCACTCATCCTCGCCGAGATCGCGCAGTTGACTGCGTTGGGTGTAGACTGTAGCGCCCAGCAATTGCTCGGCCATGGTGCGATCTGTAATGCCCTTGAGGCGCAACAAAAAAGACTTGCCTTCCTGATAAAGTTTGTCGACTCTGGCTTCGGTGATACCGCTGGCGGAGACAAGTTTTACAGTTTTTACTGTTTCTATCAGGTCAAATCCAGTGATTAGCTCCAGCTTTATGTCGCCCTTGAGTCCTTTAACACCAGCCAGGATGGCTATCTTTGATGTGTAATCTCCGGTGTCGAGTGCGATTTTTTTGTCGCCTGCTTTTTCATTCATTTTATTTTGCTTTACTCTTAGTCGGCTGGACTATGGGGCGAGAGTCTTCCTTCCAGCGTTTAAATAGTTTGTTGTCAAAGTCAAACTGATCAAGTACTCGACCCACGACAAAATCAATCTGGTCGCCAACTGTTGCTGGCCGGTGGTAAAAGCCAGGACTGGCGCAGGATACAATAGCCCCGGCTTCAGACAATGCCAGCATATTTTTGAGCTGGATATGACCAAAGGGCATTTCTCTTACCACTATCATCAGTTTGCGTTTTTCTTTAAGAGTGACAGCGCCTGCTCGGTGAATCAGGTTTTCGGTGAGACCGGCAGCCAGAGCCCCAAGAGTGCCCAGTGAGCAGGGCAGTACGACCATGCCCATGGTGCGGTAGGAGCCGCTCGCTACACTGGCGCCATAGTCGCCCAGGCTGTGCAATTTGACTGGTACCGTATCTGGTAGCTTGAGATAGGACAAAAGTCCACTGAGTACATCACCCTCAAAGGTCAGGTCATGTTCTTCTTGCATCACTCTCATGGCTGCCCTGGATAGTAGCAAATCGACTGGTTGTTCGATTTCCATAAGATACTGCAAGAGTCTCAGTCCATAAATGGCACCACTGGCTCCAGTTATCGCCACCACCATGGGTAGTGCGTCTGACTTAGCATCACTCTGGGATCTGGGTTTTGTATTGTCTGTCATGTCGGTTAAAAATCACTGCCTTGCGACGATTGCCCGCTACTGGAGGGCGCTGTCTGGGTAACTGGTGCTGACTTTTTGGATTTGGATTTTGCTGCTGGTGCCGCTTGCTCTACGGGAGCGCTATCTTGCACTGGAGCTGAGTCCTGCACCTGGGCTGGAGCGCTGCGCTCAGGATCAAAGCGTCTGCCGCTCTTGCTTGGTTTGCGCAGAGGCTTGTCTTCATCACTGATCATGTCTATAGATGTGTTAGCTGAGCTGGCTCCAAAGGACAGTTTGAGCGGTGCGTCTAGTCTCACTGTAATGGGTGAGCCTGAGTAGATATAGAGATCTCGTCCTTTTTTGACCAGTGAGCGCACATATTTGTACTGTCCCTGCCCGGCATTGACGTCTTCGCCTAAAATTGGATCCCTGAGCATGTCGGCTTTAGATAAAACTTGCATCTTGCCATTGAGCATGCGTGGTTTGCGCAGGGCTGGATTGACTGCGTCAAAGCCAGCTTGCGTGCCCACGTAGGCCACAGTGCTTTTTCTGGCTAAGGGACCTTGTGTCGTTGTGCCTTTTGAGCGATTGACTTCGCCGCTTATTGAGGCCACCAGTGGATAATTCATACCTGCTGGCAATTGTAGTGATAACAGTTGCGTGCGCAATTTGCCTAGAGGATGTAAGCGCATTCCGGCATCTTTAGGGACACGAGAGCTGGGCACTGCCTCCACCACTTCTCCCTGGATTTGCGAGCCCGATGGTATCAAAACCTCCGAGCCATTGGCCATCACTGGAGCGCTTATCTCGATGGCAAAACGCTCACCCTGTCTGGAGCGACTCGATATCGTGCTCTGGATGCGTCCTTCAAATGTTGTGCCGATGGGTAATATGGCTGTTTTGCCGCTGACACCACTTGGTCCACGGTAAAAGTTTTCGTTGCCACTCTGCGCCTGGCTTATTGGTGCAGTGGTGCAAAGGCTTAAGGCGGCAATAACTGCCAGAGATAGATGTTTTTTTGTCATATGTAGCAGGGGTCCTAGTAATCTAATTTTTCGCTCTCCACATCGGTGACATTGTCTGCACTAGACGCGCTACTCGATGTTTTGCTTTGAGACGGTTTGCCTTTGAGTTTTGAGCCGACAAAAACAATTAGCCAGCTCACCAGTACTACTGTGACAATGAGACTGATGATTCGAGTGAGACCCGCTACGTATTCAAATACATGACCAAACACAAGCGAGGCAGCACTGAGTACCACCAGTCCGCCAATCAGTTTTTTCAATGTATCAGGAGCAATCTTCATATTGCGGACCTCAACCAATCGCCTTAGTAGTCGTCTTCATCATGCATATAAGCTTTGAGACGCTCGATCATGGCCGGGGCGACAATGCGAGTACCAACATACCAGCCGGCTGCTAGCATCAGAGGTAGAGCAAAAACGCGCACCGGGATTAGTAGCAAGCTGTAAAAGCATTGCAAAATTACCAGCGAAATACCAATAGTAATGACGTAACAAAAACGAGTAATCCAGGTCTCTTGCTCAAAGCGGTTCATCTTGTTAAAAGCGCTGCTGAGCACATTGAGATAGCGAGCCCACATGCGCATAAACCAGTTTGTGCTCGACTTCCAGGGCGTGGACTGTCTCAAGTCTTTGGGTTTATTAGCGCTAGTCGGGTTTTCGGGAGACGCGTCAAAGGTTTCGTCGTCTCTAGACGCCGTCCTGCCTCTGACTGGTCGATTGTTTTTTCCGGCTTTCATTTGCTCCTCCCAAAAACTGGGCAATATTTAGCTTTTAACATTCTACTTCCCTTTGCCACCTGGTAGCCGTTTCTTTAGTTTGGACAGATTGGCTTCTACTTCTTTGCGGCGCGGGTCGCTGTCTTCGGAGGCTTCTAAAAAGAGTTGACCATAACTAGATGCTTGAGCCGGGTCCTGTTTATCAGACTTAGTAAACAGGCTATAGAGACCATAAAAGGCATCGGCGCATTGAGGGTCGGCGTTCAGTCCTTGCTTATAGTGGTCTACAGCGATTTCAGGGATTTTCCAGGCACTATCACCGAGCTTGACGTGACGTTTGGCTTCGTTACGTTGAGTTTGTATTTTACCCAGTCCCTGTTCTGCCCTGGTGGATACTTCTGGCAATTCTTTGGCGTAATTAAAGGCATTTACAGCTGCTTTATAGTCGCCTTCAAAATAACATTGCTCCGCCAGTGTGATTAGTTCATAGGGATCTTCGCGGTGCGACTCGATTACTCCCATAAAGCTCTTATGTGCTTCATGAAATTGATTCTGCGAAGCCGCTTTGGTTGCTTCTGATAGTTGAATGTTTTCGTTAAGACTGCGGGTGCCTTCTTTGACTACTTTGCCCTGTACAGACTGCTCAGAGATGACATTTTGCAGTTTTTCCATGAGCTGATTAAAGTTTGGAGGAAAAGACCCTTCTTTGCGATATTTGCGAAATCCAACACGGGCAAGACCGAGCATGGCTCTAGCATCATCGGGCTTGGCTTCAAGGATGATTTTAAATTCGGTCTCGGCCACGTCGAGATTGTCCTGACGCAATGCCAGCTCAGCTAGCTCCAGGCGCATCTCAGTGTCGTTAGGCAGGATATCCAGTCCAGTGTGATACTCGGCAATGGCCAGGGCACCGTCACCTCTCATTTGATAGTGCTGGGCTTTCTTTTTGTAAGGCTCTGGATTGCGTGGATCTAGTTGTATGGCTTGAGACCAGGATTGCAGAGCTGATGGACCATCACCCTGGTGCTCCAGGATATTGCCAGCTACTGCATGCCAGTCTGAGCCGCGCTGGTCTAGAGCAATATTTTTTAGCTCCATATAAGCGTCTTCGTTTTTGCCCTGTCCCTCAAGGATGATGGCATGCTGGAGACGCGCTGGACCATAGTCATTCTTGAGTTGTAGTGCTTTGTTTACCAGTCCTTCGGCTTCTTTGTCTTTATTATCGAGACGTAAGAGCGCCTGGGCTAAAAGTGTCAAATTGACGCTGTTTTCGGCGATATTGCAAGCTCTGCGCAAGGGTGCTACCGCCCCTTCTATGTCATCTTGAGCGATTTTGACCATGCCGAGGGTCTGGTTGGCAATGACTATATCTGGATTTTGATTAATCGCTTTTTTAGCCAGACTCTCTGCTGCTTCCAGGTACAAATCTCTTTTGGCAGGTGATGCCACTGTTTTGGAATGTACATAAGTGACGTAGGAAGCTGCCGATATCACATTGGGATTGTCTGGGAATTTTGCTCGGGCTTCTTTTAGTAGTTTTTCGGCTTCAAGGATTTTGGCAGGCCAGCTCTGTTTTGCCAGAGTCACAGCCAGTCCAGCTACAGCGTCTCCGCTCTCGTCTTCGCCAAGTAGTGCCCGGTAGGCTTCTTCGGCTTGTTTGAGCTTGTTTTGCAAAAGCAGTTGATCGGCATCAGCCAGAGTCATGGCTATGGCGCTCTGGGCCAGTATGGGCGCAAGACCAAGGGCAAGCGTCAATGACGCGGCAAGCAAACTACATTGTTTGACCCTACTAAGCTTCAACTTGGACCAGCCTCAATATGTTGATTATCAATCTATGCCTCCCTCAGGGTTTTGACAATAGCTGTTTACCCTGAATTTTGTTTTTAGCCCGCTGTTTTTATTTTGCTTTCTCCAGTTCGTCAAGTTTTTTCTGTACTTTATCGGCTTCTTTGCTTTCACCCATTTGTTTGAGCATGTCTAGCAGTTTGCGTTGCACCGAGACCAGGTTTGGCGCCATACGTGCTGCTTCTCGATAGAGTTCGACTGCTTCCACCTGTTTCTTTTCGGAGAGCATTTTGTCTGCTTCGTCGAGTAAAGGCTTGACGCGAGATTCGCTGATGCGACGCAAATTGTCTTCGGCACCGGCTTCCTTAAGGCTGGCTGCTTGTCTGTAGCAGACTGAGGCGTCGTCTAAGGCTCCTTTCTTTTCGGCAAGAGTGCCTTTGAGGTACCAGGCTTTGCCGTTGGTTGCTTGAGTATTTAAGATGGCATCGAGTTCTTTGTCGGCTTCTTCCAGTTTGCCTTCTTTGATCATGCCGTCGATTTTTTCCAGGGCTTTGGCTGCTTCAGCGTCAGCTTTAGCTTTTTCGGCCGCAGCCTTATCCACTTTTGGCTCTGTTGCTTTGCCATCTATTGGTTTGCCATCAGGAGTTTTACCATCGGCAACTTTATCTGGTCCGCCTTTGAGGTGCTCGTAGGCTGGCACCAGTGCTGGTACTGCAAACTTAGATATAGACATGGCTTTTTCGTAGAGTGAGAGGGCTTCTTCATTATTACCCTGTCTCTCGTTACCTTTGCCCAGGATATAGAGGAATAGGACATTATTAGGATCTTTGTCGAGCATGTCTTTGACTTTTTGCATCGTCTCTTCGCGACGCAAAGGCGATGAGAGCGGGGATTCTACGACAGCCTGGTGAAAGGACATACGAGCCTTAATTAGATCTGGATTGGTAGGATCCAGGCGCCAGGCTTTTTCGTAGTTGATTTTGGCGCGGTCATAGTCGCCACTAACTAGATAAGCCGATGCCAGCGCCAGGATATTGCGAAAGCTTGGATTCATTGCCACAGCTTCGCGGGCTGTCTCAGTCAGTCCTTGTAGTGCTTGTCCGTTATTGGGAGCAAGCATGGATGCTCGGCGATAACACATATAAGAGTTGTTGAGGCGCTTTAAATAAATCGATTTGTCTGGATAATTTTTGGCTTGATAGGCAAATTCTTTGAGTGTGTCACCCATAAAAATTAGACAGTCCACTAAGACCGGATCGTCTTTGGACCATGATTTGCGTAGAGCGTCGAGTAATTCTTGATAGCCTTCAGTTACTCTTTTGTTGCGCACCATGCAGCGGCCAAGCTTGTAGTGCGTGGCACCAGAGTCTGAGAGTTTTAGGCACTTACGGTATTCAACCACAGCATCAATATAGTGCCCGGAGCCATCAGCGCCATCTGCCAGGCTCAGGCGATAGCCCACGTCATTGGGGTTTTTGCCCAGACGAGCAAGACAGTTGTCTAGATTGTTATCGGCTGAGCCGTTATTTTGATCGGCAAAGAGAGCGCGTCTATAGTGCTCAATGGCTGCTGTGTAATTTTTTTTGCTGGCCAGTACGTCGGCATATCTAAGCTCGGCGCCAGACAAGTTGCGCTCAAACATTTTGTTAAAAGGGTCCCCTTCCAGAGCAATTTGATGCTCGCGGATAGAGGCATCCCAGAGACCTTTCATACCTAGCTCTACAGCGCGGTTGTTGTGCTCCAGCGGATTGGTGGGCTCCGGTGTGGTGAGATAGACCCCGCCGCCGCCTCCACGTGCCTTACCTTTTACGGCCATGGCTGAATTTGTCGCCAGTGTAAGTGATATAGCAAGGATGGCTAATGTCTTGCATTGACCAGAGAAGATGATTTTGTTTGCTATTGCCATTTTGGTAAGTTATCTATTGCGAGGTATTTATCAGTCACACAGTCAAAAGTAAGAGCCTGAGCCGAAGTTTTGCATTTAATATAGATACTCGGGCTACTTAAATTACAGTACCCGCTGAGATTGCATCCTAAATGTGCTTGAAAACAGACATTTGCGCGGCAAGGTCTTATAAGTGATCTATTTTAGCGATGCTGCAAAAATTCGCTTGCCTGCCGGGCTTCTAAATTGAGGATGGCACCTGTCAGCTCTATTAGATCTTAAAGGTGATCATGGACTAGGCAGTTTTAATCTGCCGATGGGAATCTCCCCATATCGCAAAAATGTTGGCTGGCTAACATTGATCTGCGCCCCAGTGTAATTAGATATTGACAAGGGGCGGCTAAAGCATTAAGAATGAGTCACCCTCGCTAGCCTATTGGGGTTTTTATGCATAAAAAACAGGAGGCGCACTGACGTAAAACGTCGTACAATCTAGTTGTCAAGCCCATATTTCTTCATTTTGCAGTTCACTTACTAACAAAATTGGGCATGAAATAGCTAGAAACCGGCCGTGGTTTCAACCGTCCCGTGGAGGGATATAGCGTGAGACAAGCTCATAACCAGATGTCAATACCCACTGCCATCAAGGCTTTACGCCTGATGGTCGTTGCCGTATGTGGGGCAAGTGCCTTATCTTCGGTACTTTTATCAGCCCCTGCTGGTGCTCAACTTCCTCCTGTAAACATGGGTCGCTGGGTGCATCAACCTGGTGACAACCAGTATTCGACTGACACTCAACAACAGCGTCATGGTGGCGGTCCCGCCCCTGTCGTCAATGTGCCTGTCAATATTCCTTTAGCTACTCCAGGCTGGAGACCTACTCCCAGACCTCGTCGCGATGATATTTCGCTTTTGCCTGTGGTTTGCGATGAGCCTGTACCACCGGCTGGCTTCCCTCCCATGCCAGATCAGCTGGACCTGCCCGGTATCAGAGGCGGCTCGATTATGAGAGGCGCTCCTTCCATGGGTGGAGGTAAGTTTTCTAGCTCCTACGGTGGAGTTGGAGGCGGCGGTGGTTCTGTTCAAATCGGCGGCGGTACGCCTGCTGGAGCCGGAGAGGTCCGTCAGTCTCAAGGTTATACAACTACTGCTCCTGGCGCCTTTGTCCAACGCAAAACACCCTATGGCAAAGCTAATAACGGTGGCGGTGGTGATGTCTATGCCAGTGGCGATGGCGCTGCTCCAGCGAGATCTTCGGCTGCCCAGGATGCTTTGAGACGTCTTGGTAAAGAGCCCGGACTTGATGATAAGGGTCGCACCGCTGCTCCTGAAGCACCCAGTGCTGTACAGGTCAACCAGGCCACTTCACAAGATCTCTCATTGCCTGATGACGAGATGCAAATGCGTGGACGCAAGTCCTCCAGTCAAGGCAACAAAATCTTCAATCGTACTATCGGACGGATGGGCAACCGTATGTTGAATCAAATCAACTCTATGCCTCTACCTATAAAGATGCCCACGGGGCGATAAGTTGGCGAAATTGATTTTTTTAATCAAAAATGGATTGGCGTAAGGAATTTTCTAGAGGAATTGGTTTTATGAAACTCGAAGTAATCAACAAGAAATATTTGATCGTGCTAGGCGCTTGTCTAGCCGCTCTCAGTGTTTCTGATGCTGCGTATGCGCAAGGCTCAGTCAACCTCAAAAAAGGACAACTGCAACAAGCTGGATGGTACAAATCTCCGCTTCAAGTGCAGATTCTCGACGATGGTCCCAAGGTTGCTGACTACCGTACTGCCCCCTAAAAATGATGATGGTTTCAATATTCCAATTGCTCCCATGGGCAATAACGGTGGTCGCATCCCTGAGGGCGGTCTGCCCTTCCAAACAGGTTCTGGACCTGTGCAAGTGCGCATGCAGCAAAACGCTCTGCCTCAATCGGGCTTTGGTGGTTCCAATATACCTTCTCGAGGGATGGGACCAATGACTGCACTACCGGGCACCAAGATGGGTGGACTGGGTGCACAATACGCCAATCAACAAAAAGCAAATACTCAAGTCAGTGCCAGACCAGTTGGTCTCGGTAAGCCATCAATGGTCGGTGCCAAAGCCGCTCCTGTTGCCGCTAGTTATGGTGGCAGTTACGGAGCCGGAGCTGGTGGTGGTTATTCAGGTGGTGGCAGTAGTACAAGTACATCGGTTAGAGCTAAGTTGTTAGGTAAGTAATAAGTAAAATGCCGTATTTAGTCCTCTTAGTCCTGATCCTCGCCACTGTCTCCCTGAGCGGTTGTAGTGGCGCGGGCAGTGGCATGGGACATGACAGTGCCGCCATGGTACCTGGTGGCGCACTGGGTCGTTTGAGACCCAAGGTCGACCCTCGGTATGTCCAAATGGCTGAAGCCGACATCATGGCAGATAGAGAGCAACAAGCTCTACGTGCTCAACAAGCACAATCTGCTCAGATGCAAGGTCAAAACAATGGTGTAGCCAGTGGTGGCGGGTTTATGATGGACGGCCTTGGTCGTCTCTTGCCTAAAGTCTCGCAAGATCCCATCAGTGGTAGCAGTGCTACTGCCAATCCTATGGATAGTAACTCTGGTGGTGGTAGTCAATCTGTCAGCAATAGTTCGGGCTCTTCTGAGTTTAATACTGGCAAACCTGCCTTGACCCCGATAAACGGACAGTTTGGTGATGGTGGTAAGTCCACAACCGAAGTCGCTACTTATGGTAGCTATCAATCTGAGGGCTCAGTGCCTCCACCTCCGGCCGGCTCGCTTGCTTCTGGCAATCTCAATCCACCTCCTGCTGCGGTGACATTGAGTACTCAAGCCAATGTAGCTTACAACGGTGATCCAAACGCCAATCCATACGCTAATCCTTATGCTAATCCATACGCCAATCCTTACTTAAACCCATATGCTGTGCCCTACCCGGGTGGCTATCCACCGCAGATGGTGGCGCCGCAGCAGCCTGAGCGTCCAGCCGGACTATTTGGTGGATCCGGTGGTGGTCAGCGCAGGCAAGCGACTCAAGATGACGAAGAGCCGGTGCAGCGTAAGAAGTCAAACTTCGTGCCAATTATTCCTAAAGGCATGGATGCCAGATCTCCTTACCAACAACGTGATGATCTCAAAGTGCTCTGGAAAGGAGCGCTTTCTTCCAGTTCTGTGAAGGAAATTGTGGCTAAGGATGGCAAGGCCTCCGAAGTCTTGAGCAAACTCGATGTTGGTCTTCCCGCTGATAGCACCCGTGGCAGCTTTAATGTGGCACCGCGTCAGGTGGATAACATCTTTAGACCAGTGGCTATGGACAAAAAGATTGCCGCCAGCGTCAGGCGCGTGGAGACTGATTTAGTGCAGGCCTATTACCGTTATCTATATTCCTATCACCGCTTTGCCCTGGCTCAGCAGACTCTATCTGCTCGCAAACAAGAAGTAGAAGTAGCCTCAAGTGATAGCGAAAAACAAAGAGCGGCTGCTGATGTGGCTCAATCGCAAAACGATGCAGACAGTGCTAAGGAAGACATGAAAGCGGCTCAGCAAGAGTTGGCCGGAGTGGCTGGTAGCAATGCTGCACGCTCTATCATCGCCAAAGTCTCTGGCATAACACCATCTGCCGAATCACTCGCTCAAGCAGAGCCCGAGCCTGCGCCAGTTGAAAACAAAAACAATGGTGGTTTTGGTTTTGGCAATATCTTTGGTTTTGGTAATAAGCCTGCCGCTCCTAAAGAAGCAAAAGCCGCACCAGCTCCAGTAGTTGATAAGAAGGAAGCTAAAGAAGCCAAGAAAGTTGCCAAAAAAGATAAGAATGGCAAGCCGGTGGCTGCCGAGCCAGGCGATCTTAAGCCCAGGACCCAAGTGGCTGCCGCTGCTCCCGCCGAGCCTCCAGCTCCCTCCGCCCCAGCTGTACCTGCCAGCACTATTTCGATGGAGCTAAAAGGTGTCAATGTCACTGCTCGTAAGTCGATTTTGACTGTGGCTATCAAAAACAACGGCGAATCTGATTTTAGTTTTGATCCTGAGTCTTTTGCTATTTCCGAAAATAACCACAAACTATCGGAAGCCGCAATGAGAGCAGATTTTGAGACAACTCTTGTACAACCCAATCAGGAAGTTAAAGGAACGATAACAATATTTGGTAGACCATGGAACGAACGGTTAACAGTCTCACTATCGGATGGAAGCCGCAATGTGCAAATGCGACGTTAAGTCAGGTAGAGCAGGCAGTGCCGAGCTTTTCAGGACAAACAAATTTAAATCACTTAGTACTCATCAAGCAATAAAGATTCAGGTAAACGGGATGAAAGAGTCTTCTCTAACAAAAAGAAATGAAAGCTCCGCTGGGGTGCTCCCGTCGCCTCTGCGTCATAGCAAACTGGCTATTGCTATCACTTTTATGCTCGTTGTTATATCGAGCATTGGCTTTTGTCAGGTAGCTCTGGCGCAACAAAAGCAAAAGCCAGGCGCTGGCACAACTCCTAACATGCCTCAAAACAATGCTGACGAGACTGGGGCTAAGCCCAACCGTGATCGCTATCACGAACGTAACGCATGGGCTAAGGGGCATCACGATGATGATGCTACTGAAGACAAGCCTGGCACCAAAAACCAGCGAGCTCAACCAGCATTCGAAAACTTCCCCATGCCTGCCTTTCAGGGCATGGTTGTGCCTGATACTCAACAACCGAATACCTATCGTATCACCCTAGTACCACAGACTGTGCAGACCAAAATTCAGCGCAGAGACGTTGGTAATATCACCAGAAACTACAATGGTATTGGTACCTGGTCTACCGACCAATCCCGTGCTATCCATATGAACCAGATGGCCAGTAAAGGGATTGAAATGGCTTTTGATCCCGAAAGGCTTAACTGGAACTTGAGTGCTAACGCCAGCTTGGGTGCATCTAGTGCTTCCAACAGTGCTGCTAATGCCGGTGAGCAAACGCTCAATGTGGCGCTTGATCGCATTATGGACGCAGATGCTGGTGGTGCTTTTATCAACGTAGCTAACGAAGCCTCCGGTACCGGTGGCAATGTCGGAGCGTTATTCCGCTCTGTGCCAGACGCTGTCGGCATGGTTATGATCATGTACAAGCACGTATTTGTGCCCATGGCTATTTTGTTCTTGCTGCCTGGCGCTGTTATTAGTCAGGTCAAAGGCATGGTTGGACGTGGTCTCTCTAATACAGTCAGTGTGCCAGAAGCTCAGCACCCCTTTGATGGCATTTTGCGCTCGATGGTCGCTGTGTTCCTTATCCCAGCGACCCAAGTGATTATGAGCTGGTCTATTGACGTCGGTAACTCATTGGCTTATAGCATGAGAGATTGGGTCGATATACCGATGATCCTTAACTGGTGCTCTGAGCTCAGTTATGACCCTAAACCCAACAACTACGATAACGCTATTCGTATGCCTCAACCGCAAGCTAACTATGGTGGCGGCGGTGGCGGTAACACTGGTGGTAGTACCGGTGGTGGCGGCATCATGGGTATCATCAACGCCATATTGAGCGCTATCTTTGGTGGTGACTACGCCGTCGGTGAAGGCGCAGCTGTCAACATGAGGGAGACTGCAACCCACCTTGAGCGTCAGGGTTATATGATGGTCATGTTGCAGATGGCTTTCAACTTCATGCTCTATGTAGCGGCAGTGTTTCTGGTGATCATGTCTGCCTTTCAGATCACAATCATGTGCTATCTGTTTCTCCTTGGACCACTATCGGCTGCCTTTTACGCCTGGCCTCAAGTCAACTCAGGTAAGGTTGCGCTATTCAGGGGTATCTTTGGTAACTGGTTAGAAGCGGTCATTAAAGTATCACTATGGCGCTTTTACTGGATGGTTGTGCTGGCCGTTGTCACTCAGCGTCTGATTTATACAGGCGGTGGTAGCGGTGACTTGCAATGGGAAGTAGCAATGTTTGCAAGTTTCCTCGGCATTATGCTCTATGTGCCGCAGCAACCATTTGACTTCACCCCGCAAGGCTCCTTTGCCAAGGCCGAGCAAGTCTATTCACAAGCTATGCAAGCTGCTCAAGCTCAAGGTGGCGGCGGCGGCGGCGGTGGCGGCAAGGGTGGTAGCCCTGGCGGTGCTGCGGGCGGTGAAGACTCTGGTCAGAATGGCAAAGAAAAGGAACACAGCAAAGACACCAAGACCGAGAAAGAGGAGGCTCCAGCTGCTGCCGAGGGGACTGACCCCAATCGCTCCAGTCGTGATGTCGGTCTGCCTGATGCTGCTAAGCCAAACGCAGCAAATCCCAATGCTAATCCAACAGCTAATCAGACTCCGCCTCCACCTAAATCCGACAACACCGGCTCTAAAAAAGATGGTGATGGTGGAGATAACTCACCACCTCCTGGTGGACCCACACCTGGAGGACCAAGCAGTGGTCCATCTACCAGTGCACCGTCGTCCGGTAACAGTCCTGCTCCCAATCCTGCAGCTGCTAGTGCTGTCCAGTCAGCTATGCCATCAGTGCCAGTGGGATCAGCGTCAGCGTCTGGTATTAAGCTAGCCGGTGGTGCTCCCAGCGCTAATGTCAATCCAGGTGCTGCTAATGGTGCTGCCAATTCAGTAGGTAGCCAGGGCAATACCGCTAACGCCGCTAATAACAATGCATCGTCCCCAGCAGCGAGTCCTGCTCCGCCACCGCAAGTGGTGCAAGCAGCGGCGCCGCCAGCAGCCGGAGGTGGATCGCCAGCAGTGGCCAACGGCGGCACAGCTGTAGCCAACATCGCCACATCGTCAGCACAGCAGACTAAGAAGAATTCTGAAGCATGATGAATAAGAATAAGAAACTGCTGCCTAAGGCAGTATCAACTAATCGTCTAGTATTGAGGCAAAGTGAAATGGTTAAGGTTGTAAGCAAAAAGAAGAGACTGACTCCGATAGCGGTGTTTAGTAGTTTGCTTTTGATGATCTCTGTAGCCTTTTGCGCCGCCTCAGTTTTGCCTGCACTGGCGCAGCCTGCTCCGCCGGCTAACCAGGGCGGTCAGACCACTGATACCAACGTGCAGTCTGTGGCTACCACTCAACTTGGCTATTTAGAACGTAACCCCGAAGCTGCCGAATATATGAGGCTAAAGGGCGAAGGTAAGACTGACAATACAGAGACAACAATTACTAATAGATTTCCCTATGACTATAAGACCCCTCCAGGTGCATGGCAGTCTAAAGCGCCCAGCAACAGTAGTCATTTTGACACTGACACCTATACCTGTACCGGTGCTCCTTGCACTGATACAACCGACGCCATCCATGGTAACCACGTCGTCAGCCGTGCCCTCGAAAAAGCATTCATACCAGAGCGTATGATGCACGCCGCCACTGGCGTCGCTGGTGTAGCTGCTAACAACGCTGCTAACTCAGAAGCCAGTATGGCTGTTAACCAGGCTTTCTCTGCCATTGATTACAGTAAGCAGTTTCTTGCTAACTTCACCGCTGAGCCAGGCAACGTCTGGCAGGCAATCCGTGATCAGTTGTTCATCCCGATGGCTGTACTCTTGCTCTTGCCTGGTGCCGTTTTGGCGCAGGTGCGTGCCATTGTTGCTCAGGGCTCACCTGTTTTGATTGGACAAGAAGTCCACCCATTTGAAGGCATCTTGCGTTCAATTGTGGCTATATTTTTGATTCCAGCAACCTTCCTTGTTATCAACTACGGCATTGACGTAGCTAACTCTATTACTTTTACAATTGCTGATGAGTACAGGCGACTTTTTGGTTCGGATATGTATGAGGATGCCAAATGCGCCATCCAGCGTGCTTATCCTACAAACAGACCGCAAGATAACCGCAACGCCATCGACCAGACTGCTCAGCCTAGAGCCAGTGGTGGTCTGACTGTGTTTGCTACTCTGGAGCGCAATACAATCGGTCTGGCTTTGATAGATCCCTGCCTGGGTATCTACGAGTCAATCATGCCTGATGAAACTGTACCTCAAGCAGTCAACATCATGCGTTCAGTTTTAAATGGTATGGGTGCGTCTGCAGCGATGAGCTGGAACGTAGCCTGTGCCTTCCAGATGGCATTTTTGTATTACCTCTGGTGTATGGGACCGATAGCTGCCGCTCTCTGGGTCTGGCCTATCGCCAAGATGAGAGCTTCGCTCGGTACCTGGGTAGAAGGTGTGGTCACCATCTGCTTTTGGAGTCTATTCTGGAATACAGTTATTCTCTTGCTCGCTTGCTTTAAGGGTGTAGGTTTTACTGGCACAATTATAGTTTCTGCACTTCTTTCGCTGGCAATCCTTTCTATCAAGTCAGCTTTTGACTTCTCCGGACTGGCTGCCAGTGCTGCAGACATGGCTATGCAACAGGCCCTCAAGGCTGCTTCACAGGCCTCCAAAGGTGGTGGCGGAGGCGGTGGCGGCGGCGGCGGTGGCAGCGGCAGTGGCGCCAAACAAGGTGGTCAGAGTGCTCCATCCAACAGCGACAAGCATCAGCCCAGCAAGGGTGACAATACTGGTGCAGTCACACCAACTCCACCATCGAGTGCCCCAACTGTAGCTTCGTCGAGTGGAGATAACACATCGTCCACCAGTTCGCCAAACGCTAAGACACCACCAGGTGGTGTCGAGGGTAACGCTAACAAGCCTGCCGATGATACTACTGGTGCCCCTCCTGGCACTGCACCAGACGCTGCAAATGCGGCTAACGCTGATGCCAATAAGGGTCCAGAAGTTGCACCTCCGCCAAACGCTGGTGGACCTGATAGTGACAAAGCTGATGCCGCCAACAAAGGCAATGGCCAAGATGCTGCTAACCAGGGCAAGGACGCTGGTAAGGGCGAAGGCGCCGGAGCCGGTCTGCCTCCAGGTGTTGGAGCTGGACTAGGTGCTGGCAGCGGTGGTCCTACCAATACCAGCGGTGTTGACGTCAAAGGTAACGCTGTCGTCAACCAGTCTCATGATGCTAAGACATCATCAGACGATAAGCTGTCTGGCCGAGACCAAGCAGCAATGGATCCGATGGGCAGTTACACCGGCATGAGAGAACCACTTGCTGATGCTTCTGGTACTCGTGGTATAGATGCTGGAGTTGCGGGTGTACCAACTGGACCTAACGGCCCCAACGGTCAAACGGATGCCAACGGCAAACCGATTGGACCCGATGGTGCTGTAGTACCTGGCGGTGTTAACGATCCCAACAACCCTCAAAGAGTTGCTGGTGACGCCACAACCACTCAAAACGCTACCGGTATACCTAACGTGGCGCCTGACGCAGCTAGATTTGAGGCTGCCAGCAACAATCTCGCTAAGGAAGGCCTGCAAATAGCTAGCAATCCTAAGTTTGATGGTGTGCCTGGTTCAGACGAGGCTAAGGCTATCGGTACAGTTGCGGCTGGTGAAAATGCCAACCTCTTTAGGAACGCAGTAAACGACCCGAATGGTATCAATCCATCTGGTGTTAGCAATGCTGATGCCTTCAAGAATGCAACTGGTGTTTCTGCTCAACAAGTTACTGAGGCTGCCCAGGGCAATCCAGTAGCAGGTAGAGAAGTGGCCAATGCGATGAGCAATCAAACTCAGGATAGAAGTGTGGTCGGCGGTGCTGAAAACGCACGCTCTATCTCGGGTAACGTGCAAGCCGATGCTGGTCGCACCAGTGTGCCTGATGCCGCTGCACCTGTCAGTGGTCAGGTAACTAACAACAGCGGTAGTCCAACTCCGACTGCTCCATCTAATGATGTATTCAGAAGTGGAACTGCTGATGTGACTACTGCCGCTCCTACTCCTCAACCTGGTGCAAGCACAACAACCACTAGTG
The DNA here is from genome assembly GCA_016718315.1 of Candidatus Obscuribacter sp. Classification (GTDB taxonomy): domain Bacteria; phylum Cyanobacteriota; class Vampirovibrionia; order Obscuribacterales; family Obscuribacteraceae; genus Obscuribacter. Next base: position 598,034 of record JADKDV010000002.1, on the reverse strand, counting down.
GTCAGCCTGTTGCTTCCAGTGCTGGTGATGTAGTTGGCTCCAGTGCAACGCCTGCTCCCAGTGCCGGTATAAATACCGAGCCTGTCAGATCTGGCGGCTTTGATGGTGGCTCTAATACATTGCCTTCGGGTAATCCAGTGCAGCCTACGCATCAACCTGGCAGCAATGACAATATGAGAGTGGCCAGTGCCGATACAAGTACTGCCGCTCCGGTCAATGCTGGACCCAACACAGCGCCTCAGCCTGTTGCTAGTGACTCTGTGAGAACGTCTAGTGCTGATATGTCCAACCAGTCAGTGCAAGCCAATGGTGCACCACAAGTAGGACCACAGCCGAGTGGTAATGACTCGTTTAGAGCCAACCCAGTCGACAATAGCGCTACCGTACATAATCCGAGTGCTCCAGTAGCACCACAGCCAAGTAGTGGAGACTCTATTAGAGCCAACCCAGTGGACAATAGTGCTAACGTGCACAATCCAAGTGCACCAGTAGCACCACAGCCGAGTGGTAATGACTCGTTTAGAGCCAACCCAGTCGACAATAGCGCTACCGTGCACAGTCCAAGTGCGCCAGTAGCACCACAGCCCAACAGTGGAGACTCGATTAGAGCCAATGCCGTTGACAATAGCGCTGCCGTGCCCAATCCAAGTGCACCAGTCGCACCACAGCCCAACAGTGGAGACTCGTATAGAGGCAATCCTGTTGAGAATAGTGGCGCTCCTCAAGCACCGCATATGCAAGCTAACGCCGTCGAACCAACACGTAGCTATGGTGGCGATCCTGCCAATGCTAATGTGCATGCGCCAGCGCCGTCTAGCCAGCCGACTAATCAGCCCTCCAGCCCTGAGCCAATCCGCACCGCCTCAAGCGATGTTGGATATACTCCTGCGCAACCATCTGTCCCTGGACAACCAACAGTGCAGACAAGCGGAGATACGTTTAGAACTGGCGGTGTTGACAATAGTGGAGCTGCAACCGTACATCAAAACGGACCAGTGCCCAGTGGTCAGCCGACCGTAAATAGTGACTCTACTCGAGTCAACAATTACGACGCAAGCCACAATACTGCCGTTAATCCTGTACAGTCACAGCCAGGAGTAAATAAGTGAGCCGTCAAGGCCCACGACTTACGATGGCACTGCTGGTAGTACCACTAACTATCAGGGGACAGCACCTGCGCCGCAACCTGTCGCAAATAATGACCAGCCAAGGTCCACTACTTACGACAACTCTAATGCCAGCACAATTGCACACGGCCCATCGCCAGCGCCAGTGGCTCAACCAGGAGTAAATAACGAACCAGCCAGAGTGACAAACTATGATGGCGGCACCGTTAGTTCTAATCCTCAACCAGGCTATCAGCCACAGCAGCCTCAACAGCCGCCACAGCCACAGCCACAGCCTGGCAGCCAGGATGTGATGCGGACAGCTAGCTACGACAATAGCTCGACTGTCAATCCGCAAGGCACTGGTACTCCCACTGCTCAACCGCCTGCCCAGCAGTACACGGGTGAGACTGTCAGAGGCACCAGCTACGACAACACTGGCAGCACTCCAAGCGCTGTCCATCAGACCAATACCGGACAGCCCAATATCCAGCCAGGCAGTAACGAACAGCCGAGAGTAACTGGTGACAGCACCGCAAGTGCCAACACAACTCAGTACAACTCGACACAGCACGTTACACCGCCTGTCGGACCAAATCAGGTAAGCAATAGTGAGACTCACATGCGGACAGCTGATAGTGGTAGTGGCATCATTAGCCCAGCCAGTGGTGGTCCTACACCAGTCAATTACACGACTAACCCAACGGTGAGCCCATCGGCTCAGCATGTGACTAACTCTGGTGGTGAGGTGAGGATTGATAACCCCACTCCACAAAGCCAGGGCACTAGCTGGACTAACAACTCGCAGCCTGGTCAGAATTGGACACAAGCTAACGAGCCTGAGCGTCCCAATCAAAATTGGAGTAATCAACCGGTCAACAGAGAAGCACCGCCAGCGCCTAACCAACATGTTGCTAACAACAACCTGGAAAGACCGGCGATGCCAGAACAGCGTCCGCCGGAAAGAGCCGAGTACAGAGCGGAGCCCAGCTCCAATGCTTACGTACCGCCATTGATGGGACAGACTCCTCAGGGTCCAGCCAATGCTCCAACTCACTATGGCGATCAAGGTCGCGTTAACGAGACCCACGCTCAGCAACAGCGAGTACAAGAGCAGCAAAGGCAGGTTGAGCAACAGCAGCAAAGACAACGTGCTGAAGAGCAGCAAAGAGGGACTGAACCGCAAAGACCACCAAGTGGTAACCAGAGCAGACATCAAGCCCCAGTGCCGCCTCAAGTCTTTGTCCAGCCTCACCAGCAGCCGCCGGCTAGACCTGATGCTCAACGGACGCCACAGCAGCCGCAGCAGCAGCAGCAGCAGCAGCAACCTAACCCTCAACAGGCTAAGCAAGCTGATGCTGGAGCGCCGCCAGAGGCGCCTAAGTCCAAGGACAACCCGCTTGCACCTAACAACAGCGCCAAATCGGGCGGCCCCACACAAAAGAGCATCGGTGACGTGCTCCGTAAGATGGGACAAGCCCCTGGCGAGAAGAAGAAGCGCAAGCCCGGCGACCCACCTGAGCAATAGAGATAAAAGGGGCGGAGGTGACTCCGCCCCGTTATCTCCATTTACCGTCCCTGCTTCAAGCTTTCTGGAAAGCTATCTAACGTCCAATGGTTGCTGCTCTACCAGCACTGGTGGACTCAAATGAGCCCCGCACAAAAGGAAAAGTCCGGCGATTTATAGCTAAACTGCATAAAATAGGGTATAGAGGGCTTAACTCGTATCCTCTGCTTTGCAAGTGGTCCTCTTTAATGGGCGATTTCAAGACAGTAAGATATCGATATGGACCGTTTGCCGGCAGCTGGTATTGCAGGATGACCTGATGTACTTACATGATGTTGGGGTCAAATGCCCCGATTGCGCTATTAAATTCAGCACTCGTCAGGTGCCTGTCTATATCGATACTGGCTATCGCAATAGCGAGCTGAGACAGCATGTCGGCGAAATTGCTCCTTGTTACGAGCATTATTCTGTTTGCACCTGTCCAAGTTGTGGTCGCGCCGACTGGGCCATGAGTTTTGAGCCCACCGAAGAAGAATGTGTGCTCTCCCAGGCTAAAACTCCGCCGCACCTGCAGTATCGCAACGCTGCCATCAGATCCGAAAAAAATGGTGCCAGCTTTTACGATGCCGGCATGTTTTATTTATACGCCGCCTGGTGCGCTGATGATAATGGTGCCTTTCCTCAGGCAAAAAAGTATAGAAGGCTGGCCATAGACTCTTTCAGGCGGTCACTCACCGATGTCTCTTGCCCGCTTGAAAACAGGGGCGATATCGAATATTTGATTGGTGAGCTAATGAGGAGGATAGGGCTTTTTGACCAGTGCCGCGCCTATTTTACCCAGGTAATAGGACATCTACCTGGTAATTACGCTACTATGGCACGTAAACTGATGCGCCTTGCCGAATTACAAAACGCCGAATTGATACCGTTTGAAGTGTGAGAGATAAGAACGAGAAATGTCTAGAGTACACAAAGTAATCGTGCTCAATAAGCCATTTAAGCTGTGGGACTTTACCATCAGGCAAATGCTCATGCTTGTGGTGTCAATCTGCATTTCTCTTTATATACTTAGTAATGTGCCTCAGGGGCTTAAAGTGGGCAATTTGCCTGCCAATATTCTTTGTGCCATTGTTTTCTTTTGCGTTTGCTTGCCAGCAGTCAAATTTACTGATCTCAAGCCAGTGGCCTGGTGGCGCAACGTGCTCATCTACAAACTAAAACTGGCCCCTTCAGTCTTCATTCCTAAGCCCGAAGTCGGGCGTATTTATCCTGATCCCACTATCCAGGAGCCCAAGAAAAAATCAGACGCTTACTACATCGGCAATGGTTGAGAGTTTAAGAGCGTTGTACACTAAAGATCGGTATCTACATTGCTGAAGGCAATTCAGGATTAAGCAGTTAAATGGTAAGAAGCGATAGCAAATATTCAGCAGTACGTCGAGGTGGTGGCCGCAAGCCGCCAGCCAACTCTGCCGGTAGTGCCAGCGCCAGAGGCTTATCGCGGCGTTCATCGAGAGACGAGTTTGAAGAAGACGAAGTGGATGATGATGACGATGAGGAGAGCTATAGCCCGCAGGCGCCCTCGGTAAGCGGCAAGAGATTGCCAGTCACGCCGCACGCATCGCTACAAAATATCATCGCTGGTTTTTACAATGGACTGCCTGAGCAGTTTCGTGAGCTTTTGCCGATTGGTAGTACGCCGGCTGATGAAGTCACAGATGATGATGGACCACCCCCAGACAAGCGTGGTGCCTCAAGCTGGCAGGATGTGTCCTTTATCCACTCTATTCCTGGTGAAGACGAAGAAGAAGGACTGGTCGTCCTTTCCGATGGAAGCTTCCGCAAATATATAAGCTGCAAAGGCATCAATGCTTTGCTCTTTGACGAAGCTGAGCGCGAAATGATGGCGCGGACTTTTGCAAACTTTGCCAACTCTTGCGAATCAGATATTCAGATCATCATCAAGAGCCGTAACTTGTCTGTCGATGAGTATCTTTCGCGTTATCAGATATTGCTCAAAACTGACAACGATTACCTCAAATGGTACGCCGACTACACTGATAAATGGTTCCGCAAAGTACAGGACGTCACTTTTGTGCCTCAGCGCGACTTTTATGTGGTGATAAGTTATCATCCGCCCGACTGCAAGAGCGGCAAAATGTGGAATGGACGTCGTTCCATTCAAAAACACGAAGAATATCTGGAAATCTTGAATCGTCTTAAAAAGACTGCCTTTGAGCAATTGCGCGCATCCAGTTTGCGTCCGCAAGTGCTCAATCGCAAAGAAGTGCGCAATTTGATTTTTTCGGATCTCAATCCATCGCTCTACCAAAAAGACGCCGAAGCGCCGCCCTCGCGACCAACCATGTCAGAAGCCTCTGCTCTGGCAGGATCTGCTCTTAAAATCACAGACGAGTATCTCTGGCTCGATGGCAAATATATCGGCACTCAGTATATGTTTGCTCCACCCCACGAGACCTGGATGGGCTGGTTGGTCGACCTGCTCACTCTATCTACCGAGTACACGCTTTCACTTTTTATCCATCAATGCGATCAAGACAAAGTCAGACGAGAGCTTAAATTTAAATACCGGATTGGTCACGTTGCTTCTACTCAGCTTGCCACACCTGACCTTGAGGGCTTGGAGTCAACGAGATCAGCCGCGCAAGCTATCCAGGAGTTTTTGCGCAGCTCCAACAAAGCGTTTGACGTCTCGCTTTATCTGACCACATCAGCTGATACCCCCGAGCATCTCGCTCAGAGCATGGACGAAATCCGCCGCGTCTTTAAAAACCGCGGTGCTCAAATGGACAGAGGACAGATGCTGCAACTAGATTTGTGGCAGTCATCTCTGGCTGTGGGTGTGGACAAGATGGCTGTGGTGCACCGTGTGATGTCGCCTATCGTAGGCACGATGTGGCCGTTTTTTACAGCCTCTTGTGGTACTCCCGATGGTGTGCCCTTTGGCTTTGCGCTAGCCTCCAGAGAGCCGGTTTTGCTTAATCCGTTTTTTAGAGGACAGGGCAAAGACGCTAACAATATGTTTGTTGTAGGTACCACCGGGGCCGGTAAGTCATTTGCCGTGTCGATGATGATGCTCAGGCTTTTGCCGCTAGGTACGCGCTTTGTTTTGATTGATAAAACCGTAGACAAATTTGGTGCATATCGCTTTATCACAGAGCTACTTGGCCCAGAGCTTTGCGCTTATGTGGACCTTGGTCCATCATCAGGCTATGTCCTCAATCCATTTGACTTGGGTCCTGAAGACAAGCCCGGGGAGCCGTCTGCTGATAAAGTCAGTACGCTTTTGTCCTTGCTGGATTTGATGCTAGCCCCTGAAGGCAAAGAAGAATTGCCAGTCGAAGAAAAATCTTTGCTTGATGGTTTAATTCGACTGGCCTACATGGAAGCTGGGTTTCGCAATCAAATACCAACCATGACCGATCTTGCTATGGTGACAGCTCAGGCTGCCGCCAACGAAGTCGATCCACTGCAAAGAGACCGACTGCAACAGTTTGCTCGTGGTCTATCACTCTTTACCAGATCCGGTGCCTTTGGTGGTCTGGTGGATGGATTGACCAATATCGAGACCGAAAAACTCTTTATCGTCTTTGACACAAGAGAAGTAAACGAGCCTCGTCTGGAACGTATCGCTGTCTTTATCCTGGCAGAATTTATCCGGCGCAGAGCGGCTGACAGTAAAGCTAGAGGGCAAAGATTTGCCGCAATTATAGACGAAGCGGCCACACTGATGAGATTTAAAGCCGGAGCCAGACTGCTCGATGACCTCTCAAGAAGAGCCAGGCACTACGGTATGATGCTCGTCTCGATTACTCAACAGCTCAAAGACTTCTTTAGACAAGCTGAGCAAGCCGACTCTGTCGTCAAAAACTCACACATGAAGATTTTGCTCAGGCAGGACCCTTCTGACCTCAAGATGCTCAAAGAAACTCTCCGTCTGACAGATGCCGAAACTGCCGCCATCGAAGCATTTAGCCGAGACGAAGAAAAGCGCAAAGATAGTCAATGTCTTTTGATTGTCGGTGCTGTGCATGGCACCATCCGTCTGGTACCAAGTCCAATGGACTACTGGATCTGCACATCAGAGCCAATCAAGGACATACCTAAGCGTTTGCAAATGATCGAAGACGTGAGACGCAAAAATCCCAAGCTCTCGCATACCGATGCCTGTCGTCAGGCTGTTTACTATCTCGGTTTGCAGCACGAAGGATAGTGATGGAAAAGCTTTTTACACCGGGTAAATGGTTTGTCGGCTTTTGTGCCATTTTTGTTTGCATCTTTATGGTGCGTAATTATGTACATGACGAAAAAATCAAAGAGTTGAGCAAAATCGCAGCACAGGACATATTTGACTGGCAATGGCCCGCCAAAAGAATAGCCAGCAGTTGTGATATCACCGATGCTCAGATAGTAAAGGCAGACGAAAACTCTGCCACAGTCACAGTCAAAGGAGTTCAAAAAATTGCACCAATGGCGGATTTTACTGCCGACGGGCAAAACGGGAGTGAAGCGACCGCAACTAGCCCGAGCCAGACGACAAATACAGGTGCCTCTACCACCTCTGACTGTCAGGCTCTCATTAAACTCTATCGTCAGGATAACCGCTGGCAGTTAGGGTCAGTGGAGGTGCAATAGTATGTATTGGAAGGTGCAAAAGCTAGGTCCGGAGCAGCTTTTAAGGTCTTATGGCATTCATATCCTTTTGGCTGTCAGTGTTATCGTCAATGGAGTGCTCTGGCTCAGTTTGCCTAAGACAAACAAAATGAGTAGTGAGACCAAACAAAGTATCGATGTTTTTGTGCGGCAAGTGACCACTCATTTGCTTGATTCGAGTTATATTACCTGCCAGCAAAACGTGCTCGAATTGCGCAAAGAGCTCTCTCCGCAAGTACTCAACATGCTTGTGCAAAGTAAGATTTTGCCAGGCAATGATTCAGAGCTGATGGGGCTTGTTAAGGACATGACCGAGCGCAAGCAGATTTGCTCGGTGCGTATTGATAGTCTCAAAACAGGCGATCCTACTGCTACTGGTTTGATTCCAGTGCAAGTGCAGGGTGTCTGCGCGATTCACTCTGCTACCGATACTGGTGAGCGTGGTTTTGTATTTCAGTACTTAATAGGTCAGCACGTCGATACCAAAGCCTTTCTTATAGCTGAGTGTCGAGACCTGACACCACAGGCGGCACCAGCGGCCGAAGAGACGCAATAAAGAAAGGACCGATTTTGTTTTCAGGAATAGTCGAAGAAGTAGGAGAAGTGCTGTCCGTCCAGGATACAGCTGACGGGCGGCGCTTGAGAATCTCTGCCAGGAATATTCTCTCTGATGGTGCACTTGGTGAGTCTATTTCGGTACTTGGTACTTGTTTGACTGTGGTCGATTTTAAATACGATAAAAACGGCAAAGCCGAAGACAACTGGTTTGATGTAGAAGCCGTCAACGAGACATTGCGGCGCACAAAATGTGGCGACCTGGTCAAAGGTTCGAAGGTCAATCTGGAGAAGGCCCTTAAGGTCTCAGACCGCCTTGGTGGACATATCGTCACCGGGCATATCGACACTGTGGGTGAAGTCTTTAGTATCGTTGAAGATGGTTTTAGCTGGGAAATTACTTTTGTCATGGACAAAAGCTATGCTCCCTTTTTTGTCGAAAAAGGTTCGGTAGCCCTAGACGGGGTCTCGCTCACTGTTGCGCTTTGCCAGGAAAAAAATGTCTCTGAGTCTGACAAACAGCTCTATGGCGATAGATTTTGGTTTAAAGTCGCCCTTATCCCGCATACGCTCTCGGTCACAACTCTGGGCGCACTCAAAGCTGGCAGCAAGGTCAATATCGAGACCGATGTCATCGCTAGATATGTCGTAAGGCTGGCCGAGTTTGGCATAGCTAACTTGCCTGCCTGATTTTTTGCTGCCATTTGCCTCGCTAAACAGGGGCAGATTAAAATAAATCCACCCAATATATCTAAAGTATAGAAGACTGCAAAGCCAACCTGGGCTATGCTTTAGCTAGCTCTTGGCATGTTAGCTTGACTTAATTAATGGCCGCTCCAATCTATAAATCTTTCTGTTGGAAAAGCGATTTGCAAGCAAAGCCCTGGACAATGTAGACAGGAGCACTGGAGGTCTTGTGGAAGTCCATTTTGACAGCATAGAAGAAGCAATCGCCGATATCAAAGCCGGTAAGTTTGTGGTTGTTTGCGACGACGAAGGTCGTGAAAACGAAGGCGATTTGATTTGCGCCGCTGAGACAATCACGCCTGAGATGATCAACTTTATGGCGACTGAAGCACGGGGCTGGATCTGTCTGTCCCTCACTGAAGAACGGGCCAGTGAGCTTGAGCTGAGACCGATGGTGGAGCGTAACACTGAGTCGCAAGGGACTGCTTTTACAGTGACAGTGGATGCTGATACCAGATTTGGTGTCACTACTGGCATCAGTGCTTATGACCGGGCTACTACTATCAAAGTCTGTGTCGATGAGATGTCCAAGCCGTCTGACTTGCGTCGTCCTGGTCATATCTCACCTCTTATCGCCAAGCCTGGCGGTGTATTACAGCGCGCTGGACACACCGAGGCGGCAGTGGATCTATCTCGCATGTCAGGGCTCAAAGCTGCTGGTGTAATCTGCGAAATAATGAATACTGACGGCACTATGTCACGCGTGCCGCAGCTCAGAGAGTTTGCCGACAAACACGGTCTCAAGCTGATTACCATCGCCCAGATGATTGCTTATCGTCTGGCTAAAGAGCGCTTTGTTGTGCGCGAAGCCGATTGCGAGCTGCCCTCTGCCTATGGCAATTTTAGAGTCTACGCTTACCGCAACACCCTCGACAACAGAGAGCATCTAGCTGTAGTCAAAGGTGACGTACAGGGCAAGGACGATGTCCTTATCCGGGTGCACAGCGAATGTCTCACTGGTGATGTTTTTGCCAGCCTGCGCTGTGACTGCGGTCCACAGCTAGAAGCAGCAATGGCACTCATTGCTAAAGAAGAAGCCGGCGTGCTTGTCTATCTCAGGCAGGAAGGTCGCGGTATCGGACTGCTCAATAAAATCAAAGCCTATGCTTTGCAAGAAAGCGGCCAGGATACAGTGCAAGCCAATGAGTCTCTGGGCTTTAAACCAGACTTGCGTGACTACGGCGTAGGGGCTCAGATACTCTGTGATCTGGGGCTTACATCAGTGCGCATCATCACTAATAATCCTCGCAAAATTGTTGGACTGGAAGGCTACGGTCTCACTGTCACCGACCGGGTACAGATGCCGCCTGCCTGCAACAGTCACAATATGAATTATCTGCTCACTAAAAAAGAAAAACTCGGGCACTGGCTTGAGCTGGGCAAAATAGACGGCGATGGCAGTGCAAGTAACACAACACAAACAGGAAAAAAGCCAAAGGGAGTGAAGACTAATGTCTAAGGGTCAACCAGAAATCATCGAAGGCAGACTTATTGGTACCGGGCTAAAATTTGCCATTGTGGTTGCTCGCTTTAATGACTTTATCACCAAAGAATTGCTGTCTGGTGCTACTGATGCCCTCAAGCGTCATGGCGCAGATATTGGCGATGTTGATGTGATGTGGTGCCCTGGTGCTTTTGAAGTGCCCCTGGTGGTTAAGCAAGCCGCTCAGACTGGTCGCTATGACGCTGTAATCGCTCTTGGTGCGGTTATCCGTGGTGCTACTGCACACTTTGATTTTGTCGCCGGACAGAGTGCTAGCGGTCTATCCAGTGTCGCTCTTGAGACTGGAGTGCCTGTGATCAATGGCATATTGACTGTGGACTCTATCGAGCAAGCAATTGAGCGTGCTGGCACCAAGGCTGGCAACAAAGGCGCCGAAGCCGCTGTCGGTGCTATTGAGATGGCTAATTTGCTCTCGGCAATGAAGTCCAACGCAGCCGTCAAAGCCTGAGTTATTTGACCTTTTAGTGAGCCTAAAAAGTTTTTGGATCAGTCGCTACAATAAGGCGATTGTGTGTACTTGTGGATATTGAGGTTATGGCTTCGACCAACTTTATCTATTACTAGTGTCTCTTCATTGCGAGCTTTGTTCACTTCAAACGAAAACCTGAGCGGGCCGGCTGCTGGGTCGTAGATTTGAGAGGCAGCTCTGGCCACATTGCGTACCTGGCAAGCATCGCCGGCCTTGTCCAAAATTTTGTCTATTTTTGAAGGATCGACAAAGTTTCTTCCGTAAGTTTCCTGGGCCGCTTCAAAGAGCGCTCGCCCTGCTTCGGCGTAGGGATCTGGCTTTGGTTCAGGAATATCAAAAATTGCGCTCTCAAAATCATCTTTTGCTTCCATCATTTTATCCCTGTAGTATCTTGCGCTGCTGTTTAAGTGGTGAACACCAGCACCAGGCTAATATGAGATCAGTGAAATTGTCGTGAGTGCTTTATTTGACCTTAAAAGAGCTGAAGAACTTGATTGCTTGTGGATCGTTGCGGCTGGCACCAAAAGCATAGAGAATAATATTGTGTTTTGGTTCAACACAGATTTCGATGGTGGTACTTGAGCCATCGGTTTTATCAAACTGGTAGAGTTTGCCTTTCCAGTTTGGTCCTGCTACTTCTTCAGCGACCGCCCTCTTCACAGGGAAGTTCTGGTCTTTCATATTCTTCTCAAAGCTGTCGGCAAAGGTGTTGCAGTAGACTTCTATTTCGGCCTTTTCTTCGAGGCTGGAGCGTTCATTGACACTGACTCTATAGTCAACTGCACCTTCTCTGGCATCGTAAGCTGGTAATCCCGGTTCGCGCTCGGTGAGAGTGACCGGGCTTGGCATAGCGACGCTAAACTCGCCAGCGGGATCTTTGAATTCTTTCCAGGCGCCAGCGCTGCAACTTAAATTGGTTGTTACCAGTAGTGCCAGTGTGAGACCTTGCACCATATAACTGAGTTTCATTTGTTTTGACCTTATTGTGGCTTACGGGATGCCATTTCAGCAATAACTAAATCAAGCTTTCTTGTTGACTTTTAATCAGGTCCTGAGGGTTGAGTGGAAAATCCTGGAGGAATTTTTCGATGGTGCCAGCCACCTTAAGCACTGACAGCATATTGCCCTCGACAGTGACTTCCTTCATCAGGAGCGCCTTTTTGAGGTGCATCTTTTTTTGAATTAGGCGAGCTAGTGTCATACCGCTAAAGTAGAAGCAGACATCAGGCTTATCAAAAGTCGGGTCAAAATGAGTTACTTCCGGTAGTTCTCCTGAGCCGCTTTTGAGGAGCCAGCCCTGACCGCTTGATGCCTTTAGTTTAAAGCCTATTTTTGTGCCATTGATTTTGGCGTTTTTAAGCGCACCCTGTCTGATTTTTTCTGGTACGAATTGCTCAAAATAATAGTGAGCGACTTTTTCGGAATAGTCGAGACCGGAGTCCTCGACATAGGGATTTTGCGGCTCACCCCAGTGATGCTCTTGGGCGTATAGCAAAAGTTTTTGCAGATACTCTCTATCTAAGCGCACTGGCAAAAGTTGATAGCGACCAGAGACTTCAAAGAGATTGCGTGTCTTGACCTGGACATCATCTAGCAAAAGCTTACGCATGGTGTTTGATAAGTTGAGTCCATCTGGTTCGGCAGCGATAAGCTCCTCTACGCCGAGAGTCTGTCCGAGATGATTAAGCCATTCGCGGTTAAGGGTCATCTGGGTCGAGACTAGATTACAGATACGCGGCCTGCTCTCGTCTTCGAGTATCCTAAAAAATGTATTGACGGCCACATCCACTGGCAAAAACCAGAGTGTCGAGTCTGGGTTATAGGTCAGTTTGAGCTTGTCGAGTTTGTGATTCTGGCTCAACTGCCCGGCATAGATGGGTTTGGTCAGTGTTTGTTGTAGTTCTTTGATTAAACTGTAAATACCAGCAAATTTGATTGTTGCACCAGATTTGGTGTCGCCGGTGAGCAGTGGTAAGCGCACCAGATACCAGGGGGATTCAGTCTCACTTAAACTTTCAAGCAAGCGTAGCTCATACTGCTGACAGGTGTTTTCCCACTGGCTGAGAGGTTTGCGTCTGGCAAATTCCAGTTCTTCTGGGACTACTCCGTCTTTTTGTACGCCGCCCCATAGTGAGCTGATGATAAAAGTCGGTACACCCTTAAAGGTTTTGGCAATGGATCTAAAATCCGCCCCTGTCCATGGTGCTCTCGGGCTGCGGGATTCGTCAAAGTTGGGAGGCAGTGCACTAAATATGATGGCATCATAGTGCTGGTTTTTGATTTCGCTGGGCTCGACCAGTTTAAGTCTGTCCTTAAAAGTGCGGGCATTGTCTTTGCCACCCAGGGCGCTGTCAAGCATGGTCTGGGCTTGAGTTGTCAAATCCAGCGGCGATAGGCTAAGGAAGTTGAGTGATGATTTGCAGGCAAAATGGACGTGCCAACCTTTCATCACTAAAAGTGCTGCCAGAGGTCCGTTGAAGGAAGTCACTGGACCCCAGATGTAAGCTGTTTTGTGAGTCATTGCAAAATCGCTCTTTACTTGGGCAGCAAACTACTGAAATTCATGTCAGCCTCGACTATACAGGTGCCCGCCAGGGCGTCACCAAGTCTCATACTATCTTCCCTTTGCAATGAGCGATAGATTTCTATGGGGACTATTACTAATACGTAAACTTGCACCATTATGCCGAGAGCAGTTTTGATCCACACAAAGACCTCGTTAAAAGGCAAAAGGTGGAAAATCGTGAAAGTGAATTCTTCAAAAATTATCGGACCCAGATAGATAGCATTGCGCGTCAGCACTTGTAATAAGCCCGGTCCTTCGCCTGTAGCCAGGTCTACAACTTTGAGACCCATGGCATTTTTGCCAAAGCCGCGACCGCCAAAAAAGTAATCACGCACGCACATTACAACCGGGATGACAAGCGCGAGCGTAAGGAAGTGGTTGAGAAGTGGCACACAACTCAAAACCAGAAAAATAATATAAGCCACTCCAAAGTCTATACCCAGGGCAATGAGCCTGCGACCGGGTTCAATTTTGGGTGGTTCGACTACAGCGTCCTGGCGCTTTTGTTCGATAATGGCGTTTAGCGGGCCAAACAAATTGGATATGGGATTGCCGCCCTGGGACTGTTTTTTGCTGGGCGCAGTGGTACCGCCACGAGCTGGTCGTCGCAAATTGCGTTTAGGATCGGGGTTGTAGCTAGACATCTGTTACCTATTATGCCCCAACAATAATAGTCGAAATCGGAACAATTGATGAGAGTGTCGGGACTCTCGACAGTAAGCGGATAACATTATCTGTAGCAGTTTTGGATGGCCATGACGCTTGATATCTTCAACAGGAAAATCACCATGAATGACAGAGATACGGTAATTGTTGATGGGTTGAGAACACCCTTCGGTCGTATGGGCGGTGCTTTTGCCACCTTGAGCGCGGTTAAGTTAGCGACTCCCTTGATCAAAGAAATCGTGAAGCGCAACAAAATCGACGTTAACACCATTGACGAAGTTATCGTCGGCCAGGTTGTACAGGCTGGCTGTGGTCAGATACCTTCTCGTCAGGCTCTTCTGGCAGCTGGTTTGCCTAACACCACCGAATCCACTACTGTCAACAAAGTCTGTGCTTCAGGCATGCGTGCAGTCACCATTGCTGACCTGCGCATCCGTGCTAATGACGCCGATATCATTCTGGCTGGCGGCATGGAATCAATGAGTCAGGCTCCCTATATTGTCGAGGCCAATTCGGCTCGTTTTGGTAAGCGTATGGGTCACGTGGGCTTTCAAGACGCTATGCTCGTAGATGGTCTGGAGTGCCCGGTCTCTGGCGTACACATGGCTGTGCACGGCGCTAAAGTCGCTGACGAATTTGGCATCACTCGCCAACAGCAGGATGAATGGGCTTGCCGCAGTCACCAAAAAGCTATTGCTGCCATCGAAAAGGGTGCATTTGCCAGAGAAATCCTCTCAGTGGAAGTCCCTGCTGGCAAAGGCCAGACTAAAGTTATCGATAAAGACGAAGCGCCCCGCGCTGATACCAATATGGAAACCCTGTCCAAGCTCAAGCCTGTATTTGTCGAAAAGGGCACGATCACCGCTGGTAATGCTCCTGGTGTTAATGACGGTGCTTGCATGCTGCTAGTAATGAGCGCTGGCAAAGCAAAAGAACTTGGTCTCAAACCACTCGCTCGCATCGTCTCTCATGCCAGTATCGGTCAGGACGTGCCTTATCTGGCTACTGTGCCGGCTCTAGCTACCCAAAAGGCGCTCAAAAAAGCCAACCTCAAAGTAGAAGATCTTGAGCTTATGGAAATCAATGAAGCCTTTGCTAGTGTGGCTCTCAAATCAATCAATATGCTTGGCATTGACCCCGAAAAGGTTAACGTCAATGGTGGCGCTATTGCCCTTGGTCACCCTATCGGGGCTAGTGGTGCTCGTATCCTTTTGACTCTTGCCAAAGAGATGGAGAGCCGTGGTGCCAAACTTGGTGCTGCCGCTATTTGCTCGGGCACCGGTCAAGGTGATTGTGTCATCTTGAGCCGTGAAGGACTCGATTAATTGCAGGATTGAGGGCGACGACAGTCGCCCTCTTTTTTTTGAGGTATATTGTGAGCGATGACACCAGGCGAGCAACCGGGGCGATTTTGAACGATCAATTAGAAACTGAAGAAGCAAGATTGCGTATCGACGAGTTGAAGCGACTAGTCGAGCACCACCGCTTTTGTTATTACGTCGAACAGCCTGAAATACCAGATAGCGAGTTTGACAAACTCTTTAACGAGCTAAAAATGCTCGAGTCTCAGTATCCACAATTTGCCACCAGTGATAGTCCCACGCAGACTGTGGGAGCTAAGCCCAGCACTGATTTTAAGGAAGTAAAACATCTAATACCTATGCTCAGTCTGGCCAATGCCATGGGCGTTGATGACCTCAAACAATGGCAGGAGCGTCTGTACAAAGGCCTCAAAGAAATAGACGATGTGCCCGCTGATCTCAATTTGAGTTTTGTTTGTGAACATAAAATCGATGGCTTATCGATTGGACTCTCTTACCGTGCTGGTCACTTTGCCCAGGGTGCCACCAGGGGTAATGGCGAAGTAGGTGAGGATGTCACCCTCAATCTCAAAACTGTATTTGGTCTGCCTCGTCAAGTAAAACCAGTGCCAAAGCTAAAAGACGGTACTTTGAGAGCCTCTGCAATGGGTCTTAGCGAAGACGAATACCAACTCTATACACCTCAAAAGCTGGAAGTGCGCGGCGAAGTCTATATGCCGGTCTCCAGTTTTACAGTATTAAACGAAGCTTTGCAGGAGGAAGGACAGCCGCTTTTTGCCAATCCTCGTAACGCCGCCAGTGGCTCACTGAGACAAAAGGACCCGGCTAAGACAGCTAAGCGCAAACTGGCACTCTGGACTTATTTTTTGTATGTGCTTGATGATGGCATTAAGCAACCTGAGAGTCATTTTGAAAATCTGGCATTGCTTGCTGCCATGGGCTTTCCGGTGGAGCCTAATCGCTACCGTACTGAGTTGGATGGCGTACTCAAATATGTAGCCGAATGGCAAGATACAAGACACGGACTTGATTATCAAACTGACGGTGTGGTGATTAAGCTGGATCAGCGCCCTCTCTGGCAAGCCCTGGGCAATACTACACATTCGCCGCGCTGGGCTATTGCCTTTAAATACCCACCCGAAGAAGTCGAAACTGTGGTGGAGGCAATCAATTTTGATGTGGGGCGCACCGGGGCAGTCACTCCTGTCGCTGCTTTGAAGCCAGTTAAACTGGCTGGCACCACAGTCAAAAGAGCGACACTGCATAACAGCGAGCAAATCAAAAGACTGGATGTGCGCGTCAATGACGTTGTTGTGGTACGTAAAGCGGGTGAAATTATTCCCGAGGTAGTCTCGGTCAAAATTGATAAGAGACCTGCCAACAGTGTGCCTTTTGAATTTCCCACGACATGTCCAGCTTGCGGTAGCGAGCTTGAGCGTCTCAACGAAGAAGTCGTCTTAAGATGCCCGAACATCTATGGCTGTGATTCGCAACGCTTACGCAGGCTTATACACTGGGTCGGCAAAGAAGCGATGAATATCGACGGAGTCGGTGAAGTCCTTATTGCTGAGTTGAGTCGTCAGGGTTTGGTACAAAGTCCAGCTGACTTTTATAAGCTAACTGAAGAAGACTTGCTCAAACTAGATAGGGTCGGCTCTAAATCAGCAACAAACGCTATCAATGCTATTGCTGCTAGCAAAAATAGACCACTGGCAGCACTTGTCTTTGCTCTCGGCATAAGGCATGTGGGTGTGTCGGTAGGAGAGTTATTGGCTAAGCGCTTTAACTCAATGGACAAAATCATTGCAGCATCGCCAGAAGATATTGCCAATATCGAAGGTCTTGGACCTGTGATTAGTGAGCATGTGCGCCATTATTTTAGTCAGGAGCAAAATCTCAAGCTGATTGAGGAGCTAAGAGCGGCAGGTCTCTCCATGGAGGACAAAGACGTCATCCAGGTGCCGCAAACAATGACTGGTCTGACTTTTGTCATCACTGGCTCGCTGGAGTCCATGGAGCGCACCGAGGCCGAAAAGGCTGTCAAAGAACGGGGCGGCAAAGCCAGCTCCTCTGTCTCTAAAAAGACCGATTATCTGGTGGCAGGACCGGGTGCAGGATCAAAATTGGCGAAAGCTACAGAACTTGGTATAAAGACTATTAATGAAGAAGTCTTTTTGGAATTATTGAATAGAAGTGAGCCTATTGCCTGAATTTGCCAAACGCACAAGCTTGACCCTCATGGCCGGGTTGGTTTGCCTTATGGCTTTGCCCGGGCCACAAAATGCGGTCCACGCCAAAACTAGCAACAAAAATACTAAAGACCCGGCTGACAAAAACTGCAAACTAGGCAAAGAGCTCTATAAAAAGGGCGATTATGATGGCGCCATCGATGCTCTTTTGCAGTCTACTTATTTTGCCCGCAATGGTTATGCGCCCGAAGCCTTTTATTATCTGGGACTGGCTTACAAAGCAAAAGGTCAGGACCTCAAAGCGGTCGATGCCCTCACCCACCATCTCCAGCAAACCATCGAAAAGGCTGCTCCTGGCCACCTGGCGCTCTGTCAGGTCTACACCAGGTTGAAAACTTTTGACAAAGCCAATGAACAGATAGTCATGGCTTTTGGGGATAGCGAATATAAAGACCCAATCTATCCCGACCTCTTTGTCGCTCAAGGTGAGTTGAACGAGGCTCAGGGTAATTTTGGTGGTGCTTGTGACTGTTACTTGAGGGCTCTCGGTGACCATAAGAGCCAGTGGGACCGCTACTATCCCTGGATCCGCTATGCCGAATGTCTGATGAAGCTGAAAGACTGGATCAAAGCCTATAGCACCCTGACTGAGATGACCAAAACCAGCAACCCGCTAGTGGGCATCAAATACGACCGGGTCTATCTGGACATGGGCATTTGTATGCTCACCAAAGGTAGCCACCAGGGCGCCATCGAAAATTGGCATAAGGCGCTAGAGTACGAGCCCGACAACAAAGAAGTGCACCTGCAACTGGCCATGTTATTTGAGGCTGAGAAGCATCTTTCTTCGGCTGTAAAAGAGTACAGACATTTTATCCGTTGCAGCAAAGACGAAGTAGATGGTCCCAGGCGCAGGCAGGTGGAGCAGCGTATCGCTACTATCGAGCAAAAGCTGGCAGTAGAAAACGTGGCTCCCAGTCCTACCAATCTATCTCCGTATATGCGCAATCAGGAACAAATGGAAGTAGACTCCAGACTGCAAGAACAGCAAAAGCAGTTAAAAAATCTGCCATCTGACGCTGGCTTTTAGTGCTAAAAAGTCTGGTCATGCTCACGCTGCTTGGCGTTGAAGCCATGCGGTAGAGCTTATCTGGGGCATCTTGAAAAGGTAAAGAATACTGCAGAATTGCTACTTTAATTGTGTCCAGTAGTTATCCTGTAATTATGAAAACACCCGATAAAGTTAGCTATGCCGCCCTCCTCAGTGCCCTTAAAACAGGGATAGACAGAGGATATGCCCCAGAGGATAGAGAATACGTCCTCGATCTGGCGCACAGTCTGCGCCGTGGCGTTGTTCAGGATGTGGTTGATATGCCCGCCGGACAAGCTGGTATCGCTGGTGGTGATACAAATTTCAATTTCTTCCTCAAAAATTATCAAGCCAGCTAGTTACGCAGACTCTTTGTGTTGCTACGCAAGACTCTTTGTGTTGCTTTAGATTGAGTCAGTAACTCTTTTAAGGACACAATCATGACTGTACACACCCTTGTTATAAGCTCCAGTCTCAATGTCGAAAGCAAGAGCCGATTGCTTGCCCGTGTGGTCTATGACGACATCCCTCAGGCTAGCGGCACTAAGCGCTTTATGGATTTGCGCGATCATCCCTTGCCCCTTTGCGATGGTGGCAAGGCTTATGGCGACGCCAATGTCAAAATTGTCGAAGCCCAAATAAAAGAAGCTGATTGCATCATTGTCGGCTTTCCTGTCTATAACTACTCATGCTCTGCTGCCCTTAAAAATCTAGTGGAGTTGACTGGCCGCGCCTGGGAAAACAAAGTCGTTGGTTTTGTCTGTGCTGCTGGTGGCAAATCGAGCTATATGTCAGTGATGAATATCGCTTCGTCTCTGATGCTAGACTTCCGCTCGGTAATTGTGCCGCGTTTTGTCTATGCTGATGGCGAGGGCTTTAGTGGTGTGGAGATAAGCGATCCCTCATTGCGCAAGCGCCTGGAAGAGTTAGCGCTCTCATCTACCCGTTTTGCTCAGGCGCTAAAGAGCGTCAATTAGGACTTTTGGGCTGTATCGCTCAATCACTCTTGTGGTGGACTGCCGGGCAATGCCGGTACACGTCTGGTGCTAAAGACTATCTGGGCAGTGTTTGTCTGTCCACTGTCCGGTACAAAAGACGGATGTGAATAGAGATAGCCAGCCGGCAGTGCAATCTGACGTTTGTTTGCTCCAGTCGGGTCAATCAAATACAGTCCCAGTTTTTTGAGGTCACTTGTATCCCAGGAGACGTAGATAATTGATTTACCATCATTTGACCACTTTGGAATACCGCATGCGATGCCTGGTGGAGTCAATTCTCTCTCTACTCTGGTGTCGACATCAACGGTGTATACGCGCCAATCCGTGCCACCACTGTAGCGCATAAAGGCTACCGAACTACCGTCGGGCGAAAGCCAGGGGTCGTAATCCCCCAGCTTAAATTGCAGCGGCATTATTGGCTTTGTTATCACTGGATTGGTTAACTGCTTCAGTCCAGCGCCACTGAGATTGGCTATCCAGAGAGGATTGCAGGCACTGGCGTCGGTACTTGTCTGCACCACGGGGAAGACCAGTTTGTCATTTTTGCAGGTGGGATCTGCCACGGCCAGGTTTGGGGGTGTAGGCACTCGCTGCTCTTGCTTGGTGGCGATGTTTAGCACGCGCAGCTCGGGCAATTTGCTGTGCACATCGTCAGTGTGGACATAAATTAGGCGCTCGTTGTCAATCCAGCTGCTGTTTGCATTCATCACAGCTGGACCGGTTTTAGTCAACGACTTAAGCTCAGTACCGTCGGCGTTTGCCACCATGATTTCGGTATTAAGGTAGTCACTGCCATTTTCTTCTGCCAGACCACTACTCAGTATTCTGTTATATCTCGTCAGTGTGATTTTGCTGCCGTCAGGCGCAAAGCGCACATGCGACATCTCTTTTAGCGGATCGCTAAGCAACTTTGCAAAATGTCTGCCATCGAGTTGGGCTGTATAAACGCCAAATAAATCTTGACCTCTATAACCAAAATACTGAGGACTATTTTTGATTATTTCTTTGAGATTAAGCAGTAATAGCAGTGCGGTCAGCACACAAAACCCTGTGGCAATGATGATTTTAGTGCGACGGGTGAGGTTCACTTTTGTTGTTTACTTTAGCTAGATCTTGCTTTTTTTGTAGTCTGGTGGTGGCTCAAATGCTTGTGGTGGTAGCCCGACATTCATGTATTTAAGCAGTCTGGTCTCGACTCCATTGCCGCGTGCATAAACCAGGCAACCGTTCTTGGTGCTAAACCATGCTTCGATTTGTTCGTCATCAGTAAGAGGTAGAGTCGTTCTCCAGCCTCGCACTTCTTGCCCTTCCATCTCAGAGGTACCAAGACTGGTGGCTTTGCTTGAGCGGAACATCTCTTCATCAAAGATACCAACGCCGAGGTTGCTCAATTCGCTCTCCTGATAGGCTTTGTCATGGTCAAAAACCACATACTTTTTGCCATTGAGATAATCGAGCAAAGTGATGCGCGCTACATCTACTTTGATTGACTTGGGCTCTTGCTTGGGGTCCACTGTATCGTGTGTGTATTTAAGTACGCTGGCTTGTTCTTTTAGTCTCAAGTGACCGCAACCATCGCTTGATAAAATGGCATGACCTTCGCCCTTGTCTGACTTTTGAGTAAAAAGCGCCTGGTAGGCTGTTTTGGGGTAAGTGGTGGAGAGGTCACGCGAAAACTTAGGGTCTTTCATACTGTGTTTGGCAATATTACTGGACACGTACATAAAGAGTATAAACAGCAGCACTACCAGCAGTGGCACGTTTTTGCGCAGTGAGCTACTGTCCATTATTTTTTCTCCGACTTGGTCGGATGTTTTAAAATCTCGATGCGACTGGCTACGCGGGTAAGCACTTGATCCATTGGCTCTTTGTCATCGAGAGGAGCGTTGCCTATGACCAGCAGATATTGTCCCATCTTATACGGGCGGGCAATACAAACCTGGCGTACTCCAATTTTTTCTATCTCTCCGCTGGCTACAAACTTGAGAGCATCCATTTTGCCACTCTCCAGTTTAAATTGACTGGCTTCGAGCAGCTTGAATTTTTCCAGCTTACTGCTGTATTCAGTCTCCAGTGTTTTTTTGATCTCTAACGGATTAAACCGACCTTTGCGATTTTGAAATGAAATCGTTTTGCCGGATTCGCCGCTTTGTCTGGTCAAAATGTCGTGCGGCAAAAAGGGGTTGCTGGTACAGGCCCAGTCGTCTGGGATTTCGTAGGTAAATTGCCCAGAATAATCGAGCAGACGGGCAAAGCCATTGCCTTCGCCTTCTTTGATTTTGCGCAATAAGCGCTTCTTGGGTGGTTTGGCTAGCCCGGCATCAGTGGGGGTGCCCTGCCGGCTTTTCCAGGCATCTGGCGAGCCTGGTCCAGTCATGCCGCTGCTGTTTTCATGCCTAAACATCGATTGCACGGTGGTTTCGTCCACGGGCACTAGCACTTGTTGCTCCCCATCTGTGACGGGGGTCTCAAGCATGCCTTCGTTTTGAGCAATTGCAAAAGGTCCGTTAAATAAAACGGCCAATACTATTACAAAGGCAAGTTTCCAGGGGTTTCCCCAGGTGGATGTAAGGGTGTCGCTGCTGGCTTTCATATGACACTTGTAACACAATCGGTAAACTGACGGACTAATTTGCTGGCCTCATTAGTTGCATCTAGGATGAGAGAGGTGGGTCTTGATCGGGAATATTGTAAAGAGCATTTGAGGAGACGATAGTGACTGAGGTTGCCCACGGACAAGCCCAAGGAGCGCCAGAATCTCCTGGATATACCAGTGCTGAAGGCGATAGTCTGAGCAAGGGTATCGTTGTCGATAATATCGTAAAAACCTATAAGGGGGGCAAAGTCAAAGCCTTAAATGGGCTCTCCTTAAAAATTGCTCCAGGTGAGGCCGTTGGTCTTGTGGGCCCCAATGGCGCCGGTAAGACCACGCTGCTTGGGTGTTTGCTGGGCTTTTTGGCTGTAGACAAAGGTAGCGTTACTATCGACGGCTTTGCACCGGATGATATGCGCAGTCGAGCCAGGGTTGGTTATTTGCCGGAACGTCTCACCTTTGACCGTTGGATGACAGGCCGGGATTATATGCAATACCACCACGAGCTGAGTGGTGGCGGCGAGAGTGTGCGCAAGCGCGAATGTGAAGAGCTGCTTACCCGAGTGGAGCTGGACCCCAGCTCCTGGGCTCAGCCGGTCAAAAAATATTCAAGGGGTATGTTGCAGCGTCTGGGCTTTGCCCAAGCACTGGTGGGTAAGCCTGATTATCTTTTGATGGATGAGCCAACCTCTGGCATGGACCCCCAGGGCGTAATTATTGTGCGATCGCTGTTGCGTGACCTGCGCACAAAAGACAAGCTGACAATTTTGCTTAATAGCCACCAGCTTGACCAAATAGAGCGCAGCTGCGACCGGGTGGCATTTATAGCCAAAGGGCAGGTAGTTGGCTTTGAAAATTTAAGAGAAGAAGCCAAAAATATCGCCAGTGTGATGGAGATAAAGTGGCTCTCTGATGATGTCTGTGTCGACGAAAGTCTCATTGGTCGCACAGCTGCTGCCAATAACTGTCTGCTTATGCACTTTGAAGAAGGTCTGGCTCGCATTCAGACGCAAAATCTGCCGCAGTCGGCCAGTCTTATCAAAGCTCTGGTCATGGCCGGTGTGCCTGTAGTCCAGGCTGCGCCGGATTCAGGACGGCTGGAGCGAGTCTTTATGGAGCAGATGTCCGACACAAAATAGATATACAGGCAAAGTAGCTTTAGTAAGCGCAAGCTTTAGGGAAGGGGGTTAGTGTGAATCGAGCAATATGCGTCAATACCTGGCGCGAATTTAAATCAAACAAAGTGCGGCTAATTCTCCTCACTCTGCTCTTTCTCGGGCCACTGGCGCATTTTACCTGGCGTCGTTGTTTTAGTCCGCTAGAGATTCAAGATGAGATGATCTCCTTTAGCGCCATGTCGATATTTTTTGCCCTTATATGGGGCATCGGTGTGGTGGGCAGGGAGCGCCAGCATGGCACTATCACACTGGTTTTGGCAAGACCGGTGACCATAACCAATTACATCATCAGTAAATGGATAGCCGTTGGGCTGGCTGCCGCCATTTGCGCGGTGCAAGCACTGGTGGTTGAGCATGCTATTTCGGTTTATTTTGCCCCTTCGCTTTTGCTAGATGGCGAATTTTTTGCCAATATGGCTGAGCGTATCATTATTGCGTTTGGCACCGCTTCTGTGCTTGTTTTTTGTTCGTCACTGGTAACTGGCATCAAAGACCTGGCGATTATCGCCGGCGTGCTCTTTGCCCTTATGCTCGGTGCCCAAGTGCTGTCGCCTGTCTATCACACAGCTTATACCTGGAGCGGTATCTCGCAGGTCAATTTAGAGCGCCTTGCGCACATAGGCTTGGGCGCACTGGCAGCAGTGTTTTACCCCAATATTCCAATTGCTAATTTGTTTACTTTTGGCGGTGAGTATATTGGCTCTGTGATCAATTATGTCTGCGTGGTATCAGTCTTTTTGTCTCTTGCAGTGTTTACCTTGAGCCGCAAGGAGTTTAGTTATGCCCAAGACTGACAAATATGTGAGCACTCGCTCACAGCCCAAGCGGCTTTATCTACTGGCTGTCTCTGCACTGCTTTTAGCATCTGTTTGTGGGATTGGCAAAGAGTACAATTTCAATCTCTTAAACGAGCTGGCTTCGCCGTTTAGGCACAGTCCTCCGATTGTATGGCGCACCAGGGAGGCTGCTCTGGCTGAGAGTGGGCGCACTGGTAAGCCCATACTTTATGCCATTTTGGTAAAAGGCGATGATGCCTCAATACGGCTCGAGTACGATGATTTTAATAAAAAAGACACCTATGAGTTTATCAATGCTAACTACATCCCCGTAAGGATTTTTCTCAAAGAAAAAATCACAGAAGAAAGCAAGACACCGCTTGAATTTAAGGCTTTTTCTGAGCAATTTCCTTTGAGTTATCGCAGCTCTGTGGCACTATTTACGGTACCAGCCAAGCTGCGTATGCGCAATCACAATGACATACTTTCCAGTGCCAATCTGGCAGAGCTGGGTATCAGTGAGCCTAATCTTTACGGCCACCAAAACTATCAGTATTACAACAACTATGAGCCTGCCTATTCATATTATGGTCGTAGTGAGGGCGATAACTCTCGTGGTCCTGTTTTGAATGTGTACCGCACTCACGAAGACTTGATGGAGTATCTCTTTGCCGCCAAAAACTGGCATCATTTTAAACCCAGTACTGGTCTTGTCCACTGGCAGCCTGCCAAATTGTTAGATGGACCAAAACCGGCAAAGCCAAGGGTACTTGTATTGCTTGATGACATCGGGCAGGAGTCAGATCACTTCCGCTTAAATAGTCTCTATAACCGAGAAGTAGTAGATCTACTCAATAAAAACTGTACGCCTATCCTCCTGGAATACGATACTGAGCATCCTGAGCGTAATAAAACAATCGATCAGCTAAAGAACAAGTATGGTCTCACCAGCCTGCCTGCTACTGTTTTTGTCGATGCTAAAGACGGCAAAGATGATGTTATCCGTGGTAATGCTGCTGAGCAAAACATCTGCGAATTTTTGCGCAATGGCTTGGGTCTTAAGGCTAGTGTGCCAGACAATACAGTGCAATACGCCAGTCATAAGTACCGGTAATGTTTGCCAGGCATGACTATAGTCAGAGGGCGCAACCAGTTGCGCTCTACTTGCTGGCCTTGGTTAGCTTTGTACTGGCGTGTACCCTTGGCATAAGCAAAGAGCTGGGGATGGACCTGGTGGCTCGGGCGGTGCCTTATGTGTGCACGCCGGCTAAAATCAACTGGCTCAGTCGGGACGAAGCAATAAAGGAGAGTGGTAAGACCGGTAAGCCGATACTGTATGCGGTGCTATTTAAAAATGAGTGGCGCTCGCTCAAATTTGAATACCATGATTTAAAAGATAAGCAGGTCGCTGATTTTATCAATAACAGATATCTTGCAGTTAAGTATGTGCTGGATAAGCCGATTAAAACTGGTACGATGCCCCCTCGACTCATTGATCTTGACAGGCAAATGAATGTCAGTCGTGTAGAGTCTCTGGCTTTATTTGTGGTGGCATCAAAGTTGCGATTTAGCGAGCTGCAAGATATTTATTCTCGGACTGATTTTCTTCAACTAAATTGGCGTCCTTATCGCTCAATGTCGTGTGATGTTAGTCCTCAGATGTTATTGTTTTCAGATTGGCTCTTGCCCTTTGCTAAGCTTGAGGAGTGGCGTCCCTACTGCGGCAACTACAAGGATAGCCGAGAGCTTTTTGCATTTTTGCAGGGAGGCTATTTTTATCCTCGTTTTAAGCAGCCCTTAAGTTTGGTTCGCTGGCAGCCCGTGAGTCTTTTGCAGGTCAAAACTGCCAGGCGACCGAGAGTGCTTGTATTGATTGATGAAATAGGGTGGAAGTCGTATCTGATGTGTAATTCCGCTCTGCGCCATGAAAGCATTTATAAGATTCTCAATAGCCAGGCCACTCCAATTGTTTTAGAGACAGACTCAAACAATCCCGCCTCTAAAGCCCAGGTGCAAGAGCTAATGTTGCACTACGGTGTAAAGTCTCTGCCTGCTATTATTTTGGTGGACTATGCAGGTAGTGGTGCGGCATACGAAGGTGCTGAATTGATGCCAATAATCAATCATCTGCGCAAACAGTTTGATATTCCAAAGCTAAAATATGAGGTACATCCCTAATGAATTGGTGGCGATGTACCTCAATTTTGCTTGGCGTTATGCTCATGTTTGCTGGTCATGCCATAGCCAAACCGCAGGCATTGCAGCTCGATCAGACTCATAGCTTCCTGGGTAAATGTCAGCTCACTGTATCAACCACTGGTATCAGGATTGAGAGTAAAGACCGGCTTGGATTTGTGCTTGTCTCAAAAGCACCAAACTGGCAGGTGACCGTCTTTAGAAATGATGACAAAACTTACTATACTCAGAGCTATAAAGCATTTTGCGAAAGCGGCATGATATCAGGATTTATCATGAAGCCTGCCGAAAGAATTGTGGGCTCACCGACTAGAGCATTGACTACAAAAATGCTCAATATGAGTGTCAAAAGCATTGTAGAAGAAAATTGTTCTTTGAAATATTTGAAGCAGGGAGTAGATTATGCTGAACAAGCCGAGCGTATTATTCACGCTGCCTATAAGATACCTACCAATGGTGGCATACCCGTTTACTACGTCAAGCGCTATGACTCTAAAGACCTATTAACAGGTGTCCAGTCAAAATATCGGTCCGAGACGATACTGAATACTTCCAAGATTCAAGTGGTTCAATGCGGGGATAGTATATTTAACGCGCCCACCGGTTATAAACTAGCCAAGTCAGTGCTTGAGACCATTACTGGAGACAGCACCAGAAGTAGTGACGCAGCGTTTACGGAGCTACTCGAAATGGGGCGTGGTGGTTTGAAGCCCGCGGCAAAGTGAGTGTTTGATATCTATAGATACTTGGTTTTGTGTTGGAAGGGGAGTCATGACAATTAAAGTAAGCCTGGCTGGTGTGACTGGATGGACTGGTAAGCTTGTCGCTGAGTCAGTCATTGCCGCACCGGATATGGAGCTAGTGTCCTGTGTCAGCCGCTCGGCTCAAGGTAAGACTCTCAGCTCTCTTGGGCTGGCAAGCGACCTCGTCGTCTCAGGCAGTGTCGCCGAGGCGCTCAAAACTAGATCCGATGTCTTTGTCGACTTTACTAGTGCTGATGCTGTCCGAGAGCATGTTTTGTATGCTATTGGTCAGGGTGTCTCCACTATCGTGGGCAGCTCTGGGCTCAGTGCCACTGATTTTGACGAGATCCAAAAGCTCGCTCTGGACAAAGGCGTGGGAGTGATTGCCTGTGGCAATTTTTCTATCACCGCTGCTCTAGCCAAACATTTCTCTTTGCTTGCCGCCAAGTATTTGCCGAGTTGGGAAATCATCGATTACGCTAGCGCCACTAAGATTGACGCGCCAAGCGGCACGGTGCGAGAGCTGGCCGAATGTATGGAAGAGGTGCGCCAAAATAAACTGGCCAGGCCAGTGTCAGAGACCGTAGGCGAGGTCACTGCTCGTGGTGCTCAAATCAAGGGTACACCGGTGCACTCTGTGCGATTGCCCGGTTATGTCATTGCTTTTGAGACAGTCTTTGGTTTGCCTGATGAGCGGCTCACTCTGCGTCACGACGCCGGCACCAGTGCCAGACCCTATGTGGATGGCACATTGCTTGCTATACGGCAGTGTGCCCAGGTCAAAGGACTGGTGCGGGGTCTCGATAAACTACTGTTTTAGCTTATTTGCCGGTGTAGTTGGGAGTACGCTTCTCGACAAAGGCTTTGACGCCCTCTTGGAAGTCATCTGAGCGACCAGCTAGCTCTTGCAAATTAGCTTCGTATTCCAAAAGCTCTTCGAGGTCATCAAAAATTGCTTTGTTGATAGCGCGCTTGGTCAGACCAAAGGCTTTGCTTGGACCGGCAGCTAGTTTTTCTGCCAGTTGCATAGCTTCGGTCATGAGGTCGGCTTCGGCTACAACTTTATTGACTACGCCCAGTCTGAGAGCTTCTTCAGCGGGGAGCTTATCAGCGCTAAGCATCAACTCAAAGGCTTTGGTGGCGCCAATCAAACGAGGCAAGATAAAAGTAGCACCGGAGTCTGGGATGAGACCGACTTTTGTAAATGACTGGATAAAGTTGGTCTTGTCAGTGACGATGCGATAGTCACAGGCAAATGCCATGGATGCACCTGCACCAGCAGCGACACCGTTGACGGCGGCGATGATTGGTTTTTCCATGCGGCGCAGTTTGATTACGATGGGATTATAACGGCGCTTGATGCTGTCTCCCAGAGAGGTGCGGTGACCTACTTCCTGAGCGATAGAGCGGCTCTGCAAGTCCTGTCCGGAGCAAAAACCACGACCGGCACCGGTAAGGATAATCGCTCTGACTTCTTTGTCCTTTTCCATTTCTTTGAGCGCATCCTGCAATTGGAAGGTCAGCTCATCGTTAAAGGCATTAAGTTTGTCAGGACGGTTGAGCGTGATTATACCGACACCGTTTTTCTTTTCTGTAAGCAAAATCTTTTCGTCTGTCATTTTATAAAACCTGCATATAGTCTTGTTGTGGGATAACTTAGCGACCGGTAAATACGGCTTTGCGTTTTTCCAAAAATGCTTTCATGCCTTCTTTTTGATCTTCTGAGGAGAAGAGCATGTAGAAATTTTTGCGCTCGAATTCCAAGCCTTCCGATAAGGTGCCATCAAAAGTTTTGAGTACGGCTTCTTTAGCTAGTCTTACGGCGATGGGAGATTTGGCTGCGATTTCTTTGGCGAGATTTTTAGCTTCTTCTAGATAAAGCTCTACTGGCATGACTTTGTTTACGAGACCAAGCTCATAAGCTTCGCGGGCATTGATGGGACGACCGGTGAGGATCATTTCCATTGCTTTGTATTTGCCAAAAACACGGGTGAGGCGCTGAGTGCCGCCGGCTCCAGGGATAACTCCGATGTTTATTTCGGGTTGACCAAACTGAGCGCTCTCAGAAGCAATGATAATGTCGCACATCATCATTAGCTCACAACCGCCGCCCAGTGCAAATCCTGATACTGCTGCGATGATGGGTTTTTTGATGTTTTTGACTTTGTCCCAGATGGCGAGATTGTCTTTGAGCATGATTGAGACTGTGCTCTCATCGGACATTTCTTTGATATCAGCACCAGCAGCAAATGCTCTGTCGCTGCCAGTGAGGACTATGGAGCGCACGCTCTCATCTCTATCCATTTCTTGCAAAGCAGCCACCAACTCGGTCATCAGCTCGGTATTGAGAGCGTTGAGTACAGTGGGGCGATTGAGCTGGACGACACCTATATAGGTATCAGCTTGTCCCGCTGCTTCTTTGCTGGTCAAAATGTTTTTGTAAGTCATAGTCATTACCATTTCATCTCCTGATTTTATAAAGATATTGGCTGTAAAACGTTTTTTTAAATCACTTAGAGCTTGTGTCCGCAGGCTCCGCAAAAGGCATTGCCCACTGGGTTATCGCTGTTGCATGCCGAGCAGGGGGTAGTATCAAACGCCGGATTGGCAGTGCCCATTGGTTTGGCACCGCGGGCACGGATTTTGGCATAATCCATGGGCTGTTTTTTGCGGAAGCTACTCAGTCCCTCGGCGGTCTCATAAGAGCCAGCATGCACAGTGAGCCAGTCTCGGGCATGGCCAACGGTCATTGACCAGCTAAAATCGCGCCAAAAATTGAGCTGTTGTTTGGTGTAACGTGTGCACTCAGGTAGCTTGTTGTAGAGTTTTTCGGCTAGTTCTTTGACTGTGCTATCGAGCATCGAGGCTGGTACGACTTGATTGACCAGTCCCCAGTCAAGGGCGGTGTAGGCGTCTATTGGCTCGCAGAGCAGTAGCATCTCTCTGGCTCTACGGTCTCCCACTATCATTGGTAACCACTGTGTGGCACCACCGGCGGCGACACTGCCACGGGCCGCTCCCACTTGACGGATGGTGACGTGGTCAGCTGCAACAGCTAAATCACAAGCCATGTTGAGTTCGTTGCCACCACCCACAGTCATGCCATTTAGTCTGGCTATCGTGGGTTTGCCCAGATTGCGCAAGCGGTCATGCATCTCTATAAAGGTATACATCCACTTGTGATAATTGTTTGGTTTGTGGAGGATGTGCTCCTCTTGCTCCCTCAGGTCAGCTCCAGTACAAAATGCTTTATCGCCAGCACCGGTGATTACCACTACAGCAATGGCGTCATCAGAGCCTGCATCTAAAAAGGCTTGACCAAGCTCTTTGAGGGTGAGAGTGTCAAAACAGTTGAGCACATCGGGACGGTTAATAGTGATAGTGGCGATATAACCAGTCTTGTCGTAAATGATGCGCTTAAAGCCATAGGACTCGGCCGGCAGTCCGGTAAACACGGCGTCTGGCGAGTTGGCCTGAGGCATAAGTTTTGACTCCTTGATATTGCCGCTATTTTAGGGACTGGTAGTATCGGGCTTGCGTTTGTCGATGACACGTACAGCTTTGCCTTCACTGCGAGCAATTGAGCGCGGCTCCATGAGCTTGATGTCGGCGGTCAGTCCCAGCGAATCTTTGAGCAATGACTTGATGCCTTGCACAATATTTTTGGAGACTTCCTCAGAATTATCTTTGCTATTTTGATGGACATGGTCGGTGATTTCGACGTGGATTTCGAGGGTATCCAGAGCCTTTTTGCGGTCAACAACCAGCTGATAATGCGGTGCTAGCTCACTGATTGACAGTAAGCATTTTTCGATTTCAGAAGGAAAGAGATTGACCCCACGGATAATGAGCATGTCATCCAGTCTTGCTCTTACTCTAGTCATGCGGCGCATGGTGCGACCGCAGATACATTTTTCGGGGATAAGTGTACTGAGATCGCCAGTGCGATATCTCACTACAGGGATTGCCTCTTTGGTCAAAGTGGTAAAGACCAGTTCGCCTTCTTCACCGTCTGGCAGCACATCGCCAGTCTCAGGGTTGATTATTTCGGGGATAAACATGTCTTCCCAGATGTGCAGCCCGTTTTTAGCTTCGATACATTCCATCGATACGCCCGGTCCCATCACTTCTGAGAGTCCGTAAATATCGAGAGCATCGATTTTGAGCAAGGTCTCAAGCTGTCCGCGCATCTCTTCGGTCCAGGGCTCAGCGCCAAATATCCCGATATTGAGCTTGATGCTGTCGCGTGGCACAGCGTGCTCAATCATTGTATAAGCAAGATTGAGAGCATAACTTGGTGTCGACAATAGTATGCGTGCGCCAAAGTCTTGCAGTAGCATGATTTGCTGTTGTGTGCGCCCGCCTGATGCTGGTACCACCGTAGTGCCGAGGCGCTCTGCACCGTAGTGCATGCCCAATCCACCAGTAAAGAGTCCGTAGCCGTAGGCATTGTGCAATACATCGCCCGGTCTAGCTCCGGCAGCGGCCAGTGAGCGAGCACAAGCATCGGCCCAGTCGCTTATGTCTTGTTTGGTGTAGCCCACCACAGTGGGTTTGCCTTTGGTACCTGATGAGGCATGCAGTCGATTGACTTCGCTAAGTGGTTTGGAAAACAAACCAAAGGGATAGTTTTCTCTCAGGTCGGTCTTTTTTGTAAAAGGAAAGCGAGCCAGCTCACTAACATTTTTTAGATTGGCAATGGTGTTTTCGTCGATACCCGCTGCCTTGAAGCGCTCGTGCATCACTGGGTTTTGATAAACGTTGGCCAGCACCGTTTTGAGTCTTGCCAGTTGCACAGACTGGAGCTCGTCGCGCCCCATTGTTTCGGTCTGTCTATCCCACATAAATGTTTCGGACTTTATTGCCACGGCTCACAACTTTGATATCAGGGGCATATACGGACGCACCATATTACCCTCTCAGCAAGTTCTTTGTCGTTACATTTGGCGCGCCGAATAGCGGCTGAGTCAATTTTCATCTCGCAAGGCTAATTTTGTCCTGCCTGGAGCTCGCGGGCGCCGCTTTATTCGCCTGCCAGAGGGGGCATCCTGCTATGATTTTCCAATGGCATCCCCTGCAAAGCCTCTCGTCTTTAGTTATGGAATTCCAAATAAAAGGCGGGACTTCGTTTTTTTCTGGTTACTGGCACTGGCAATAGCTGGTGCCCTCTTCTACACGTGCCTTTATTCGCGTGTTTTTCCTGAGGCCAGTCTGGAGCTGCCCCTCAAGCGGCAGGAAATCGCCAAACGCGGTCGCGATATGGCTCAGCGCTTTGGCTTTGATGTCTCACAAAGCATTGCTTCCACTGTCTCAAAGCCTCAACCCCAGCCTGGTAAGCCTCCCGCGAGCGTCAGGACTCAACCTCTAGCTATCCTGACAGCACCCGTTGACAAGAGTTTGATTCAATCTCTTACATTTACAACCTTCGACGAAGCCAAGACCTTCCTTGAGTATGAGCTTGGTCTGGCCAAAGCTCTGGCTTTGATGCGGGACAAAATACCAGTCTGGGCCTGGTCGGTCAGGCTCTGCCGCGAATTTACCATCGAACAGTGTGTGCTCTGGTTATCACCATCAGGCAAGTTGATTGCCTTTGAGCACAACCTGGAAGAAGAAAAGAAACTGCCATCACTCAATCATGTTGCCGCTCTCAAAGTGGCACTGGCCTTTATGCAGCAAGAAGGACAGGTGGAAGTTGATGGTCTAAAAATAGTGCGCGATGAGACCAATGCCAAAATCAATAGAGTCGATCACTCTTTTGTTTTGGAAAATCAGCAGGATGATTTTAAGGGTGCCCGGCTGCGCTACTTTATCCAGGTCTCGGGTGACCGGGTCACTGCTTACAATAACTATCTATTTGTGCCCGATACTTGGACGCGCAAATACAATCATATGCGCTCATACAATGAGCTATTGCAGCGCATCGCTGGTATTTTTTATAGCACTTTGCAGTTGATCTCGGTACTGGTGGTGCCCTGGGCTCTGTCACGCAAAGAGATGCGCTGGCGCTTTGCTCTGTTTGGTGGCATGGTCATGGCGCTCACTGGACTTTGTGATAGCCTCAACGAATATTCTACTGTTGTAGCTGAGTATGACACCACAAGCTCATTTCGCGACTATCTCCTGCAATGTTATGGCAGTCAGGGCGCTTCTGCCATAGGGCAATTTTTCTTTGGCACATTGCTATTTGGTGGTGCCGATGTACTTTATCGTCGCTTCTATCCGCACCGTGTGGCCCTGGAGAATTTCCTCAGACCATCAGGCTTTATGACTGGCGAAGGTCTTAAGGCTATTTGGGTTGGCTATCTTGTATTTCTTGTGCATCTGGGCTGGATCATTGTTTATTATCTGCTCGGCGAGCGGCTCAATTTTTGGTGTCCTCTTGGTATCGACAATGTCGGCGTATTGAGCGCTACTCTGCCTTTTTATTCGGCTATCTCGCTGGGTCTGCATGCCAGTGCCCAGGAAGAAACGATAGCGCGAGTGGTGGCACTGACTCTGGGTTGGCGCATTACTCGCAACTTTTGGGTAGCTAACCTGATGCAAGCGATGATCTGGGCATTTATGCACAGCTCTTACGCTCAGCAGCCAGCTTATGCGCGTGGTGTAGAGCTGACTATCGTCGGATTGTTTTATGGCTATATTATGCGGCGCTATGGTCTTTTGCCGTGCTTTATAGGGCACTATTTGCTTGACGCCTTCCTTGAGGTCAAGCCGCTTTTGTCTGTTGGTCAGGGCGAGTTATGGCTTTATTTGTCAGCCTTTATTCCGCTTGTACCATTTGCTCTGGTGGGCGTTATCTCCTGGTTTATCAAAAGTCTAATAGCTGCCAAGCCTGGTGGCAATGAGCTATTGCAAGAGCGCGAAGTATCTCTCACTAATGATGCCATCAAACCACCACCGCAGGCACCTGTTGAGCACAAGCGCATCGGCGAAAACTACATCTACGAGCCATTTTCTCAAAAATTCAGAACGATAGCACTGGTATCGTCACTGATTGTCATTGCTATTACCTTTTTTATAAAACTGGATAGTTGCGGTGATACTGCTCGTTGCAAAATCAATAGATTTACAGCCATTGCTCGCGCTCAAAAGTCCTGGAAAACGCCGGCGTCAATCCAGCCAGCTATGTCGTTGTGCCGACATTAATATCGGATGTGGCGATGGAAGAGATGCAATATCTCTACGAAAATGTCAAACGAAAGCGCACCTTGCAGCTGTGTGAACAGACCCAGCCTGGGTTTATCTGGCAGGTGCGCTTCTTTAGGTTTTTGGATCCCACTGAGTATCGTGTTAGATTACGCGGTGATGGCAGT
The DNA here is from genome assembly GCA_016718315.1 of Candidatus Obscuribacter sp. Taxonomy (GTDB): domain Bacteria; phylum Cyanobacteriota; class Vampirovibrionia; order Obscuribacterales; family Obscuribacteraceae; genus Obscuribacter. Next base: position 563,842 of record JADKDV010000002.1, on the reverse strand, counting down.
GAGTACTCGCTGGATATTAGCCAGGATAACGAGACTCCCGGTGCCACTATAGATGATGCTAAAGCAAAGTCCCTGGCTCTGGACTATATCAAACGCACTCACCCGGATTACAAAGACTTCAGAATATCGAGACTGGCTCGCGAAGACAAAAAGAACAGGCGCGACTATAACATCGATTTTGTTGTACCAGCCCTTAAAGTTGGCGATGCTGAGTACAAGTTTTATCTGCAAATATTGGGAGATAAGCCCTGTAACTTTTCTCAAGCCTGGCAGGTACCAGATGCCTGGAAGTACGAGCGGGCTAAGGTAACAGAGTCAGCCGCCATCCTCAATAACGTGCGTTATTACACCAAGGTGGCTTGTGTCTGCTTTTTGATTTACTGGGTAATTACACTGCTGAGAGCTGGTGTGATGCAATGGCGTTTGCCGCTTGTTGTCGCCATTGTACTGGCTCTAATTTGTATCGGGGAGCAGCTCAACCACCTGCCCTCTGTCATGTTTAATTATCAAACTGAAATCAGTAAAAACACATACATATTCAATTGCTTTATCGATTATGTGCGCAGTGCTGCCGATATCTTCTGGCGGCTGTTTTTAGCATCGGCGCTGGCTCTTGGTGCTTTCCGATTGCTTGTACCTGGTATATCTTTTGCCACAATATTGAGTGTGGCCTTTCGTCCCACCACCACTACCAATCGCTTTTATCAAAAGCAGATGTGGATAGATGGTATTACAGCTGCCCTGGCTTGCGAGGCTCTGAGCCAGCTCAAGGAGACGGCTTGCTACTTCCTCTCATATTATCTCTCGCCTGAGATACGCTCAGCTCAGATAGAGATTTTGCACAGTCTCAATGACTATTTTTCTGCTGTACTATCCGATTTGTTAGACCTGCCGCAGTCATTTGTCGTCAGTGTTACAGGGTTTCTTGTGGCAGCAGCCCTGTACCGTAGATTTTGTCGTAATTTTTGGGGCTATATGGCGCTCATCTTTGTCTATGAGCTTATCGTGCAGTCTGATGAGCGTCATATGCAAGATTATCTTATCGGTGTGCTCTCCGGTACTCTCAATAGCCTTATCATCTGGATCTTTGTTGCTCGGCTGGCTAAGTTTAATCCGGTTGCTTATCTCATCAAGATTGTACTCGATGACTGCTTGCCATTTATCTATGCTATCTATGCCTACGGATTGCCTGCTATGGCACCGGATATGGTTTCGTTCTTCCTCTATTTGCTCAGCCCACTGGCTGTGCTGTTGTATCTCAAGCTCAGAGGCGCACAAGCCGGTAAGTCAAATGGTAGTGGTGCTAGTGATAATGGAGAAGTGGTCAGTACATCTAGTACAGCAGATGCTGACCAGCCGGTGCAAGTAACACTTGAAGTCCCCAATGGCAGCTCAGAGTCATCGCCTGATACGGAACTGCCTCAAATCATCAGAACAAAAAGATTGAACTTAAGAGGAGTAGATATGTTTTGCGTTGTCTATAAATTTTACGTTGACCCAGCCAAACAAGAGCAGTTTAAAGAGGGCTGGCGTGCTGTAACACTGGCTCTAAAAGCCGAATGTGGTGGGCTTGGCTCAAGACTGCATCAGGACCAGAATGGTAACTGGATAGCCTACGCCCAATGGCCTGACCAGGCAACATGGGAAAAGTCAGGTGGAGTTAGTGCTGACGCTGAGCGCGGCCGCAAACTTATGATGGATAGTTTTAAGAGTGGCGCGCAAAAGCCCGAAGTCATCTATATGTTAGACGTTATAGATGATTTGCTGGAATGATTTTATCGGTGCCAGCAAGGGGCTTATGCCGCCTTGTATGCAATAAGAATAGTGCTTAGGCCTGGCTGATTGACATTACTGTTCTAACAGAGCCAAAGATTGCCAGAGCTGGGATCACGAGCATTGGTACGATTGTCCAGATTTCCATTGGGATACCTCACTTGTTTCCTGAAGGCTCGGAAGAGCCGCGTTGGTTGTTACTTTTTTGATACTACATGTGCACCACATGCAATGCGTTGATTATAACGACGAAGCATTTTTGTGCTCGAAATGCGCAATGTAGATTTACAAAAATAAGCTCTGTAATAATTTGAGATTGGTGCTGACGCCTTATTGGTGGGGATCTTGGCGCTCTGTGAAGATATCGTGTTAATGAAGTTATTGCATTTGTTTTGGTGGCACTTCTGGCTATTTATGCCTGTTTTGTAAAGCAAATATGGTTACAACTCTGAAACCAGTCATGCGGCGGTGGTGCTCGCGTAACCAGTAACCATCCCCGAATTGAGCAATAGTGGCATAATGGAAAGTTTCAGTCATTATGGCAAAAATGTTTGGTGGCCAATTGCTGTGAGCAGGTAGCCTTCATCTCTTTTGAATGTGCATTGAATGAGAAAAACCAGGATAATTTCTCATTCAATGGAAAGGGCAAAAGGAACATACTTAATGCTTCTTGTCCTTTCTCGCTTTATGCTCATCGATAATTTCTAAGCATAGATCAACGCAATCATCGCAAATACAAATCTTCTCGCCTCTTATTAGTTTGCGACCCTTTGTAGTCTCCTCCGGCCCGGCTATAAATGAAAAAAGCCATGACCTATCGAGACCTTTCATAAAGGAGCAGAAGCTACAATCTCTATGCAGTTCTGTCTCTTCTACCAGGGCTGGATCTTTGAGTTTTTGAGCGGCACTATAGACACACTTGTCGCAGATATTGCTGCCGGGTTTAGCAATCATCAGCTCGGCGTTTGCTGCCGAGATGCCGCAAAAGGAGCAGGCCGTTTTATCCTTGCCAGCCATTGATTCAGTCCTTTGCTGCTTCTGCTTTTGGCTTGTCAGTCGCCTCGCTATAGATTGGTGGCAGGAAGTTTTTTAAAGCAACTGTGCTCTTGCTCTCTGGCAGGTAGAGCACCGGGTCTAGTACCAAAAATTGAAACACCGAATAAGGCAGCCTCTGGTCGCGTCTGACCATATGCAGTTTTAGCTGAAATGAAACCAGCCTGGGTAACTTGTTTGTTAGCTCAGCAATGGGGATTTGTGATTTGTCCTGGCGCAGTACTTTGCCAGGATTTTTGGGATGTAGATATTTGACTGCTTCTTCGCCAAAGAGATTTTTGGCAATTGCTTCAGCATCGGGGTTTGCACCTCCGGTCACAGCTTTTTCGATGGACGCACTATCGTGACCTGGTTTTTCCAGGGCTTTAGCGGCGGCAGGTAAATCCACAGCGCCACTGGCAAGAGTCGGTCTGAGGCGCAGGCAAAGACCTTTCCAGGCGTCTTTATCAGGGTCTTTGATAAAGGCGTTTAGAGCTTCTTCGCTGATGTCATATCCATAGGCCAGATCGAGCGGCAAAAAGAGCGGGGCATATAAGTCAGGATTAAAGCTGATTGGCACATTGACTTCCCAGTCTTCCGGGTTGTCCATAAAGGTAGTTGGTTTGGCCGTGGTGGCAATTTGGTGGGCTTCGACTGTGCCTGTGGTAAAGGGATGACCCACGGCAAATGCCAGGTTTTGCGCTTCGTTGGACTGGTAGACCAGGTAGGAGACCCAGCCCAGACTGCCCGGACAGCGGCAGGTGTTGACGCCAAAGTCTTCCACAGCCAGGCGGTAGTCACCGGACTGGATATGTCTGGCAAAAATTTCAGCTTTGGGCACAGGCCCTTTGCCAGAGGGATTGACTCTGAGCACGTTAAAGCCAAGCAAAACAAAGCAGGCTAAAAAGCAGATGGTAATGAGTATACGCATATAGGAAGCTATACTTGGGTTTTAAATATTAGCACGGGGATATTGACATGGGGCAAGCAGATACTCACGCAATAGGAATAACCATTTGGTTGTTTGGTCTGGCGGTAGTGGTTTGTCTATTTGATCTGGTCCGGTCCAGTTTTTGGACCAGTATTGATACTGCCGCCCTCAAAAGAGACATCAAGCCTTTTGGCATGGTAGCGATTTTGTTGGGGGCGATGCTTGGCTTATCCTCCTTCCTCAAGTTAGAGCTAGTTCAATATAGTTTGTATCTTGTTTTGGGTTTGCTCGCTTGTTTTGTCAGTGGCGTAATCGACCCACTCAAGCATCGTTATATGCGAGCTACATTTCTTTTAGCTTGTAGCGCCGGTCTGGTTTTGGCTAATCCTGACCAGTTTGGTTATTGTGCCAGTGCCTTTGCTATTGGGCTATTGTCCTGGAGACTGGTTGCTAACTTGCTTGAGCCCGATACAGCAAGACTCGATGATGTTGCACCGGCTTTTGCTTATCTAGCCAGTATGACACTTGCTGCTTGCTCTGCTAGTGGGCACCCTACTGGCAAAGCTGCTGATCTAGTCACTGGCGCATTTGCTGTGGCTTGTTTGCTCAATATGATGCAACGTCCTTTTATGCATGATGACAAACTCTTTGTAAAACGTCTCGTGCTGGTGGTTGCCGGCGGATTGGGCATGCTCGTGGTTGTCACCAAGGGTCTCAATCTAGTCGAATACACCAAGCTCTCGGTCCTGCTTGGTGCTGGCTTTGGTGGCATGTACGCGCTAGATGCGCTCTCTCGCTGTGCCAACGACGAAAAAGCTGGCGGTGCCTACAAATCAGCTAAATTTATCAAGCAGGTATTAATAGTCGGTATCTTCACTTTGATTGCTTCCAGGCTCTTTGGCAATGTCGGCGTGGGAGTACTTGCGGCCTGTGTCATGGTCGGTAGTGTCTCTCAAGTGCCTGCTTGCTTTGCTGCTTATCTTGGTGCGCGTCTCTTTGAGCAAGCCTTTGCCTACGAATCAGTGGCTAATGTCACTGGTATCAACTTGATGCATCCTTATGTCAGCGCTGCTCAGTATTTTGGATTTTTTGTTGTGGTGGCATTGCTTGTGATGATCAAAGAGAGTCACGATCGTAAGTTTGATGCTGTGGCGATTGCTCTTGTGGGCACAATCGGTACTGCTCTTGTTAGTTATTTTTTGCATGGCGAGTCCACCGGCAGCTATCTAGTCGCTCTTGGTGTGGCTGGCATAGTCGGTACAGTTTTGATGCAAGTGTTTTATGGTGACAAGCCCAACCGGGCTCTCTCGCTCATGCTTTTGCCGGGCTTGGCTGGAGCGGTGGCCTTTTTATCGCAAGGGCTGGTGGATGTTGGTCTAGAAGCCTCAATGGATCAAAGACTGACTGTAATTGGTGGACTGGCTGGTTTTGTCCTGCTACTGATGGTGGCAAGCACGCTCATTAACAAAAACAGTCATAAAGGCACAGGCACTAGCTCATCTGATGTTGTAGCTGTCCCGGGAGAGTAACTTGCCTTCACTTTTGGTGTCTTCAAGCAAGTAGACTTCGACCAGCATAGTGCGGTTATCTCTGGCTATTTCTCGTCTTTTAAAGCTACGTTTGACTGGCTTTGTCAGTGCTTTGCCTTTAATTTCTATCGTTACTTCTTCGGGGCTCTGTGTGGTCACAATCTCCACCGGAAAGTCATAGGGATTGAGGATTTTTAGGTCGTTGACGCCGTACCAGACTGTGGAGTCTAGACCGGCTGGGACTGAGGCAATGCGGCTTACATGAGGAGTGCGCTCCACAATAGTCAGTCCGGAGAGTAAAGCGACCTGATAGAGGGTGGATGACACAAGACAAATGCCACCACCAGATGAGGCTACTCTATCCCGTCCCAGGTAGCTAGCTGCCGGTACATAGCCTCCGCCAGTGTCTCTGGGACCCAGTCTCTGGTTAAAGCTAAAGACCTGGTGCGGTTTTATAACAGTCATATCAAGGCGTTTGACTGCACTATTAAAATTGAGCCGGTGAGCCGTGCTAAAGCCGCTTAAGTTGATTGTGCGTTTAGCTAGAGTCGTAGCAAAAGGATGCTCGGCAAAATAATAGAGCAGGAGTGCCGGTATTAGCAGAGCCAAAAGTATTGTGCTCGGCTTGATTTTACCGGGGAGTTTCATCGCTACTTGTCGGTAATCGTGAGATTATCGATAGCAGAGAGACCCTTGATATTTTTGCTGTACATACCCTCGAGGTTGATTGGGGCGACACCGACTTTGCCGGGTAGCTCCATGCGCAGTAGGGTTGTAAACTCCGATTTGCCAGCTTTGATATTGCTACCAAAAAAGACAATCTTATCGTCGAGGATGTCCTGGTGTGTCCACCAGGCGCGCTGCCAGTCGCCCACGATGCTGCTATCAGTGCTCGATTCTTCCTCGACTGCGCCTTCTTTGGGTGAGTTCTGGACTACTTCAGCTCCGCTTGGTAGAGCGGCTTCGACCATGACATAAGGCATGGTGCGTGGGCTGTCGACCACTACTTTCATCAAGATTGTCTCCCCGGCTTTGATTGGTCCGGTGATTGGTACGCTCTTGAGATGGATGGTGCCATCGGTGGTGGTGGCGACACTTTGCAGTCTGTAAAAGGTCCTTACTACTGAGAGATCGCTGGGGATGTTGGCTATACCAGTCGGTCCAGTTTTGCCCGCCAGATTTTTAAAATAGCGAGTCTGGGCGTTGTAGTAGAGTCTGCCAGTGCCTTCGGTAGTCAGTTTGAGTTGATAACCTTTGTCCTGGTTGCTCAGTGGCAGGAGTGATTCGGCTCCGTAGCGGTTGGCCAGGTCGTAGGTTTGACCAGGCAAGGTTTGTTTGATTACATCACCAATAGAGCTTACCAGGCAGCTTATCTTGCTGTCTTTAGAGCCCTGTCCGTTCAGGAGTTCTTCTGCTAGCAGGGCTTTAAATACGGCGGCTGTGGCTTTGGTGGTGCCCCAGGCGTCTTTGCCGCGCTGCATCAAAAGCCAGGTTTTGACGCGCTCAGTGGTCGCTGTATCCTCTGGTTTGACCTCGACCAGGGCTGCTAGAGCCAGTGCCGTGGTTTCTTCGGGAGTAAAGCGATAGCCCCAGTAGTGTCGTTTGGGGTCACCAATTTTGGTGGCTAGCTGACTCGTTAGCTCCCAATCGACAGTGCTATCAGAGGTGTTGGCGATGGCGATGAGGCGCTCAATCATCAGTTTGGAGAGAGCATCGTCACCAAGGTTTTTGGCAGCACGAGCGCTGTAAGCAACGGTCACTGGAGTCAGTGTGTTGATGTTATTTTTGAGATAGGTCACAGCAGCACTGCGTGCAGCAAGAGCTTTGGCTTTATCGGCTGCACTGAGCTGACTCTTATCGCTCCACAGCGATTGAGAGTAGAGCAGATAGGACAGATCGGTCATTACCTCGCGGTCAAAGTAGTCGTCTGCTACGCGCTTAGGATCACTGAGCTGTTTGACCAGCTCTGCGGTTGTTTGTACGTTGTACTGCGAGGCTCTCTGCATGGCGGCAGTATCTACTTTGTAGCCAGTGTCCTGGAGGAGCTTCATGCCTTCCATTACATAGGATGTGAGATAAGGCTGTGAGGTATCGGCTTGCCACCAGCCCCAGCCGCCATCTCCGTGCTGATAGGATGCCAGCTTGGCCATGGCCTCTGTGTAGACACGGTCAAACTTGATTTTGTCACCACCGGTAAGAGGCACTGACAATTTTTTGTTTAATTGCATCGCCACTATAGATGGTACCAGTCTGGACATGGTCTGCTCAGTGCAGCCGTATGGATAGTCAATGAGACTATTAAAATTACCCAGTACCGGACCAATGGTGCTGCCAGCCAGACTGAGCTCTCGTGTCAGAGTGCCTGGTGCAGCATCATTTACATCTGGCAGGTCTAAATTAAAGTCAGCTATAGCATCTTTGAGCACACCAGCACTGGCTATGGTCACTGGTATACCCATTGGTTTGACCGAGATTTGACGCTCCAGAGCATCAGCGGCAGTCTGACCGTAAGCAGTCAGTTTGATAGTGGTGTCACCAATTGTTTTGGCAACAACAGGCCAGTCAAAACGCTTGGCGCCATCAGGATCTATAGTCAGAGTCTGAGCCAGAGGGAGGGTGGTTGTGAGGTTACTTCCCATGGTCAAATTGACTTTGACAGTCTGCGGTTTGTTTGTGTAGTTGTGCACGATACCGGTCACAATACCTTCGTCGCCCTGAGCAAAAAATCTAGGCAAAGCCAGTCTGGCGATGATGTCTTGTGTTGCTATTACCTTTTGTACGGTGGAGCCGACATCGGTACCGGTGGATACACCACGGACAGTGGCGCGCCAGGTCGTTAGATTGTCTGGTAGTCTAAATTTGGCGTGGGCTTGACCTTTGGCGTCAGTAACCAAATTAGGAAACCACACAGCCGTATCTTTGAAGTCCTTGCGCACACGGGCTTCCAGTTTGTCTGGACCGCCTGAATAGCTCTCAGGGAAGGAGCAATGAGTGGATACCCAGTTGCTTATCTGGCTATAGAAGAATGTCCGGATATCTTGCGCTGCTTCTGCTCTGATTGAGTAGATACTCTCGTCCACAACACCCATCGATAGCTCCACACCTTTAGCTGGTTTGCCATCAGATGTAAGGGCTGTGATTGTGTAATTGGCTTCTTCGCCAGGCTTGTATTTTTCTTTATCGGTGGTTACAGCCAGCTTGAGGAAATGGAAGTCAGGGCTGACCATGACCATTTCTTCGTGGGTGTAAAACTGGCGCTTGGGTCCAACAATCGACACTGAGACATAAAAGTTTGGTGTCAAATTGGCTTTGATTGGTATCTCTACCAACTGGGCCGATGATGTGAGAGGCACTACTTTGATGTCGTGCAGCTTGCTGCCTTCGATGCCGACAAGAGCTTCCATACCTTCTTTGCCGGTAAAAGGACCGGAGATTATGGCTTTAGCTACTTCGCCAGCTTTGTAGACTTTTTTGTCCAGTTTTACATTGAGTGGCACGCTTTTTGCTTCGCGGTCACTATAAAAGAATGGACGAGCGTCCGATGCCACCCAGATAGAGGTGCTATCGAGCACTGTGTGACCGGCATCATCTTGCGCTTCGCCGATAACATAGTAGCTATCGGTGACAAACTGATTGCCGATATTAAAGACTAGTGTAGCTTTACCATCTTTATCAGTTGTCACAGCTTGATTTGCTAAGAGCTCATCTGGTTTGTAAGTTTGTTTGATGGAGTCATAAGGAAATCTCAGCATCTTGAGAGAGACTGATTTGTTGGCCACTGGCTTGCCGTCATAGCTCACGGCACGCACTTCTACGGGCATCGACTTGCCTGTTTCAACGACCCAGGACTGGGGGGATACCATCAGCATAAAGTTGCCGGTAGACTCTGGCATAGAGCCGCTAGATACCACAGACAGTCTGCTTATGTCTGTTACTTCGGCCTCTACTCTGAGCTTTTTGTCTACGTACTCATTGCCGATAGGACCGCTCGCTGAGCGAGTTGGGGCAGTGGTATCAAACTCTACAACTGCTTCGCCATTGCTGTCAGTGACTGCATAGCCTTCGGCAATAAAGTCGCCAGAGCTGTTTTGGTAGTCATCATCGCCACAGCCCCAGCTATCAAAGTAAGCGTAATAGTCTGGTCTGTCTTCTAGTTTGTATCTGGCTGAGTAGTCTGTCGATGAGTAGATACTGTATTTGATGCGAGCATTGGCCACCGGTCCGCCAAAATAATAAGTCGCTCTAACGCGCGCTCTGCCCTTTTCGCCAGCGATGACACGCTCGGCTAGCGGTTCTACTTCGACCTGGTATTCGGGTTTACGATACTGCGCTACTTCAAATGATTGATAACTGGTGTAGCCATCAGGATAAGCAATTTGGACTTGATAGCCGCCCGTTTTGCCGTTTTCGGGGATTTCGATGAGACCGTTAAAAGTACCGTGACTGTTGGTTGTTACAGCCAGAGTTTTGATTTCATTGTTGTCTGGATCTTCCACTGTGATATTGAGCTTTTGGCCGGCACCAGGGTTGGTCATGCCGTCTTCTGAGACATTGCGCGAGACACCCTTAAACAGCACCGTTTGACCGATGCGATAGACTGGTCGTTCGGTATAAAAGTAAGTCTTATGGAGGTCGCTATTGGAGAGCCAGTAGTTATAGCCGCCGTAAGCTTTGTTGTCGCCTTTGACACCAGTGCAGAGCACATCCATGCCACTTTTGTATTTGAGATCAGCTGGCAGAGGCAGATTAGCCATACCGTTTGCGTCAGTAGTACCTTTAACTCTTGATTTGATGATACCGCCCTCGAGGCGCTCAGCTATGTCGATATTGACACCTTGAGCGCTTTTGAGTGTATTGAGGTCGACAGCTCTGACTACTGTTTGACCCGGGCATTGTTTGATTACAAGTCCGATGTCACTAACCGAAAACCAAGTCAGCGCTTGTGCTCCCTCTTTACCAAAGAGGTCGCGCACTTTTGCCACAGTAAAATAGTCGCCCGGTGGCAAAGTTTGGTCGAATTGAAATTCGGCATGACTGGAATCACTGGAATCCTGTACGAGTTTGCGTTTGAAATTTTGTACAGCAGTTTGACCCGTAAATGGATTATTGAATTTGGCGCTGGAATCCAGATATAGACTCATATCGGATGATAGTGTCACGCCCCATTTTTTTTGTGTCTCGACATTACTTAAGGCCATCAAGTCGCCTTTGTAGACATTGACTTCTACTTCGCTGGCGCCTGTGGCATTGACCCAAAAGTTGGGTTTGTTTTTGGTTGTAAATACGCGACTATTGGAGGCAATATTGACACTTGGTGAAAGCAAACTAAGTTTGACTTCTTTAGGCAATTTGCTCACTTTGCCGTCTTCTACATACAGTCCTTTGACAAATTCGCGGCTAAAACCGGGAGCGCGCACTTCCAGTAAATATTCGCCCACGGGCAAATTTTGCACTTTAAAAGTGCCGTCGTTGTTGACCCAGGCGCCGCGCTCTACCTGCGGACCGCCGCGGGGTCCGGTGACTAGTGCGTAGACTTTGTTCTCTTTGAGGTTATAGCTATATAAACCAAATTTTTGCTGCTCGAGGGCGATATTGCCGGCAATCGATCCTGTTGGCGTCTCTAGCAAGATGGCCACTAGCGCTACCAGTAGCACCTGGAAGAAGAAAAACTCCCAGGTAAAGAGAGCGTTTTTAACCGCCTCAAGACTATTTGTCGCCTTTGGCTCACCTGATAACATGCGCTTTTATCCTGTAAATTTGGCAGGGTTCGTTGGGGTTTATACCAGCTTTGAGTTTGCACTGCATTACCTGGTAATGGGGGTCACTTGCTTCGCCGGGCAAAAGCACAGCGCCTTTGCCGTTGCCTCTGACCATCAGTCCGTCGGTCAGGGGATGCAGAGTGGTACCGCGCATCACTGGTTCGACAGCTTCGATGATTGTGACCTGGGCTTTGAGGTCAGCGATTTCCTTTTTTTGTACTGTACTAAAGCGGTATTCTTTGGTCAGACAATCAATTGTAGTAAAGACAGTATTGGTCACAAGATCTGCATGGTTGGGAGTGATATTGCCCCAGCACGCTCGAGTTTTGCCGTCTTTATAGAGGGTGACAAATAAGCCTCGGGATTGGCGATACTCGGGTGTCAGGTCAAAGGTTTTTACCATCTCTTTGAGGCTTTTAGGATGCTCTGCAAAATGATTTTGCATAGTCGCCTGGGCAATCAAATTGAGCGGTGTTTTTGTTAACTTCTTACTAATCTTGTGCTGGTCACTAAGTGGTTTTGCTGGTGAGCTTTGCCCGCTTGCGGCCGACACAGGCAAGATGATACTGAGCAAAGCCAGGCTGAGCAGACTAATGAGTGGACGACTGTGGCGCTTTATAGCGCTCAAAGGCGGCCTGGTAGTAGACCCACGCTTAGATACGGGCACTTGACTGGTTCCCCTTACAGGACCACTTATGACACATCCTTATTATCCTCTCTTGCGCTCGTGCGTCTTGCCGCTTGTGTGAAATTTGCATTGCGTATCTGTGAAATTGTTGTCAGGGGTGGGTTAAACTGACAGAGTGTCAAATTTAGGCCATGAAAATCGAAACTGACAAAAACTCTATAAACAGAAGGGGCTTTTTGCGCTCCATCTTTACTCTCGGCAGTTTGCAAACTGCCAGCAGTGTCGAGGCTAAAGCCACGCCATCTTTTTTTTGGTGTGATCTGGTCAATGGTAATGTTGGTTTTCCGACTGGCCTGGCTGTGCCCGCCGAGCGACCGGGCTCTATTGCCAAATTGATTGCTGTTATCTGTTTGGTGGAGGACGGCTTTAACACAAACCATAAGTACGAGTGCACTGGCACATACAGGGCACCAGGTGCGGCGCCTAATGACGCAGTGCACTGTCAAATTGTGCATGGACAGATAGACCTTGTCAGAGCAATCGGCTTTAGCTGCAATTGCTTCTTTGCTCAAGCGACTGCCAGACTGACTGCCAGGGCTTATCTCAAAAAAGCTAAGCAACTTGGTCTGGCTTCACCTGTAGCAGGGCGGCGTAGTGGTCTGTTTCCCGCCCACGAGGGCGATATAAGTGGTAGCTCTTTGCCTTATGTAATGGGGCTGGCTCCAGATTTTAAGCCTAATTGTTTGCAGCTAGCCAGGTTGGCTGCCATGATTGCCCTTGGACCGGAGCACAAATTGCCGGTACTGCACAGCTCCGAAAACCTCGACATTGTCGAACGCGAAAAACCGCTGACGATAGCGATTAGCGCCAGTGCTCATAAATTTGTCACCGAGGGCATGCGCCTGGCTGTAACCGAAGGCACTGCTCACAAAATAGACCCCCAGGACAAGCTCAAAATTGCTGCTAAAACAGGTACTGTGCCTCATGGCAATAAGTTTCAGTCGCAAGTAATTGGTTTCTTTCCTTTTGATAAGCCACGCAATGCCTTTTGTTTGTTCACCCCTTCTGGTACTTCGCAAGACAGTGCTATACCGGCAGCTCGTGATATTTTGCACTCGACGACCTGGTAAGGCTATGAGTTTGTTTTGTTTTAAAAGGGCTCTGCCTGCTTTGGCGGCAATGCTTGCCGTCTTTGTCCTGGTGTCACCGGCAGTGGCAATCGACAGGGCTGTTAAAGTGCGGCTTTTTGTTAATGCTCACACTGACAGTTATCTTGTATCGCCACCTTTTGTTATAGTCTCACCCCATGCTCAAGCCGTGGAGAGCGGTCGCCCCTGGCTACTAAAAAGCGGGCAAGGGGGCGTCAGTTTTGGTCCGGGCGCAGGTGCTGGACTGAGGGCAAGTCAGCTAGTGCTTAAGCCACTGCGAGGGCCAATTGCAGTCACTGCTGGCGGTGCTGGTCCGGTGCGCAAAATTAGCGGCCGACTGATTGCTCGCGGCGGTGCTTTGGGATTGATGGCGGAGATACCGGCTCTAGATTATGTCTCGCAGGTGGTTGGTTCTGAGAGTTTGCCAGATTTTAGCCTGGAAGCCCTGAAAGCCCAGGCTGTTGTGGTGCAAAGCTGGTTAGCCGCTCGCGGTCCGGGAATTATTGGCGATGATACTAATGATATGGCGTTTTTGGGGGCAGATTATGCTCGTCCTCTTTGTCTGAGTGCAGCCCGGGCAGTCTTTGATAAAGTCCTGGTGACCGGTAGCGGGCGAGTACTTAAGCCATATTTTCACTCCACCTGTGCTGGTAAATTGTCTCTCGCTCCCGAGATTTTTGGCTCAAAACTCTTTTATCAGGACGGCAAAAAAGTCCTGGCCAATCCGTTTGTCTGTGCCAGCTGTAAAGGCTCGCCGTTTTATAAAGCGCATGTGGTCACGCTCAAGGCCAGTGACTTGAGCGCTAAGCTCAAAATGACACCACTAGCAGTGACGCTCAAGGATGCTGCCGGTAGACCACTGATTGTTGCGGTGTCAGTAAATGGCCGCACAAGAGACTATAGCGCTTATCAGCTCTGGCTCAAGATTGGGCAAAGCTTTGGTTGGGGGCAAGTACCATCGATGCAGTACGATTTTGTGCGCACTGGCGACAAATACGTCTTTACCTCATATGGGGCTGGTCACGGCATCGGGCTCTGTCAATGGGGCGCTCAGGGTCTCAGTCAAAGCGGCAAAGACTACAAGCAGATACTTAAATATTATTTTCCTGAGGCTACTGTGCGCTAAATATTAATTTGCTTACCAGCGGTGATAGGCTGGATGACCGGGTTTGACTGCTACAAACAGTCCACGTGCTTTAGCACAGACCTGTCCATCGCAAAGCAATTCACCTTCGATGGTGGCACGGTCGGCCTTGGCCTCTACCACTCGAGCGACCAGGTCTACTGGTTTGTCCGAGGGCGTCGGTCGCAAAAATTTTAAATCGAGTGTTGCTGTTACTGTGCAAGGCAGGCTATCTAAACCACCGGCTTGCATCAAATGATGGGCCGCTGTCCAGTTGCAGTGGCAGTCAAGCAAGCAGCCTATCAGTCCACCATAGAGCACACCAGGAAAAGCATTGTATTTAGGATCTGGTCCCCAGGTGGCGACCAGAGTGTCATCTTTGACGTGGCTATTGATATGCAGTCCGTCGGCATTAGCTGGACCACATCCGTAGCAGACACTTTTGGGGGCAAGACTTTGTTGCAGGCTTAATTTGTCGACCATAGCTTCCTCTAAAATTTGCTGCATTTTAGCATTGCCTGGCTCAGTCAGTATTGATAGATTCACGCCCTTTATAGCAGTAACGCAGTATCAGGCTGTTGCCTGGCATATAACTCAAAGTCTCATAGATATAAAGAGAGACTTCTTGTTTTTCTTCGGTGGGCAATAAAAAGCAGGGCGGGGGAGCCAGAGGGCAAGCCACCCTGGCTCCGTCATGTGGTCCACCAAACAATTCCACTTCTACTTGTTTTTTTACGCCATCCACAAAATACATATTGCCGTCCCCACTAGTGTTATTAGACGCCCACTGCCAGAGCCTGGCGTACTGTCTGGGCCCAGCTTGCAATACGACTGGCTGTCAAATCTGGTTCATTGACCTGGTCAAGCACCAGTCCGACAAATTTGCCGTCCACCACTGCTTCGCTATGCTCAAAATCAAAGCCATCGGTGGAGACCTGGTCAGCAATTATTTTGCCGCCGCGCTCTTTGACTTTGTCGTAGATGATTTTCATGGCGCTGACAAAGTTATAGGTGTAGCCAAACTGGTCACCCAACTGAAATAGCGCCACAACCTTGTTGCTAAAGTCCACTTGATCAAGTAAATGCAGGGCGTCTTGCCAGTCGTCAGTGAGTTCGCCATCGCCCCAGGTGGAGCCACCCAGGACCAGGAAGTGGCAGGCGTCGATTTCTTCAGCTTTTGTGCCGTAGATGTTTTTTGCCTCACTGATAAGGTCAGACAATTGCTCCTGTATTTGATTGGCTACTTCGGTAGTGGTGCCGGTTTGTGAGCCATAAAATAGTTTGCCAGTCATGATTTTTCTCCATGTTGATGCCTGCCGCCTTTTGCAAATCAAGGGCGGCACACTGCTATCCGTATGTGCGGAATCAGTTATGAGTTTTTAGTCGGTATCCTTTTTGAAACTTGGTTTCTTGTGAGGACGCCTTATTGAGAATCACTCTCAATAATATGGTGCAAGATTACACCCGTAATTGGCAAAAAGCAAGGTTGCAATAAAAAGCGTTGCAGAGTTTCTATTTGAGAATCATTTTCATTTTGAGCGTGATGCGCTTATCGCACACTTTTGAGAGTGGGGTATTATTCTCTAATGAATTCTCTTATCAGAGGTGGTTATGCAGTCCAAAGTGCTTAAGTTTGCATCCGCTAGGGCCAGTCTTTTTCAGGAGTCTGTAATCCGAGAGATGTCGAGGCTGGCTTTGCAACATAAAGCGGTCAATCTAGCCCAGGGTCTGCCTGACTTTGCCTGCCCCTCTGAGCTTAAAGAGGCCGTTACGCGAGCTACTTTTGATGATGTCAATCAATATGCCATCACCTGGGGTGACAAACTTTTGCGTCAGGCAATTGCCGACAAAAACAAGAGATTTCTTGGCATAGAGACCGACCCTGAGACTGAGATTACTGTTTGTTGTGGCGCTACCGAAGCCATGGTGGCCACAATGATGGCGCTAGTAGATCCTGGCGAGGAAGTGATTGTCTTTGATCCATACTACGAAAACTACGGACCTGATGCCATCTTATCTGGTGCCATTCCTCGCTATGTGCGTATGCATCCGCCCAACTGGAGTTTTGACGAAGCTGAGTTGGCAGCCGCTTTTAACGACAAAACTAGAGCCATAATTATCAATACACCCCATAATCCAACTGGCAAAGTATTTAGTCGCGAAGAACTTACAGCCGTTGCCAAACTCTGTCAGAAGTGGGGCGTACTCTGCTTTACCGACGAAATATATGAGCACATACTCTATGACCAGCACAAGCATGTCGCCATGGCCACTATCCCTGGTATGGAAGATTTGACTGTCACAATCAATTCTCTCTCCAAGACTTATAGTGTTACTGGCTGGCGCGTTGGTTGGGCTGTCGCCCGTCCTGAGCTGACTTTGCCTATTCGCAAAGTGCATGACTTTCTCACTGTTGGCTCCCCAGCACCACTACAAAGAGCCGGTGTCACTGCTGTAAACATGCAGGACAAGTATTACCAGGAGCTTGCCGACGAATATGCTAAGAGGCGCGAGTATATGCTCGAAACTCTCGATCTAGTGGACATCCCCTACTATGCTCCAGAAGGCGCCTATTATGCCTTTTGTGATGTCTCCAAATTTGGCTACGAAAGCGATCTGGCCTTTACCAAATATCTTGTTAAAGATGTAGGTGTGGCGGTAGTCCCAGGCGGTAGCTTCTTTGGTAATGACAATCCGCTCAAAAACAAATATGTGCGTTTTTGCTTTAGCCGCAAACCAGAGACACTGAGTGCCGCCAGAGAAAAACTAAAAGAGCTAAAAGCCTGCAAAAAATAAATAGTTAGTGCTGCATTACAAGTGCTAAAACCACAATAATCTGGCAGATGCCGCAGCATACCATCATCATGCCTGATGGCATGAACTTCTTGGTTTTGAGAAGACGTTTGACAAAGATGCCTTCAAGCAGTCCAGCGATAATGAGACCGCCAACAAGACCGGCTTGAGTCTGCGTACCGGCTACAAAATAGCAGGCGGCCAGTGCCAGACCACTGATTGAGCCGGCAATCAGGGAGGCTTTACTCTGGGCTTTGACAAAGCCCATGACACCGCCTAAAACCGTAATGATTGCCAGTACAAGTACTGATATTTTGGCTACTTCCAACATTTTGTTTAACTCCAGCTACACAAGCTTATATTGGACATTATCGGCTAATGCGCCGGTCATGGCATTTAAAATCAATAATTTAGTATGCCAGTGCGTTTTGTTATTTGGTGATCACAAATTCGTCTAGCACTTTGCCTGACTGATCTATTTGTTTGACTTTAAGGGTCTTGCCATCGAGATCCATCGACGTAAAGCTGTGCACACTGGAGTTGTATTTGAGCATCCAGTCATGACCGCGCTCTGGCTTGTAGCTGTTATCTATGGGGTAGAGACGAGCGCCACCAGCTCCTGTGACGATATGTATGATGCCTTTTGGTTGTGTGCGTTTTTTGCCGTCATATTGCAGGTCTAATTGGATGTCACCGTGGACGGTGCCATCGGCATTGGCTTTAAACATTTGTGTGACATCATTTGGCACAAAGGTAATGGGACGAGTGCGCTCATAGCAGTGCGAATGTCCAGCCAGGACCAGGTCTACTTTGTATTTTTGTAGTATGTCCGTTACTAGACGCATGCGCTGCTCTTTGCCATGGGGAGCATCGATACTAAAGGCGGGCTGGTGAAAGGTGACAAATTTCCATTTGCCTTCCGGTACTGATTTGAGGTCTTTTTCCAGCCATTCACGGATTTTGACATCAGACCAGTTCATATAATAGTTGCCGTCTAAAACTGTCCAGTGGCTGTTACCAAAGTCAAAGCTGTAATTTGCCATGGTGGGAAAGCTGTCACCAGCGGACTTTTTAAGCATCTCCTGGCGGGCGATTGAGCCTTTGAGAGTGGGGAAGCTGTCACCACTGGTAGTGCCAAAACCATTAAGTGGTGATTGCCAGAAAAAGAAATAAGCCATGGCCTCAGGGAATCTGTCGAGGTCACAGCCCCGACCTGACAGGGCGATATCGTGGTTGCCCAGTACGGCAGCAATAGGAATCGAGCGCATCAACGGCACTGATGAATCCGACTCTTTATCCCCGTTATAAATGGGAAAGAAATTACTGAGATATTCGCTATAGAGACCGCGCTGATAAACGACGTCTCCAGGGATTACTAGCAGATCTGGCTTTTGCTTAAAGCATTGTTTGGCCACCAGTCTCTGTCCGTGGGTATCGGCACCACAATCGCCAAAAACAGCAAAGCGAGTTGCTTGTTCTTTATTGGTGCGGGCTTTGCCTGTGGCACTAAAAACCACTTTGCCGGCGTATTCTACGCTGTAGCTAAATGACTCGCCCGCTTTGATATCATCCAGTCTGGCTGTGTGACGGCATACTGCGCGCACTGTGGGGACGTTGATCAGACGCTCTGTGATACTAGCGGCCTGGCGCGCCTTTTTGTCAGACTCACTTTTGTAAGTTACCTTAAAGACATTATTGCCATTGTCGGCTTCTTGTGTAAACCAGACCAGGCTATAGCCATGATCTTCTTTTTGTTTGCTCTCAAGACCGAGCTGCAAATAGGGCTTGATAATAAATGGACTGGTGGCACTCTGCCCCAATGCCCTGGTGCTGTCAAATATGACAATCAGCAGTGCTGCAGTTAATAACAATAAGCTGCGCTGTTTAGAGCCTTGACTGACTGTTATTGAGGCCCATAGACACTTTATGCAAGCGCGCAAAGACCGACCCATATAACAGTCCCCTTGGTTATTGATTCGATTTTAAAAATTTGCCGAGAGCGAGAATTGAACTCGCGACACAAGGATTTTCAGTCCTCTGCTCTACCGACTGAGCTACCTCGGCTTGTACTCTGTAAAGCGCGTGAAAGTCTGATCAATATACCACAGTCAATTTATTCGTTTTGAGCCCTGGCAAATTTTGCATCGTTTCGTTTCAATGATTTATATCCAGTCAAAATGATTTAAATCACAGGTCGATAAGAGCGGCGCTCTGGCACCATCGGCTCTTGATATTGGGGTTGTGGCGCTACTTGTTGTATTTGTGGTGTCTGCACTGCTCCGCCCTGGCTAAAGAAATTGAGCACACGATAACCATCAGGCTCTTTCTTTACAAGGAAGTTAAACTCTAAATTTTGGGTCAGGGGTGGATTGCCCACATCTTGCATCGAAAGCACTCCCAGGCACTTTATTACCACAGTGCCGTCAGGGTTGACGGCTAGAGGGTTAATCTGCGAAAGCTCAAGCGAGCCCACTTTGGTGCCGCTGGTCACCGCCTGGGCTAGCTCCGGGCTCCAGTATTGCTGGACAAAGACCTGTGCAGCTGCCGGTTTGGCAAAACCAAGGGCGTTTTTGTGGCTGGCGGCGGCTGTGGATGGCTGGAAGTTCATTGCTTCGCTCAGCCACCATTTTACAAACGAGCAGGCTTCAGCGGCATTGGCTGTAGGTTGCGCTGGGACCGCGGCGGCTTGCTGGGCTGGTGGCGCTTCTTGCGGCTGTCCGTTGGCGGTCATTGTGCGCAGATGAGGTTGGGCGGGACTTTGTTCAGTGCTCTCCTGACCACCTTCTTCCTGGGCCTGGTGGCTGTTTTTGGCATCGTTTGAAACAATGCGACCTTTATGTTCACCGCCAGTATTAGCGCCTGTAAAAAATACAGCCAGGATGCCAATGGCAATCAAGCCGAGAAAGATTTTGTCTCTCAGCACCTTTTCAAGTATGGCTCGGATTATTTCAATGACCATCTATACATTATCTCCACCTCTATCAAACCCGGCAATCAGCTAAAAATCAACTCTTTACTGGGGGAATTCCCATATTTTTGCCTCACTGGCAGGATTTACGAGTCGGGCAAAAGAGCCAACACTACCTTTCTTACCATTATTCAAGCATGTACAATGATGCCAGCTACAAGGGACCCGCAATGGACGAGAAGGAAAAAGCTCAACAAAACATCAAAGCCGACTCCGCACTGGATCAGTCGGAGGATGAGTCGCATGGTGAGCTTGATTTGCCTCGTGAAATGATTCCTGGTTTTAGCGAGATGCGCGCCCACATCAAAAACGATGTCGATCCTCGTACATTGCCCCGTACATCATCCGCCAAGTATGTAGCTTATACAGTTAAATTACCGGCTGACCAGCTTGCCGCCCTACAAAATATCTGGCTGGAGCTAAAGAAGCTTTATGGTGCCCACAGCCCCGACAAAAGCGGCATGATCCAGCTGGCTATCCAGGACTGGCTCAAACGCTGGGAGGGACCGGATAAGCAAAAGCTCTTAATTGAGCTACTCGAAATCCGCGAAGACACAAGACGCAGACAATACAAAAAATAGCCCCTCAGGGCTATTTTTTTTGCGCATTAGTGTTTGAGATGTCGATAGAGGTAATAACCAAAGCCACCGACACAAACAAGCACAATAACCAGGTCAAATTTGTGCCAGATATCGCGGAAAGCTTCCATGTTTTCACCAAAATAGATGCCTACCCAGGTGAGGAAATAGCACCAGATTAGCGAACCTACAAAGGTAAAGAGTATAAACATGGCAAAGTGGGCTTTGAGCACGCCTGCCGGAAAGGAAATAAAGGTGCGGACCACAGGGAGCATGCGGCAAACAAAAAAGGTCATATCGCCAAATTTGTCGACCCACTTCTCGGCCATTTCCAGTTCTTTTTCTTTGAGCAAAAGATAACGCCCATACTTGGCTAAAAATGGTCGCCCGCCATAAAGACCCAAAAAGTATGAAGGAATCGAACCAATCACACAGCCAACTGCTCCAGCCAGAGCAGCCAGGTGTAGATTCATTTTGCCTTGCTGCACCAAAAGTCCAGCTGTGGGCATGATTGCTTCGGATGGCAAAGGTATATTGGCGGATTCGATGGCCATCATGATTGCTACAGCCAGATAGCCGCCGTGGGCGACAGCTTCTTTGATCATCTCCAGGATGGGATCTATAAATTGGTGGAGCATTAGATATCCTTGTGCTATAAAGCCTGGCCAGATGGCGGAATTGCTTATCCCACCGATTCTACAGGTTTCAATATGGTTAGCCTTTAGAGCGGTGTAATAGACGGACTGAATAAGGCGCGCTTGGCAAGGTTAATCGTCAATATTGGATATCATTAGAGGATGACACGCTACTTTACCGTTGCTACCGCTGGTCACGTTGATCATGGCAAAACCAGCCTGCTAAAGGCGCTTACCGGCATCAATCCCGATCGCCTTAAAGAAGAGCGCGAGCGTGAAATGACTACAGATCTTGGTTTTGCTCCACTGATTTTGCCTGCTCAAGGTGAAGTAGATGAAATTATCATTGGTTTTATCGACGTACCTGGTCACGGCAAGTTTTTAAAGAATATGTTGGCCGGTGTAGGCGGCATCACCATGGCACTATTGGTGGTGGCGGCAGATGAGGGCGTCATGCCTCAGACCTTGCAACATGTCAAAATTTTGAGTCTGCTTGGCGTCAAACAAGTGATTGTGGCCATCAATAAGATAGATTTGGCACCTGATGCGGCCAGTAGTGTGACTGAGCATGTCAGACAACTACTGGAGCGCTATGGTATCGCTCTGGTGGATGGAGTCAGTGTCGCCGCTCCGCTCAATATCGGTATCGAAGAGCTTAAGACCACTCTATACAAGTGTTTTGCGCCTCAAGCAAAGCTGGCTGAGTCGGCTATTACTGGCAATGAGCCTGCTTATTTGCCGGTGGATAGAGTCTTTAGTAAGAGCGGCTTTGGTAAGGTCGTGACTGGCACCCTGGTAGAGGGCCATCTCAATGTGGGTGATACTATTTATATCGAGCCTGGCTCAGTTAGTGCCAGAGTAAGAGGATTAGAAACATTTGGGCGCAAGCTGACTACTGCTAACAGTGGTCAGAGATTGGCTGTCAATCTGGCTCTCAAGCAAGACTCTGAGCTTATGCGCGGTCAAGTGCTCAGTACCAGTGAGTGTCAATCTACCACTACATTGCTTGTCACCTTAAACGATTTGCACGGACTTGAGTATTTTAATGACTTTGCCAAATCGGCTGTGCATGCTGAGTCTGGTCAATCGCTCGCGCCTCAAAAAGTCAAAATTTATCATGGTACCAGTGAGAATGCCGGCTTTTTGAGATGGATGGAGCCTTGTGCCGATTTAAATGGCGCTCAGGCTATAGGGCAGGTTGTGCTGGAACAACCACTGGCTGCCAGGCCCCAGGACCGCTTTGTATTGCGCTATGGCGATCATGGTATAGCTGGCGGGGTGATTGTGAGCATTGCCAGACCGCGCTTTTTGACCCGCAAAGTGGTCATTGATTTTTGTCAAAATCTGGCTCAATGTAATTATCTCCAGGCTTTAGCCATTGCCCTTGCCCTCAGTCCCCGCTTTGCCCATAAGGTTAGCCAACTGACCTGGTTTGTGCCCCAATCTGAGCTTGGACAATCATTGAGAGCTGGGCTTGAGAGCGGCACATTGACCCAGTCCGGTGAATATTATTTTGAAAGTGCCAGTCGCCAGCGTTTGATTGGAAAATTACAAGAATATTTGACAGCGCAGTTTGTCCTAAAGCCCAGTGAGCCAGTCTCGATGGAGACTTTGAGACAAAAGGTAGCGCCGCAACTGGAGCGCTCTTTAGTACCCGAACTACTTCTGGCGCTGGAGTCTGTATTTATTCGCGAAGGCAATAATATTTATGCTCGTGGTACTGAGGTCAAAGCGGCTCTCGATGCCCGTGCTGAGGCCATTATGGCTGTGCTCAAAAGCGAGCCAGTGCTTGAGCTAGTTGAAATTGCCAAAAGGACCGGACTCAATGCCAGCGATTTTAAAGCTGGGCTCGATAGTCTCAAAAAAGCCAATCTCGCCTGCATCGTTGATAAGGATTTTGCCGCCAGTCGTGAGACCATAGACCGTGGTCACAGGCTTGCCATGGCAATATTTAAAGCTAAAAGAGATATCTCACCATCTGATCTGCGCGAGGCGATGCAAATCAATCGCAAATATACGATGGCTCTTTTGACTTATTATGACGATCATCAAATAACGCGCAGAGTGGCTAACGGTCGCACTTTGCTCAAGGGTATTTAATTAGCCGTCTGAGACTATGACAATGTGATCGCTTGATTGACCGAGGCGATTGCCTTTGCTGTCTACGGCCCAGAGTCTTACTTGATAAATGCCCTGTGATTTAAACTCCGCAGCAGGCAGGGTCACTGTGCCACTTTGTCCATTGACTATGCGGCGACTTTTTTCGTCGACGACTTTTGATAGTTCTGTGCTGCACTGTTCTTCAAATAGCAAATTGGCTCTTGTGATTTCGGTCATAACCCCGCTTGCCTGGGGGATTTGACTGACATCATAGGTAAGCTCGGCGTCTGGTCCTTTTTTGTTGACGTGATAATAGCCTTTGGTGCCAAGATAGCCACTGTTGTTAAAAGTCAGCTGGGGAGCCAGTTGTGCCTGTGGTACAAGCTCAACTTTTTGCAATGTGGCTTTGACATCGTGCGGCAGTTTAAGCAAAAAGCCGTGGGACGTTCCCCCCAGAGTCCATTCGGGCAGGCTGCGCAGCGGCAGTATGATAGTAGTTGTGATATCGCGTCCCACTGCTGGCAAATCACCCACATTGAGGTGAGCGTGCGTGCGGCTCTTAAGCTCAAAGTTAGGTACTAGATCATTGCTATAGAGCAAATCAATGCCTTCTTTGGCATTACCGGGATCGCTAATTTTGAGAGTGACAGCCACAAATTCTGTGCTAAAACAAGGCTGACCTTTAATATTTAGTTTGATTTCAGGGCGCCCGCCTTTGCCCTCATGACCTTCTATAGCCAGACCACCGTCATCTTGCCAGGTGTATTTACAGCTAAGCGCTGCCGTTTTTTGCGGCTCGGCGATTGCTCTCAGACTGGCACCGCCATATGTGATTGTTTCTGTCTGTGGATAAGCTTTGACCTGGCTCAAGTCTACAGGCATAAAGCGCGCCAGAGCTTTGTCCCAGCGGTATATTTTGACTTTATCCTGGTCCTGGTAGAGCGACTGTTTGATGTGAGCAAAAGGAAAAATCGGCTCAAATCTATCTACCAGCACACAGTTGGCGATATCGCGCTCCAGCTGTGGGGTGTGTGTCATGCCTGATAGTGCGTTGCGACAGATATAAGCACCGTGCTCTTGATCTGGTAGTCCGACAAACAGTACCTGGGGATCGCCTTCTATTGATTTGTAAAGCTCAGATAGACCATGTCTGATTTGATTGGACTGAGTACCCGCACCGACCCAGGCAGTGTTGTTTTGCACCAAAAAGTAAAATGCGCAGGCGCAAAAAATAGTACCAAAGGCGGTGCGTAAAGCACGGCTTGCCACTTTTGCTTTGCCGGAGCTGAGATTAATTACGGCGGCAGTCAATAACAGTGCTAGAGGCACTGTTGCTAAATGAGCAAGACGACTGCCCTGTAAGTCATCTGATATAGCAAAGACTTTGTAGACAGGGGCTAAGCTGAGGACAAACCAGCCGGTCAAAAAGAGATAGAGTCTCAATAGCGGGCGGTAACATGCGGCATTTATTAGCGCTACTAGCACTGCACAAACCAGTGAGATATCCCAGAGCTTGACTGGTAAGGAACGCACACTGACTAGCTCTCGATTAAATGGCTCAAATAGGATACGCAGTCCAGCCAGCCAGCCTCTGATAAAGCCCAGCGGATCTGAGATAAAAAAGAGTGAGTCGTCATAGCCGCCCACCAGGGTGCCAAGCGCCAGGTAGCGGACACCAAAGTAAAGCGCTATCAATACAAAAAAGCCAAAAGTCTGTCTTGCGGTGTCCACAATGCGGCGTAAAATGGCAGCCCGACTCAGTCCTCTGGCGCTCAAACGCAGGGGGAAAAATAGTTCAATGAGAGCAAAAACAGCAGGCAGTGTAATGGCCATTTCTTTGGAGAGCAGTCCCAGTATCAAAAATCCATAACAAGCAATTAGTTTTAGCCAGCTGCGCTTCTGGCGATTGGATAGATAGCACCAGAGCGATAGGGTGATAAAGGCGGTCACTACAGCGTCCACACGTCCGGTTATCCATGAGACTGCTTCGCAGTGCAGTGGATAAAGACCAAACATCAGAGCCGCAAAAGCAGGGAATACTAACCGAGCAAAACTCTCATCCGGTCTCAAACCCTCTGGTTTTGCCCCGTCAGCACTTTTGGCCAGACGCATGGTCTCTTGTGTGAGATGGCTTGTTATAAAAAAGATGGAGAGTACCGAAAGCAAATGAAAGATCAAATTGGTGATGTGAAAACCCAGTCCAGATCTATTAAACAGGACGTAGTCAGAGACCATGAAGACAGAAATTAGTGGTCTGTAGAATTTGGTGGTGGTGCCATCGAGCCAGGAGCTGTGGAAGTTACGCCAGATTAGCTCGTAGTTTTTGACGGCATCGCGCAGCCAGATCAAATGGACAAAGTCATCGCCGGCAAAAAAATCAAACAAGACAGACTGATAAGCCAGAGTTGTGATGCCCAGGCAGAGGCAAACGAGTAGCACCACGGCGGTGGTGTTGGACTGGTTTGGTTTGCTCACTGTCTGAGTCACTTTAGCGGCGAGTCACTGACATCTAGCTAAATAACAGCAGCAACTGGTGATTTAGATTGATTGGCTGGTGAGTCCTGCAAGTTCTCTTGCTTGCTTTCTTTCATCACTTCTTCAATGGAGCGAGCAACGTATTCCACTTGTGCTTCGGTCAGCTCTGGATACATTGGCAAGGAGAGTACTTCTCTAGAGAGACGCTCGGAGATTGGGAAATCACCCATCTTATAGCCCAGGTTTTTAAATGCTTCCTGGACATGAAGTGGTACTGGGTAATAGCACATTGAGCCCACTGAGCGCTCTTGTAGTCTGGCAATCAAAGCGTCTCTTCTGGGATTGTCGAGAGTACCATCGGTGGAGCTATCGCTCACTACACGCACGGTGTACTGGTGGTAGACATGGCTTATTTGATCTTTTGCTTCACTTTGAGGCACACCGGCAATGGTTGCTTTGGGGGTGATAAGACCGGGGCAGTTAGCCAGATGCTTGCTGTAGAGTGCGGCTAAGGCAGCGCGACGCTCGCTCCAGCCTTTGAGGTAAGGCAACTTGACTGTCAGGATAGCGGCTTGCAGCTCATCGAGACGGCTGTTGACGCCAAGCTCATCGTGATAATAACGTTTGCGCATTCCGTGAGCGCGGATTGCTCTCAGTCTCTCGGCTAGTTTGTCGTCACTGGTGACGATCATGCCAGCATCGCCAGCGGCACCAAGGTTTTTGGTGGGATAAAAACTAGTGCAAGCAATGTCGCCCATGGAGCCAGTCGGCTTACCGCGGTACATGGCGCCAATGGCCTGAGCGTTGTCTTCGATAACTTTGAGACCATGCTTTTTGGCAATGGCCATAATGGGCTCCATGTGTGATGGCAGACCATACAGGTGCACTGGCATAATCGCTTTAGTGCGGGGAGTGATCGCTTTTTCGATTAAGGCTGGGTCGATGTTAAAGGTTTCTTCGTCGATATCAACAAAGACTGGTTTAGCCCCTCTAAGGGCGATGGCTTCCACCGTAGCGGCAAAAGTAAAGGGTGTTGTGATTACTTCATCGCCTTGATTGACGTCTATGGCCCAGAGGGCAAGGAGCAGTGCGTCAGTACCGTTAGCAACCCCGATGCCATGCTTGGCTCCGCTTATTTGAGCAATCTTTTGCTCAAGTTCGGTGACATATTTGCCCAGGATGTAGTTACCACTGCGCAGGACGCCTAAGACTGTTGCTTCTAGCTCTTCCTGAATCTGGTCATATTGGGCTTTGAGGTTGAGAATTGGAACCGAGTTACTCATGTT
This sequence comes from Candidatus Obscuribacter sp., assembly GCA_016718315.1. Taxonomy (GTDB): domain Bacteria; phylum Cyanobacteriota; class Vampirovibrionia; order Obscuribacterales; family Obscuribacteraceae; genus Obscuribacter. The sequence continues at coordinate 537,084 of JADKDV010000002.1, read as the reverse complement.
TTTGTCCTGCATGGTGCTTTTGCTTTTACTCTGGCAAGTTCGAGCCAGAATCATGAAGCTTTGAGTCTAGCCGGTTTAAGCCCTGATTCAAAGGTAAGAGAGATAAGGTTGGAGTGATTATTGTGAGCTTCGTCTCATCTTGGGCTTGGCTCCCATTTGCAATCTCTCACCAGTACCTAAATCGCATTTATCGGACAGCGTTAACCGCGCACCTGGATATGAAGAGTTATTAAAAAAAATCAAGCCAGAACTGCCAAAACAAAAGGAGAGCCCGGGCGGACTCTCCTCTGTTTAGACTATTTTTTAGCCTTATCTCTTTTTGCTGGGCAATGCCACAGTGCGGGAGAGGGCGTTGGTGACAAAAAGGTTCAAGCTTACGCCTTCTTTTTCGGCTCTATCAACAAGGGCTTTGTGAAGAGACTTAGGTAGACGTACAGTGAACTTGCCTGAGAACTTCATGTACTCATCGTCGCCACCGCGGGAGGCACTAGGCGCCTTTGCTTTGGTGGTGTGTTTTGCTGGGGCCTTACGTCCCAGTTTGCGTCCACCGCCAAGTCTTTTTGCGGCTACCTTAGCCGGTTTGGCCGATTTTGCAGCTTTGGACTTCGGTTTACTAGCGGCTTTTTTTGCAGCTCCTGCCATGATTCACTCCTTCATGTATTAGGGACAACGCTGACACTGTTTCCAGCAGGCTTGTAGCCAGTGAGACTTTATAAGTCGCTGGATTGCTTTTGGACTGAGAAATAAACTTGGGGCAATTCTCAGCAGAACGGTCTTTTTTATTGGACCGCTCTCATATCTTCCGGTGAAGCACTTAGTTTTTTGGTATCACCGTTTATAGGCTTACCACCACTCAAGGTGGCATACTCATTGTACCAAACATCTATGCATTTATAACCTAGTAGATATACATTTTTCTATTACTAGCTCTGTGGGCATTTCGGGGATCTGATACCAGTTTTTAGTGATACCAGGGGTGATTTTGTCCCTATCTTTGGTGCCGCACCATTCATAATGGCTGGTATCAAAGCTGGAGCCAGGTCTTTTTTACTGGTGCCATCTACGCTAACAAGTCCGCTATTAGCCACCGGCTGGGCGCTCAAGGTAGTACAATCAAATTCTCAGGCTGACCAAATTTTTATTATTGATAGGCTGATCAGGTCGATGGTGCGAATTTTATTAGTCAAATTAAGCGCCATCGGTGATGTCATCCATTGCTTGCCGGCCGCTGCCAGGCTAAAACAAATTCTGCCTGATTGCCAGCTGCACTGGCTGGTAGAGGCCCCGGCCAGCCCTATCTTGCTTGGTAATCCGGTGGTAGATAAAGTCATTATCCTGCCAAAAAAAGAATGGAAAGCTGGGCTCAAACAATTTTACAAACCATCGGCGGTGCTACCTGCAATGGCGTCGATTGCAGAATTTATAAATGGCCTCAAACAAAATCAGTATGACCTGGCTATCGATGCTCAGGGATTGCTCAAGAGTGCGCTCCTGGCACGTTATAGCGGTGCTAAAAAGGTCGTAGGCTTTGCTGGCACCAGAGAGTTTGCTGAGCGATTTTTGACCGATGCTCTGGATATTGGCGACTATTTTGGTGGCAGTCGTCATATCGTTGATCTCAATATTGAGCTAGCTGAGTTTGGCGCCAAAGTTGCAGGTGTAACCGCTGCCGGTATCGAACACCATACAGTTGTCTGCTTCCCTTTACCCGAGCCTGGCTTGGAGGAGCGTCAAAGAGTTGAGCAAACCCTGGCCTTGCCTGGTAGTAGCACCGCACCGCATCTGCCACCGCCTCCACTAGCAATAAAAGAGAGTGGTGACAAAGATGAGGCACCACTAATCGCTTTGATACCAGGCACCACATGGGCAACCAAAATCTGGGATGCATCTAGCTGGATTGGGCTCGGTGTGCGGCTTATCAAAGAACAAAAGGCACGACTAATTATCCTTGGTGGACCCGCCGACAAGACTTTAAACGATCATATATATAAAGGAATACAAAATGCTCTGGTATCAGATGCGGCTCTACCTCAAAATGACCCTGCCAGCATCCTCGATTTGACCGCATCCACGAGCTTTATCGAGCTTATCGCACTCTTTGGGCATTGCCATCTGGTGGTTGGCGCTGATACCGGACCCTTGCACCTGGCCAGTGCCACCCAAAAGACAAGAGTACTGTCCGTACATGGTGCCTCGCCCTGGTTGCGCAATGGTCCTTACGGACCTGGGGGCGCTTCGGTTCACCTTGACCTCGATTGCCAGCCTTGTTTTGCCAAGACCTGTCGACTGGGCACTATTGCATGCTTAAAAGACCTCCCGATAGAGAAGGTCTTTCAAGCTTGTATGCAATTGCTTGGTCAGCCGATTATTCGTTGACCCAAACGTCCACTGCGCGACTCCAGCCATTGACCAGCTCGTCTTCGTTGAAGAAGAGACCAATCTCTCTAGCTGCGCTCTCTGGACCGTCGGATCCGTGTACAGCGTTACGACCAATCTCCACAGCCAGGTCACCCCGGATGGTGCCTTGAGCAGCTTGAGCTGGATTTGTAGCGCCGATTACATTGCGAGCCAGGGTGATGGCATTTTTGCCTTCCCAGACCATGGCCACAATTGGACCGGAGGTGATGAATTTGACCAGACCATCAAAAAATGGTTTGCCTTTGTGCTCACCATAATGACGTCCAGCTAGATCTACTGAGACTCTCATCAATTTGAGTCCTACCAGTTTCAGTCCGCGTTTTTCAAAGCGACCGATTATTTCTCCGATAAGCCCACGTTCGACACCGTCTGGCTTGATAGCAACAAAGGTTCTTTCTTGAGACACCGCAAATTCCCCCATCCCTAGCGTTGATTAGGCCTGGTTTAACTACGGACGATTACTCGTCCAACTCAGCCCGCCATATATTGCCTTATAGAGGTTGCCATCAGGCAAGCTTTATAAGTTTTGCAAATTTAGGATCGAGTAGTTTTTTGCCCCAATCGTCAAAATCGATGCGATAGAGCTCTTTGTCGCCGATACCGGAGACTTCATCTACCACCCCTGCGCCAAACTTGACATGCTGGACGCGGTCGCCCACCGCCAGTTTTTCAAAGTTGACTGGTTCTTCTTTGGGCACTTCTACCCGGCGAGCCACTGGTCTAGATGCTGGGGCCGATGAAGGGGCTGGTCTAGATGGAGCGCTGCCGGGGCGTCCGGCGCCACTGCTAGCACTGCCGCCAGTACCCTGGGAGCCATAGCGATTGGGGCTATAGCCCTGACCCGATGGTCTAGCCCCGCCCTGGCTACTGTTGTTTGGTCTGGCTTGACCGTAGCTTTGACCGGCAGGTTTTTGGTTGCCATATTGTCCTTGACGACCGCCACCACCGCCGCCGCCATATTTGCTTTCAAAGCCATAACCGCCAGATGTGTCTTTGTTGCGGCCGTCATAACGGTCACGTTCATCGAGCTGAGGTTCTCTTTCAAAGCCACCAAAGTTTTCTTTGGGTTTGTCCCAGGCGCCGGCCTGTCTGTCGAGATGTTTGGCATAGCCGCCTTCTTCGCCAGAGGGATAGTAGCCGCTGATAAGACCTGGTTGGATTTCTTTGAGGAAGCGGCTGGGGATTGTAAAAGTAGAGCTGAAGCCGCTGTTACCAAAACCACGCATGGTGCGTTTGCGCGCCAGGGTGATATGCAACTGGTCACCAGCTCTGGTGACTGCCACATACATCAATCTTCTTTCTTCTTCCAGCTGACTGGGGTTATCCAGTGAGCGTACATGCGGAAAGAGTCCTTCTTCCAGACCCATCAAAAAGGCCACTGGAAACTCGAGACCCTTTGAGGAGTGAATCGTCATCAGTTTTACTGTGTCGTCTGATTCTTTGACTTTATCGAGATCGCTAACTAGAGAGATGCGTGTCAAAAACGAGTCGAGAGTGGGCTCATCAGCCATGTCTTCAAATTCAACAGCAACAGCAATTAACTCTTTGATGTTGTCGATACGACCGAGAGCCAGTTCGTCTTTGGCTTGTTGCGCTTCTTCTTCTAACTTTTCTAGATAACTGGTGTCTCTTAAAATTAGCTCCAACAGCGCCGATACCGAGATTTTGTCAGACTCGTTGTGCCACTTAGAGACTTGCTGAGCAAATTGTTTGAGTGTCATCACAGTCTTAGCTGAAAGATCCGAGATGCGCTCAGACTCCAGGCAAGCCTCGATATTGCTGATGTTTTTAAGCTCAGCGTAAGCTGCCACTCTGTCGAGAGTTGTCTTGCCCAGTCCGCGTTTTGGTACGTTGACTACACGGTTAAAAGCTTGACCATCTTTTTGATTGTAGACAAGCTTGAGGTAGGCAATCATGTCTTTGATTTCCTGGCGGTCATAAAATCTTGTGCCGCCCACTACCAAGTAGGGGATGTGACTTCTGACCAGGACTTCTTCTATGGCTCGTGATTGAGAGTTGGTGCGGTAAAGGATGACACAATCAGAGAGTGCACGCCCTCTTGCTTTGGCTCTCTTCAATTCTTCGGCGATATAAAAGGCTTCATCGATTTCGTCTTGGGCTTCGTAGCAATTGACCTTGCCGCCTTTGCCACGGTTGCAGCGCAAGACTTTGTCGATACGCTCTGTGTTATTGGCAATGATGCTATTTGCCACCGAGAGAATTGTTTCGGTAGAGCGGTAGTTTTCTTCCAGTTTAATTAGTTTGCAGTCGGCGTATTCTTTTTGAAAACCAAGAATGATGCGGAAGTCCGCTTGACGCCAGGAGTAAATTGACTGGTCCACATCACCAACAACAAGCAAGCTGCGCTCACGCCAGCACTCATCTGTAGTCAGTGTGGGACAGTCTCTGCGGATATAGTGTTCTTTGCTTTCGCAGTTGGCAATGAGCGAAATTAAGTCATACTGCGATTTGTTTATATCCTGAAACTCATCCACCAGTACGTGTCTGAACCTTCTTTGAGTGCGCTCACGCACTTGCGGATTTTGCTGCAACAGATCAGTAAAGATCAAAATCAAATCATCAAAATCGAGGGCGTTGTTGCGCGATAGCTCAGTTTGATAGGAGGTAAAAATCTCAGCCAGTCGTCCTTCTCTGTAGTTTTTGGCTTCAGATGCGTAGACATCATGGGTGTAGCCATCATTTTTTAAGGCAGAGATTGTATGGCGGATTTCTTTGGGGACAAAAACTTTATCGTCGAGGTTGAGTTTTTGGATTTGTGCTTTGACCAGACTCTGAGTATCGCTCTCATCATAAATAACAAAATTTTTGTCCCAGACCAGACCATCTTTGGTCTTGTAGTTGGATATCTCCAGTCTGAGCAGGCGGGCACAGATGCTGTGAAATGTGCCAATGACAATACGTTTAGCCATGGCTGGTCCGACAATGCTCTCCACTCTGTGGCGCATTTCGGCCGCGGCTTTATTTGTAAAGGTAACTGCCAGCACGCTTTCGGGCTCTTGCTGCAATTTGGAGATGATCCAGGCAATGCGCCTTGTCAAGACCGTGGTCTTACCGCTGCCGGCTCCGGCAATGATCAAAGATGGTCCCCAGACTTGCTTGACGCACTCGGCCTGGCCGGGATTGAGCCTCTCTAGAAGACTTTTGACCAGAGGGTCTTCATGACTATCTGTCGGTGGAATTTGGTGCTCCACTTGCTTACCCTCTTCAAGGTTTAAGGACAGTTGGTTGGATGTTATCGCCACTTGATGTCTCCAGAGTAACCGGTTTTGGGGTTGATTGATGTCAAGCAAAGCCACCCCCGAGGGGTGGATATCCGTTTGCTATGCGATGGACTCTCTTTGCAAATCCCCTTAAAACGGGGCTGAGGCTACCATCTCCTATATTGTCCTCAATAAAGGTCCAATATAGATAATTAAAACTTGTAAACAGCAAGGGGGTTGCTTTTGCCAAAGGGTCCAGAAGACTTGTAATCTTAGATGCCCGAGTGCCGTCTCAAGTAAATAAAATATATTGCCTGAGAATCGTTGGGTTTGCATATAAGGAATCGAAAAGAAAATATGTCGCCATTAGAACCAATTGCTTCCACGATACCCACAGTCGATGAGTTAGCTCAGGAGCTGCTGCTTATTCAGCAGTCCGGCCCTCGTAAGGTGGCAATCATCGGCACACGTAACTTGCCTTTGACTCATCAGCAGCTAGTCGAGATGCTCTCCTATGCGCTAGTCCTCTCTGGCAACCAGGTCGTCACCAGCGGTGGTGCAAACGGTACCAATATGGCGGTTATCCGCGGTGCTCAAAGAGCAAACCCAGATAGACTCAACATAGTTTTGCCTCAAACAATCAGTCAGCAACCTGGCGAAGTGCAAGATCTTTTAATCGGCATCAAAAACATTGTCGAGTATCCAGAGCGTCGCACTATGACCCTGGCAGATGCCAGTCGTATATGCAACCATGAGATCATTGATAGATGCCAGCAAATTATTTGTTTTCTCTATCACACAAGTCATACACTTCTTGAGTCTGTGCATTATGCTAAGGAACATCGCAAGATCGTAACTAGCTTCTACCTCGACTAAATTTGCCAGAACAAAACAGTCTCTCTCAAGTTGCCTCATTTTTATCCGAGCCTGCCGCCCGCGCTAGCTTGACTATTTTGGCGCCAGCAATCGGGGCGCTTTTGCTCACTGCTTGCATCATGCCTTTTTATATTGCCGCTCTAAAAAAGCTGCAAATCAATCAGTTTTTGCGTGAGGAAGGCCCCAAAAGCCATTCCCATAAAGCTAAAACTCCCACTATGGGCGGTCTGGTCTTTATCATCACCACGGTTTTAAGCACTGCTGTGGCGGCACTGACGGCGCCGCGCTATGACGTGGCCTGTGTAGTGATGATAATAGTTGGTGCTCTTTGCGGCTTTGTGGGACTTGTTGACGACTCCGCTAAAGTCATACAAAAGGCCAATAAAGGCATTTCTGGTTTTATTCGTCTGGGCATTGAGACTTGCTTTGGTGCTTTGCTCGGTATTTATCTGGTCTCTATTGGTAAAGGCGCTCTGGTATTGCCCGCTTTTATGGGTGGAGCTGTCCATATTGGGGCATACGAAGCAGCACCGGCCTTCTTTTGTCTTGCACTACCGGCGGTGGTTATTGTTTTACTCGGGGCATTTTTGACTGCCGCCACCACCAATGCTGTTAATTTACATGATGGCATGGATGGCTTGGCAGCAGGTACAGCCTGTCAGGTTTTTGCCACTTTATCGGTACTATTGTATGAGACCGGTCAGACTGGTTATGCCACTATATCTGCTACCGCAGCTGGAGCCCTGCTGGGCTTTTTGCTATATAACCGCAACCCCGCTCAAATATTTATGGGCGATACAGGCAGTCTCTTTATCGGCGGTTTGATGGCTTGTCTGGTACTGGGCGGTGGGCTTACTCTCTGGTTTGTGCCTCTGTCTTTGATTTATATAGTCGAGGCAGTCTCTGTCATGATTCAGGTGGTTACTTTTAAGCTTACCAAGCCATTTACACCCGAAAAGCCCATGTCTAAGCTGGCTATTATCAAGCACAAACTTACCAAAAAAGTACCTGGCGAAGGCAAGAGAGTCTTCCGGATGGCGCCTTTGCATCATCACTTTGAGGCCGTACTGAGCGAGAAGGGCTGGGCTGAGTGGCAGGTTGTGGCAGCCTTTTGGGCTGTACAGTTTGTTTTATGCGTGGCGGTGCTGGCCGCATTTGAATCCTTTCGCAGTGGTTTACCCTGTGGTCTTTTTCATTAGATGAGCCTTTTAACTACCGCTTGCGTGCGCGGGGCGTTAAAATTGATTTTGATTATTAGTTAGGGCGTAAATTGCAGAGTCAGTATGCACAAGTGGTAACCGATCTCGTCTCGCAGGGTAAGTGGGATGAGGCTTATTCCGGGCTTTTGCAGTTCACCCAGCAGAATTCAAGTGTCAGCATCAACGATCCCGGTGTGCAACTGCAGCTTGGTATCCTGGCTTTTAATAGTGGCAAAGTAGCTGAAGCTGAGCGCCATCTCAAAACTTCTCTATCAATTGATAGTAATAATCCAGAGGCTCATTATCAGCTCGGACTGGTCTTGCTCAAAGACGAAAGACCAGCTGAAGCCATGCCTGAATTTAGAGAAACCTGCGAAATGCGGGCAAACTATGCCGTTGGGCACCTGCACTGGGGCATTGCCCTCTCTGGTATGGGCAGTGTCAAAGGGGCACTGGCTCAGTTTAATCAGGCTCTAAAGATAGATAATAATCTCACTGCTGCTTACATACAGGGTGGGCTCTCGATGTATGACCTGGGTCAATACATGGAAGCAGCCCAGTACTTCCAGACAGCAGTCAATCTTGAGCCTGAGCTGCCCGAGCCTCTGGTCTCTCTTGGTATTGCTCTGGCTCAGCTGGGTAACGAAGTGGATGCCGGTAAATGCTTTTTGCGGGCTTGGCAACTGGATGGGCGCAATGTCACAGTTTTGCGTCACGCTGCTACTGCCATGGCATCGCAAGGTCAAATAGACGATGCAGTCAAACTCTTTCAGGAAGCAGTCAATCTTGGCCACCGCGGTCTCAATGCACGCGAGCGGGCCCTTATTTATAACGACTGGGGTGTCGCTCTTTACCGTGTCGGCCGGCTAGAAGATGCCTCCGAAAAACTAATGGAAGCGTCCGATATGGACCCCACTAGTGTTGAGCCGACAATGAATCTTGGTCTGGTCTGTGTCGAACTCGGTGAGTACGAACGGGCTGCTGATGCTTTTGATCGCACACTTTTGATAGAGCCAGAGTCGCGCGATTTGAGAGTTTATCTGGCTGTCACCTTGATCTTGCTCAATCAATGCGAGCTGGCTATCGATAAGATGTTGGAGCGCGCTCCGCAAAATCCAGGGCAGTACGAGTTTTGGCTTGGCCATGCCTATCTTGGTGTAGGCAGCTACGACCAGGCTGCTTCTTATTTTGCCCAAGTACTCAAAGATGCACCGGCTAACTATCAAGCCATAGATGGTCTGGGCTGTGCTTTGATGCTCTCTGGTAGCTATCCAGAGGCAGTCGACAAATTTAAACAAGCGATTGGACTGAGGCAGGATTATGCTTTAGCGCACCTCCATCTCTCTCGTGCTTACGACCAGATGGGGGATTCGGCCAGTGCGCAATTGCACCTAAAAGAAGCTGTACTGTACGATCCAGAATGTCTCTCACCGCAAAAAGAAGCTCTGGATAAATTGCTCAAAGCGGCTCAATATGAGCTTGTTGAAGCGCAGAGTTTAAAAATTTTGGCGGTATCTCCTCGTGATAGTGATGTAAGAGTCTCTCTTGCTCGTGCTTACCGTGAGCAAAATCGTCTTGATGATGCTCTTGATGCCGTTGAGTCAGTCATTGCTGAGAGTCCCACTCTGGCTAGCGCGCGCGTGGTAGCTGGTCAAATTTATTTGTCGCAAGGGCGTTTTGTGGAAGCAGACGAAGCCTTTAGAGTTGCTGCCGAAACGACTGACGGCGATCATTCGCTCTTTTACTACTGGGGTAAGACCCTGGCTTTGCTTGGATTGGTAGAGCTGGCCCTCGAAAAATACGAGAAATCTGTCGAGCTAGATCCCTATGATGCCGACGTTTACGAAGCCTGGGGCAATGCACTTAAGTCGCTGGGGCGTTTTGCCGAAGCGGCGGAAGTCTACCGCCGGGCCTCTGAGTACGTGTAAATCAAAGTGACTCAAAGCATTGCCCGAGCTTCCACTCAACAGGTCAAAGGCAAGAGCCGCGAGCTCACATCCGAGCTTTTTCTCAAAAGCGAGCAACTGCTGCGCTTTAGGATAGCCTTTGCTCTGGTCAGTCTCTGTCTTTGTTTTGGTATTTATAGCTTTGCTGGTGAAGAATTTGACTTTGCCCATGCTGCCGGCATCATATTTGGTGTCAGTATCTACAGCTTTGTGGGCATTGCCTTTATAGTCAAACGGCTCAAATCATCAGCTAGAAGGCTACAAGTCTTTAACGGCGTACTTTTGCTTTTTGATATCCTCTGTATTACAGGCCTGGTGCACTGCACTCACGGTCTTGAATCCGACCTGTATGTGCTTTATCTTTTGCCGATTATCCTCTCCAGCTATACCTTTGGGCAGCGCGGAATTTATTTTGTCGCAGCGCTGGTGACGATGTTTTATATCGGGCTTTTGATGTGGGAGTCGGCTCCGCTCTTACCCTATCTGGTCAAAAATGACAGCGCGCCTGGTCTTGCCAGTGCCTTTGCGCTCAAACTCTGGCGGCGTATTTTTGCTAGAGCTTTCTTTTTTGCTAGTGTTAGTTTTTTGTGGGCCAGGTTTTGTGATTATCTGGGACGCGTGGCCAGGCGCAGCAATGAGAGACTGCTAGAGCAACTCGATGCCAACGAAAAACTAATGGCGCAGTCCGAAGAACGGGCGCAACGGGAGCGCATGATCAATGCTATCAACAAAGGTGTGCGCAGCACTCTGGAGCTAGATACTGTGGTCGCCGCTGCTGTTGAGCAGCTCTCTCAGGCTGTGCCCACAGATCTAGTGGCCATTCTCTGTCCGCCTCCAGTATTCACCACCAGTAGTGCACTGACAGGTAAGACAAAGCCACCACTTTATGTCGAGGCCACTATCCCGGGTACGGCTCAAAGCACTGCTCAAAAGCGCCTCTCCCACAAAGTCCAGGCCTTTATCCTGGCGCGCCGGGCTAGCTATGAGCGTGATCCGCAAAGTGGCAATAAAATCAAAACATTTACTTTTAAATCTCCCGCCACAGATCCATTTTTTGCAGATATAGCTTCCGAGCTCAAAGAACTTGGTTTTGAAACTCTGGTAATTCAGCCCATGATGTACGGTGAGGAGAGCAAAGGTGCTGTCATCCTGGCTGATCAAGGGGTCGATAGAGACTTTACTGATACTGAGCTAGTCTTGACCAAAGTGGTAGCGGGTCAAGTGGCGGTAGCTATCGAGCATGCCAATCTAGTCAGCGAGTTGTCTGCCAAAAACCATGACCTGGTGGGCAAAAATCTCAATCTGGATGCCAAAAATCTAGAGCTAAAAACGATGCAGTCACAGCTCATTCACCAGGAAAAAATGGCCTCTCTAGGACGGCTGGTGGCTGGAATTGCCCATGAACTCAATAATCCAATTAACTTTGTCCATGGCAATTTGCCCTATCTCAAACAATATGTCGACGAACTCAAACGCTTGATTGAGGCCGCTGACGCCATCCCCACCCAAGAGAAGCAGCCCTTTGAAGATTTAAAAGAGCAGCTTAAATACGACTTTTTGGTCAGTGACCTTGATAACATCATCGCTGACCTCAATGAAGGCTCAAACCGCATCCGCCATATCATTCGCGACCTCAAGAGTTTTTCGCGTCTTGATGAAGCTGAACTGAAAGAAGCCTCTATTGCCGAAGGTATCGAGTCCACGCTCAAAATCCTCTCGCAATATTACGGACGGGACAAAATCCCAGTTGAGATTAACTTTGAAGGCGTGCCTCAAGTACTTTGCTATCCCGGTCAGCTCAATCAAGTCTGGATGAATCTGCTCTCAAACGCCGCCCAGGCTATGCAAAATGTGCCAAACCCCTTGCTTAAGGTGCAGGGCAAGGCAGAGGGGTCCACTGTACTTGTGGAAATAAGCGATTGCGGGGGTGGTATTAAGCCGGAGGTTCAGAGTAAAATCTTTGATCCATTCTTCACGACGAAGCCAGTTGGTCAGGGGACCGGGCTTGGTTTGTCTATCTGCCATAGCATAATCGAGCGGCATGGCGGGCAGATCTGGTTTACCAGTGAGATGGGCAAGGGCACAACCTTTTTTATACGTGTGCCTTTGACTGCCAAAAGGCAAAGTGATGACACCGAGGTAACACATTAAATGCGACGTCACAAAATACTTGTTGTCGATGACGAAGTGCCTAACCTGAGGCTTTTGCGCAGAGTGCTCTCGCCCGATCACGACATCCTTGAGGCCACTGGCGGCGAAGAGGCAGTGGCGATACTGCAAAAAGAAAATATCAGCTTGATCATCACCGACCAGCGCATGCCTGCTATGACCGGTGTGCAGCTCCTGGAAGAATCTCTTAAAATCCGTCCTGATGCCATCAAGATTTTGCTCACTGGCTATACCGATGTTCAAGCCCTGATTGACGCCATTAACGCCGGTCATGTTTATAAGTACATTCCCAAGCCCTGGGATGCCGATGAGCTTAAACTCACGGTCAAGCGCGCTCTTGAAGCTTTTGAACTAAAAGAAAGCAATGACAAACTGGTGGTAGAGCTGTCTGGCGCCCTAAGCGAGCTAGAGATGCTATCGGTCGGTACTATCCGCGCTCTGGCTGATGCCCTTGATGCCAAGTGTGATTACACCGCTGGTCACAGTCTGCGAGTCAGTCGTATTGCTGTTTTGATTGGCCGTCAACTGGGTTTGACCGATGAGCACTTGCGAGACCTGGAGCTGGGCGGCATCCTCCATGACATCGGCAAAATTGGCGTGCCTGAGTCTATTTTGTGGAAGCCAGACAAGTTGACCGAAGAAGAAAAATCAATCATGTCGCGCCATCCAGTTAAGTCGGCCGAGATTATAGGCGACCTCAAGGGGCTCAAGCGGGCTCGTGAGTATGTCAAACACCATCATGAGTACTACGACGGCAACGGCTATCCAGATGGACTGAGTGGTGAAACCATCCCCATTGGTGCTCGTATCATCCTGGTCTCTGATGCCTATGATGCCATGACAACAGATCGTCCTTATCGCAACGCCATTGGTCATGTGCGCGCTATCGAAGAGCTTAAAAAGCTTGCTGGCACACAGTTTGACCCTAATGTTGTTAATGCTCTCCTGGCGCTCACCGAGGATGGTGGCACCGAGATGGACAAAGTAATCAAAGAACACTTTGATGAGAGCTTGATTGGACTCAGTCTGCCCTCAGTAGATCCAGCGAAGACCGGTAGACAGTATCGGGAAGAAGCCGAACGCCAAGCCCGTCTAACAAAGCCCTAGGCTCGGCATTGTCAGCCAGAGCACAAAAGTGTTTTTGATTGGGAATTAGTTTGGCCGGATCTGTTGGCCCAAATAGTGCCACCACTTTTTTGTTTAGCCCAACAGCAATATGCATTGGCGCAGAGTCCACGCAAACCATCAAATCAGATAGTTCTATTAATGCCGCCAGGTCAGCCAGGCTCTTTGTTTTGCCATAAAAATTGATAATGCGCTGGGCTTCATCACCGAGTGCTTGCATCAAATCTTTCATTACTTCTTCGTCGTCTGGTCCACCGGCCAGGATGATTTGGACTGGTTGACCGGTCTCGCTACTGAGCAATTTGCGTATTAGCTCAAGCCAGCTCTCACCGGGCCAGTGCTTGATTATGCCCTTTTGTACTGCCAGTCTACTGGTGCCAGGATGCAAGAGTACTTTTTTTACAGCGCCACCGCTTGTGGTATTACCGCGAGCACTGAGCCGCTCTTGCAATTTGTGTTCTTCCTCAGCCAGTACCTCAGTCATGCGCTTACGCGAGTCTGGCTTTACTGTTGCCTGCGGTATTTGCAAGAGTCCTTTATTGTCAGGTTGTCTCAGCAAAGCGCCAATTTTGAGAGAGTCTAGATAGTGCCTCAAGCCCTGACAGAGGTCGTGATACATATTGCCGGCGTATTGTTCTTTGTCCAGTTTGACTGGATGAGTTAGCAGTGCTTTGACGGGCGAGCCAGCATCGTAGCCGATTCTTACCGGTATGCCCGAACCAAACAAAAGCATTGCCACCATGGGAGATGAACCCGAGGAGATAACTAGATCGTATTTGCCAGCCCTGGTCAACTGCAAAAGTTTTAGATAGTCACCAGGCAAAAGTGGGCGTTTTTTTATGTCAAAGCAGACAACTTCATCCACTAAATCGGTCACTTCAGCAACAGAGCGCGAGCGCGGCTCCAAAAGTAAAGCGACGTGACTCTTGGGCAAAAGCTGCTTAACTTCTTTTAGAGTCGGCAAAAACAAGATCTCATCGCCGATTCCGCCAAAGTTAATTGCCAAAATTTTCTCAGGAAGCTTATTAGACTGCATCTATCCTTATCTGCTTTCATAAACATCTACCGTCACAACGTATAATAGCCCAGAGTTTGGGGACCCGTAGATAGCTTGAAACTATCCCATTGGCTTTTAATTTTTATCGCTTGCGCCTTGCTGGGCGTGGGAGGGGCGTACTTTGCTACCCTCGCCACCAGGCCGCAACTGATTCCACCACAGCTCCGTCTAGCTTCGCTACGTGAGCCTTCCACCGTACTGCTGCTCGGTGTTGACGTGGTCTATTCGGATTCAGGACGCCATCTTAAAGCTGATAAAGACGCTTTTACCGGTCGCTCTGACACCATTATGGTGAGCCGGCTTGATCCTATTGCAAATAGTTTTAGAGTGATATCTATACCTCGTGATACGTCAGTGCGTATCCCCGGGCAGGGCGTGCAAAAAATCAATGCTGCCAATGCCATTGGTGGACCACCTCTGGCGGTGCAGACTGTAAGCCAGTTTCTCAATATACCTATTGATCACTATGTCGTGATTAACGTCCATGGTCTCGTTGACCTCGTCAATGAGCTTGGTGGCATCACTGTTGAGGTTCCCAAGAAGATGCAGTACATGGACTGGACTGCCAAACTCAAAATTGATCTGGAGCCTGGCGTACATACCCTCACTGGCAATCAAGCCATGGGCTTTGTGCGCTTCCGCCATGATGCTCTGGGTGACATTGGACGAGTAACAAGACAACAGATATTTATCAGAGCGGTACTTGACAAGGCGCTGCGACCTGAGTCCTGGCCTCATATTCCCAAGCTTATAGAGATCGCTCAAAAGTACATCTATACTGATTTAAATGCTGAGCAAATCATGACTATGGCTAACTTTGTGCGTTCTGTGCCTAAGTCAAATCAGGTACTATCGATGATGCCAGGTAATTTTTCGGCATCTGGAGATTGGGATGTTACCGACAAAGAAGTGCGTCGCATGGTGGCACGTCTCAATGGCGCCAGCTTTGTTGAGACCACCAGGGATGATATCAGGGTGGCAATCAGCAATGCCAGCTCAATCCAAGGCATGGGCTTCAAATTAGCCGGTTTGCTCGGCAAAAAAGGTTACCGCAATGTGGTCGTGCAAAAAGCACTCTTAGAGTTATCAGACCCCGTCAAAAGAACGCGAATCATCGCCCAGAAGGCAAATCCAGAAGATGCCAGTTTAGTAAAGAGTGACCTGGGTAATATAGGAGAAGTGGTGAATGTATCTGCTGGAGATATCGAAAGCTCTGTGACAATCATCATCGGTGACGACCTGGCAAATAAATTAAGTGCACTCCAAGAAGGCGCGTCATCTCTGGACGAAACTCCGCAATCGGCTAATCATGCCGATGTCGGTGGTGAAACTACGAATCCGGTAACGCACTAAGACGCGAATTGTTCAGACAATCTTATTTTTCACTTTGAAACATAGGTCCGCCCTTAGTATTTCCTGGTGTACATTTGAGGCAAATGCCATTACACTTCGAGCGTGTGGTAAGTGATAAAGGTCTCAGAAAAGTTTTCTCGATCCAGTTTTCTTCGCGGCATAACTTAAGGCATCTAAGAGCATTAGAAAGGCAGGCGGCATGATTCATTATGTATATTCGACTCGCGGTGGCTACCTCTACTTGGTAGGCAAACACAACCAACAGCCCAAAATTGAGGATGGCACAGAGTTTGTCCTCTCAGTACCGGACAAAACATCTCAATCTCATATCGATACACTTGCTCACCGCAAGTTTATGGATCACCTGAGACGCCCACGTAAAGTGGTCCATGACCGTCATAAACATGAGACAAAGGTCGTCGAAAAAGAGCTAGCCACTGTCTAATTTAGACAGAGTTGGCATGTAAAGCATTGTTAAGCCGCCAAGGGTCATTCCGGGCGGCTTTTGCTTTGTCTATTTGTTATTTTTGTAAACATAATGGGAAGAAAATACCTAATCAAACCTGGTGTTAATCATGTCGTTTTTAGGGGGCATCCAGGTTAAGATGAAATGGCGCACATTTGAGGGATTGAATTTATGTCATCGCAAAGCCGAAATCGTTTGAGAAAACCAACCAGGGGGCGTTCAAATCAAGGCTTCACCCTAATTGAGCTTCTCGTTGTGGTGATCATCATTGGTATCCTGGCAGCAATTGCGCTACCAAACTTTATTGGCGCCCAGGATAAAGCCCGGGAAGCGTCAGTTAAAGCCAATATGCGTACTGCTCAGATTGCCGCTGAGTCTTATGCCACTGATAATGCTGGTAGTTATCCGCCCAGCGCCACTGATGCCGGATATTTGTCGTATCTGCCAGGCGGCAGCTCTGGTGGTAACAACACTGCCGGCAAAAACCCCGTTAACCCATTCACTAACGCACCTGAAGCCATCGTGGCCGGAGGCGTGAGTGACGTGCAGGCTACACGTACAGCTGCACCTGGCACCATCGCTGGCAATGCTGGCAGTATCGAGTACAGTCTGGTGACAGACGCCAACGGCGCTAAGAGCAGCTATGCAGTACGCGGTGCTGGTAAGTCCAAACAAGCACTATCTGGTGCTAATGGTGGTACTTTGATCCTCTCTAATCAGTAATATTGCTCAGCAAATCGCAAAACCTCTTGCCAAAATTAGCAGTGGTGCTTATTGCGGGTTCCATTGTTTACTTCTCACGCTCGGCCATTTCTGGTCGGGCGTTTGAGCATCTAGAGCAGTTTAATGACTTCCGCATACCGACAGCGGCCAATTCTCATGCCTGGTCACTTGGGTACGATCAGCTTCTCTCTGACTTTTATTGGCTCTCCTTTATCAACTACGAAGGCGATGGACAAGGCCGCGCTCTCGATAAATACGCCCTTTGCTCTGAGTATCTCGATTTAATTACTTCTCTTGATCCGCATTTTGCGCAGGCTTATTGGTTTACAGCCTTTAGTGTGGGAGCGGATCAGGGCAGGCCGGATCTGGCCGACAAAATACTCAAGCGTGGCATCGCTGCCAATCCAAACAACTGGTACATCCCTTATATTGCCGGTCTCAATCAGTATCTTTTTGCTCACAATGAGAGTGAGGCGGCCAAGTACTATTTGATGGCTGCACGTTTTCCTGAAGCCCCGCACTGGATCGGCGGTCAAGCCAAAATTTTGGCCCTAAAGATACCGTCGGTAATAAAAGAAATCCGCACCTGGGACTATATTTACCGCTCTAACGAACCTCCCAAGGTGCGTCAGCGGGCGAGAGAACAGCTGATTAAATTGTGGCTTGTTGTTTTCAAAAATGCTGGCAATAAGGATATTCGCGACAAAGCCCGTCATGCTCTCAATGATCTTGATTATGAGCTTAATTGATCCAACTTGGGTGATATGACTTTTGGGCTAATAAAAGCGATAATATGCCAGGCATAAGGGTCAAATTATGGCAGTCAAAACTTCAATCCAAATTAAGCATAGCCGCACCAGTCAGGGGCTTACCGCAATTGAGACGGTATTGCTTTTGTTTATTATTTTTGTGCTTGGTGCAATTGCTTTACCTAATTTGATCAGTGGTCAGGATAAAGCACGTGAAGCGGCAGTAAGAGCCAATATGCGTACTGCTCAAATCGCGGCAGAGTCTTTTGCCACAGACCATGGCGGCGCTTATCCAGATGGACCAAGTGACGCAGCTTTTCTCTCCTACTTGCCTGGCGGCAATCCTATGGCAGGCAAAGCCGGCTTTGAGCCAGTCAATCCATATACCAATCATGCTGAGCCAATAATAAAAGGTGTTGTCACTAATGTTGGCGTAGCCAGACTGGCATCTCCTGAGACACTTGACCGCGAAGGTCAGGTGGAATACAGCGTAATTGTCGATAGCTGTGGTGTCAAAAGTTCTTATGCGATACGCGGCACAGGAGCCGCTAAAAAGACTCTGGCAGGCGTTGGCGGCGGTACTTTTGTACTGAGTAAGCAATAGTCGACACCACCAGTGGTGAGTGTGGATTTTTGACTATTGCGGCTTAATCAGATAGACGTATCTGTAAAAGCTAAAATACTGGTCTACATCTACTTGCTTCCAGATGCCATCATTCCAGTCGTTACCCATGACTGTACCTTTGTCTGAGACCACACCGCAGTGTGCGTTGCCACCGAGATTGGGCTGGCTTACCGGTAGCATATAGCCAAAGATCAAGTCGCCAGGCTCAGATTTACGTGCCAGTATGTTTTTATCAACACCGTAGGCACTGCTGTTTTTGATCAGTATTTCTTTTGTACCAGGGTGTGTCAGTATCTGTTTGCGCAGGACCACTACCACAGCTGATCCTTTGCATTTTAGACCAGCTTTGTTGAGGACATTGGATAGGGCGGCAGCACAGCCTAGAGTGCCTTTGCTAAGACCAAAGCCGGACCACATTTTTTTGCCACAAGAGTGAGCCGCTGTCCTCAGGATGCTTTGTTTTAGCTCATGACTGTCCTGGCATAAGCCTGGCAGACCGGTGTAGCACAACAGTAAGAGCGTTATGACTGGTAATGTCCGATGCCTTATCACTTAATCCTTTGTAATGAGCCACTGGATCGATTAGCGAGCTACTGTGTCCATTGGTGTTTTGCCGGAAAGTATTGCGATGATTAGTGCTCTATAAGCTTTTGTTATGACTAATATAGCGCAACAGTGAGGCATTAGTAAGTAAGATATGGTGATGCAGTTTGGCCACTTTAATATCCACGTAATCCGCGAAAGCACCCTGCGTCTTGATGGCGGGGCGATGTTTGGCGTTGTACCTAAGACACTCTGGGCCAAGACCAGTGAAGTGGACTCTGAAAACCGAGTGCTCATGTCTTGCAATTTACTTTTGATTGATACAGGTAGTCATAAAATCCTGGTTGAAACCGGCATGGGTGACCGCTGGACCGACAAAGAGCGTGAGCGCTATGACTTGAAGACAATTAATGCACCGGATATGGTGCTAAGTGATTTGGCGCTTACTGCTGAGCAAATTGATTATGTGATTATTTCGCATCTGCATTTTGACCATGTTGGTGGTGCAGTCAGGCTGGTCGACGAAAAGCTTGTGCCCACCTACCCTAATGCTAAATACGTTGTGCAAAAAGGTGAATGGGACTTTGCTTTTAAGGCCAATGCTAGAGCCAGAGCGAGTTATCGCCCTGATGATTTTGTGCCACTTATGGATCATGGTCAAATTCAGTTTGTCGACGGCGACAGCGAGATAGTGCCTGGTGTACATGTACGTATAACCGGTGGTCACACCTCGCATCATCAGGTCGTTTATTTTTATTCGGGAGACAATAAAGGCGTTTATTTTGCCGATATTTTGCCGACTAAGGCACACCTGTCGCCGCCCTGGGTGATGGGTTATGACCACTATCCTCTGGCTAGTTGCGATATAAAGTCGGAGTGGTTAGCGCGGGCCGTGCAAGAAAACATGCTTGTGGTCTTTGATCATGAGCATGGTACACCCTGGGGCCATGTCTCGATAGGCGCTGACAAAAAGTTTGTCTTTACAGCATTAGATGCGGGTACTCTGGCTTTGCCAGGTCAAACACTGGTGTCTTAACTAAATGGATTTTTGGAATGCTATGACCAATGGCTTTATGCCTCACGGTTACTGTCTCAAGTGGGATGGTCCACTTTTGACAGTGATGATTGCCGCAAATATTGGCATCGCTCTGGCTTATTTTGCTATTCCAATCGCGCTTAGATATTTTGTCGGCACAAAAAAAGATTTGCCATATCCCTATATGTTCAAGCTTTTTGCGGCTTTTATTTTGTCTTGTGGCATGACACATCTGGCCAAGATTCTCACTTTATTCCAGCCACTTTACTGGATAGAAGCCGGACTAGATTTACTGACAGCGATAATTTCATTGCTCACTGCCTTTTTGCTTTTGCCGATTATTCCTAAAGCACTTAAGCTGCGCAGTCCAAAAGATCTAGAAGTAGCCAATCAAGAACTCGCGGAAGCAAATAAAAAACTAGCCAGCTCAGAGCTGGAGATGCAGCGTCAGGTGGACGAACGCACTCGAGAGTTGTCCGAAGCAGTGGAGCGCCTCAAAGTAAGCGAAGCACAATTTAAGTCGCTATTTGATTTTATGCCGCAACTGGGTTGGACTGCTGAGCCTGATGGCAGTATCGACTTCTTTAACAAAGGTTGGTACGAATACGTCGGAGGTGCGTGGGGGCAGATGCACGGCTGGAATTGGGAAGAAGTGCATCATCCCGATTATTTAGAAGAAGTGGTGAAGAACTGGACGCACTCTCTTGAGACAAAGACTCCTTTTGAGATGCAGTTTCCGCTAAAGAGCAAGGACGGCAACTATCGCTGGTTTATTACAAGAGTGCGGCCGATGTTTGATGCTGATGGCAAACTTGTTAAGTGGATTGGTATCAATACAGACATAGAAGACTCTCGCAATGCCGCCGAAAAATTAGAGCAGAAAGTGAAAGAACGCACTGCCCAGCTCGATGCAGCGAGGCTAGAAGCGGTGCGGGCTAATGAACTCAAGTCACAGTTTGTTGCTAATATCAGCCACGAAATCCGTACGCCGATGAGTGGTGTACTTGGCCTAAGTGAGCTTTTGACCCTTGAGACAGAGGGGGAAGTGCAGGAAACAGCACAACACATTCAGACTGCTGCTCAAAATCTTATGGCTCTGGTAAACGATTTGCTCGACTTGTCCAAGTTGGAGGCCGGCAAAATTGACATAGTAAAAGAAGACTTTGTCATTGCTAGTACTGTAGAGCAAGTGATTGAAGTCTTTAGTGTATCTGCTGCCAATAAAAATCTTGAAGTCACTCGTATCGTAAGCGCCGAAGCCGAAAAGCTTGTGCGCGGCGATCAGGGCAAAATAAGACAGATACTGCAAAATCTCGTGCAAAATGCAATCAAGTTTACAGATAGTGGTTCGGTGGTTGTATCTGTCGCTTTGCAAAAACGACAAGATGGTTTGAGTTACTTTCAGTTTAGTGTAAAGGATACAGGTCCTGGGATTGCGGCTGAGACACAAAAGCGATTATTCCAGCTTTTTGTCCAGGGCGATGGCTCAACCACCCGGCGCCACGGTGGTACAGGGCTGGGACTGGCGCTCTCCAAGCGTCTTGTAGAGGCAATGCATGGTGTCATCACTGTTGATAGCGTCGAAGGTAAAGGTAGTTGTTTTGCCTTTACTATTCCGCTTGAGACGCTCGAATAAATCAAGCTTGAGCGGCAATAAATTTGTTGGCTAGTTGACCACAGGCGGCATCTATATCAGTACCGCGCTCCAGTCTAATGGTCACTGTTTTACCGCTTCGGCCCGAGATGTCGCGGAAGCGCTGCTGCGTTTTAATTTCGGGGCGACCATAGAGCACGACACCCTCTTTATTCATTGTGGGATTAAAGGGGATGAGATTGATATTGCAATGCAAATCGCGGCATAGCTCTGCCAGTTGTCTGGCTTGTGCTTCGCTGTCGTTTACACCTTCTAATAGGACATACTCTATTGTCACTCTGCGTCTTGTGGTGTCGACATAGTTGTGCATCGCTTCCATCACTTGATGGATAGGATATTTTGTTGTAATTGGCACAATCTCTTCACGGGTCTCGGTGTCTGGCGCGTGTAGCGAAAGAGCCAGAGTGATTGGTAGATTTTCGCGGGCCAGTGCATCAATTCCTGGCACAATGCCCGAGGTCGATACAGTGATGTGACGAGCGCCAATGCCCACTGATTCCATGACCAGGTGCAGCGACTTGATTACTTCTTTGCAATTTAAGAGTGGCTCGCCCTGACCCATATAGACGATGTTACCGACTCTTTGACCGGATTCGCGCTGGATGGCGAGGATTTGATCGACTATTTCTTGACTGGTCAAATTGCGCTTAAAGCCCAGATACCCAGTGGCGCAAAAGGTACAACCGACAGCACAGCCCACTTGCGATGAGAGGCAAGCGGTAAGCGATGGGCGGTCATCAAAGGCAATTAAGACTGATTCGATAAGCTGGCCATCAGGTAATTCAAAGAGATATTTGCGAGTGCCATCGCGACTGACCTCCAGGTGGGCGATTTTGAGCAGCGGCACCTGAGCTACAGCGTTGAGCTTATTGCGCAGCTCCTGCGAGAGATCGGTCATTTCATCAATGGAGCCTGCCCATTTGGCATAAATCCAACTGTGTATTTGTTTGGCTCTAAATTTAGGTAAGCCCAGTTCTGTAATAAAAGTTGTAATTTCTTCCAGGCTAAGACCTGAGAGTGATTTTATTGTCATGAAATACCTTTTTACTTAACCCGCTACGGGCTCCCCAGGCGTTCTGAATATGATACCAAGCCGTCCTTGGGCTGTCGCTGCTTTTCAAGTGGATGCATAGAGATGTTAAAATAGGCTTTGTTATAAGGGTGCTGACAGTAAGGGCGCGATAAGATACGCCCTTGGGCGCTTATCGTCAGGGGAATATTTAAATGAGTGATTGGGAGGATGGAGTCCGGGGCTTTGTCAAGAAGCTTTTCGGCGACACCAACGAGAAGAGAGTTAAGCTCCTCCAGCCCTATGTAGTTAGAGCAAATACATTTGCCGATGATCTGGCAAAACTGTCAGATGCGGATTTGCAGGCAAAAACCGGTCATTTCAAAATTATGATCGAAAATGCGCTCAAAGATGTGCCTGACGTTAAGCTCATCGCTGATGATGTGCCCAAGATGCCTGGACAAGTGCGCACAATGAAGGATAAAAAACTGGCAGAAGTGCTGGAAGATATCCTGCCCGAAGCTTTTGCTGTATGTCGCGAAGCTGGTAGCCGTGTACTTAACATGCGTCACTTTGATGTGCAGCTTATGGGCGGCGCTGCCCTGCACTTTAACAAGATTGCTGAAATGCGTACCGGTGAAGGTAAGACCCTTGTTGCTACTTTGCCTACTTATCTCAATGCCCTGGCTGGTCGTGGCGCTCACGTAGTCACGGTTAACGACTATCTCGCTCGTCGTGACTCGGAGTGGATGGGACGGCTCTATGGCTTCCTCGGTATGTCTACCGGGCTTGTCTACAGTCATCAGCCCGATTGGGAAAAAGCGGCGGCTTATCGCACTGATATCACATATGGTACCAACCATGAATACGGTTTTGACTATTTGCGCGACAACATGCGTAAGTCGTTAGATGAGCTGGTCCAGCGTCCATATTATTTTGGTATCGTGGACGAAGTCGATAACATCCTTATTGACGAAGCTCGTACACCTTTGATTATTTCCGGCTATCCCCGTGATTCCTTCCAGGAGCTATACCAGCGTATGGCGCAAATTGCCCCTCTTTTGGAGCGTGGCAAAGACAAGGATGACGAGGACTGCGATTACTTTGTCGACGAAAAACAACGTAACGTCATGCTTACTGAGCGCGGCATCATCAACGGTGAGAAGATGCTTGGTGCCGAAGACCTCTTCGATATGCACCATAACTATGCCCACCATTTAGTGCAGGCACTGAGAGCTAAAGAAATCTACAAGCTCGATACTGACTATGTAATTTATCCCAACGAAGAAGGCAAACCGGAAATCACCATCGTTGATGAGTTTACCGGTCGTATGATGCAAGGACGCCGCTGGAGCGATGGTTTGCACCAGGCCATCGAAGCTAAAGAGCGCGTGCCGATACAAGAAGAGACCATGACTTATGCCTCTATAACGTATCAAAATCTTTTCCGCTTATATCCAAAACTGGCGGGTATGACCGGTACGGCTATGACCGAAGCCCAGGAATTTAGCAAGATTTACAACCTGGATGTGGTCACTATTCCCACCAACAAAAACTCACAGCGCAAAGATCATCCCGATGTCATCTATAAGACTGAGCAGATGAAGTACATCTCGGTGGTCGAAGAAATCGTCGATATGCACGAAGTCGGTCGTCCAGTACTGGTCGGCACGGTCTCTATCGAAAAGTCAGAACTAATCGATGACTTACTCAGTAAGCCGCAAAAGATGAATGAGTTTTTGCTCTGGAAAACTAAAAAGATTGAAGAAATCTTGACCAGACGCAAGCTCGATGGTGAGCAAACTGCTGCCTTGCGCAAAATTCTTGAGCGTCCGGGTCAAATTGACGCAGTTAAACTCGATGAAGTTGTTAAAAAACTCGAGAAAGACCTGCCTAAAGAAGAAGACCTGCTGGACCGTGCTTACAGCATGCTGCGCACTGCCAAAGTGGTTGCTGCTATTCGCAAGGGCATACCACATGCGGTGCTCAATGCTAAGCATCACGAAAAGGAAGCGATGATCGTTGCTCAGGCTGGACGCAAAGGTGCAGTCACTGTAGCTACTAACATGGCTGGTCGTGGTACAGACATTTTGCTCGGTGGTAATGCCGAGTATCTGGCCAAAGAAAAATTAGCAAAGGACTTCCCTGATGAGGCTATCCACTCAGATCCTGAGGTCATGGCTCAATACGAAGAGAAAGTCAAAGAGCTGACTAAAGAGATGAAAGCTGATCGTGACAAAGAGCACGATGAAGTGACTAAACTCGGTGGTCTGCATATCATCGGTACAGAGCGCCACGAAGCTCGTCGTATCGACAACCAGTTGCGCGGTCGTGCCGGTCGTCAGGGTGACCCTGGTACCACTAGATTTTTCCTCTCTCTCGAAGACCAATTGATGCGTATCTTTGGTGGTCAGGCGATTTCCAAACTGATGGACCTGATCAAAGCCGATGAGGACATGCCAATCGAATCAGGCATGGTCTCAAACTCTATCGAGGGCGCACAAAAGAAAGTCGAAGCGCATCACTTTGATATGCGTAAACACGTGCTTCAGTATGATGATGTTCTCAGTACTCAGCGTGAAGTAATCTACCGCGAGCGCAGAAGATTGCTCGAAAAAGCTGACCTGCGCGATAACGTGCTTGATATGCTCAAGGAGCATCTGGACTTGATTCTGGAAGCCCACCTCGACCCGGATTCACCGCCTGATCTCTTTGAAGAAAATGGTCTGCCGGAAGTGCTGCATGCACTCTCCATGGACATACCGATGATGCACGACATCAAACAAACTGAACTCAAAGGGCTGTCTTATGACGACCTGAAAGAAAAGCTCTGGGATGCGATGGAACTGGCTTACAAAGTCAGAGAAGAGCATATTGGGGCCGAGGAAATGCGCGAGTTTGAGCGTCAAGTCTTGCTGCACAATATCGATAGTAAATGGGTTGACTACCTCCACAACATTGATTTGTTGCGCGAAGGAATTCAGCTCAGAGCCTACGCTCAAAAGGATCCTTTGCAGGAATACAAACGCGAAGCATTCAATATGTTCAACCAGCTTTTGCGCAGTATTCAAGCCGAGTCGATTCAACAGGTATTCCGTGCTCAGCCGCAAAACGAGCCTGCCGAAATTTTTGACATCATGCAGCTCACACCTGAAATGATTGACCCCAGTCAACTCCCTGAAGGTGTTACTGCTGAGGAGATGGTGGCGGTCTTGCAAATGGACTTCCTTAAGAGTCAGGGCATGTTAACGCCTGCCATGCTCGAAGAGATGGCCAATAGCATGGTCGACAAAGAGCTAGTGGACGGTGAAGAAGTGCCTGGGGACAACGTTGGCATGGAACTCTCTCAGCAAGGTCTGGAAGTTTTTACCCCCGATCTTTTAACCGAGGTAGCGGAGGCCGACCAGCTGGGAAAGTTGCCAGATGAGACCATTGGCACTGGTCTGACGGATCAAGAGTTAGCCGATATGCGCTTATCCGAAGCTGAAGATGAAGAGCATGATCATCGCAATGGTGATAGCTTTGAGCCCATAACCGATCTAGAAGCGGCTGAAATCGAAAACAATGATCCGACTTTAGCCAGTCAACATTCGCGCAGTAAAGACGCCGAAATCCTGGAATAAATGTCCCAGCTGATCTTATCTTTTGAGTGCAGTGGACGTGAACTGACGGTGGCGCTTTTGCGCGGGGCAAAAGGTACTGGTGAGATAATCGCTAGCGCTCGCATTGATTTTGAGTTTGATGGACCGCTGCCTGTTTTTGCTGGTATCAATGACGGTGCCAGCGCTGCCACTCCCGCTATTGAGGATGCTGCCCTTAAGACCCCTGTAGAGGCTGGCAGTGCGGCTCTCAAGAGAGCTAATAACAAAAAAACACCCAAAAAAAACGCTGGTAAGGCCAAGGACAGACAGGGATCTGTTAGCTTTTTGATACCGCTTATAGATAAGTTGCTCAAAGATTGCCAGATTGCCAGACGTGATTTGACCGCTATAGCTGTTGGTATTGGACCGGGTGGTTTTACTGGAGTGAGAGTGGCTGTAGTGACCGCTCGCACCCTGGCTCAGATTTTTAAATTGCCCCTTGTGGGCATCAATTGTCTGGAAGCAGCTTGCTACTCCAGTGTGATAAATACAGGTGCTACCGCTGCCACAGCACTTGTTAAAGTGGCCAGCACCAGCCACTGCTATCTGGCTATTTATCAACCAGAGCCAACTGCTTTGCCTGGTATCGTGCAGTTAAAAGCCCTTGTACCACCAGCTTATCTTAACTATGGTGAAGCCTTTAAGTTACTTGTAAGCCCGAAGTTTGAGCACTGCCAAGTCGCTATCGAAAGCGGTGTAAAAGAGCACTTTGACCAGCTGGTAAGTAACGGGCAGGATGTTACTGAGCTTGATAGTGCTGCTTACTTGCGCTTTGCTCAAGACATTCCTGTAAATAATATGGCCGAAATTCAAGCCAAACTAGCATTAGTTAGGTTATCTTTGAGCGAGAGTGCCGCGATTTATAGCTATGAGCAAGTCGAGCCACTTTATTTGCGTGGTGCGTCAGTAACGTTAAAAAAAGGCGATGCGGTCGAAAGAGTCGAAAGTCATTGATATCAGCCCGCTCACGATAGCCGACCTGGAACAGGTCATGGATATCGAGCCGGTGGCTTTTGGATCGCATCACTGGACGCGTCAGTCCTTTATGAATGAACTTATAAATCCGGCTGGCTATTACTATGCCGCCCGTGAAAATGGCAGTGAGAGAGTCCTTGGTTATTCAGGATTTTGGCTCATTGGCGAGGAAGCCCATGTGACAACACTGGCTGTACATCCTGATTACAGACGATTGTATGTGGGCGAGCGTCTGCTCATCAATGACCTGATACAGGCGCGTAAAGTAGGCGCAGACTGGGTCACACTCGAAGTAAGAGTCTCCAATGACTCGGCTCAGCGGCTTTATGGCAAATACACTTTTAGAAGTCTTGGTATAAGACGCCATTACTATCAAGATAACGACGAAGACGCCATTGTGCTCTGGACCGAAAAACTAACATCGGATGCTTTTGTTAGTACTTTTAAGAAGCGATTGAAAGAAAAGGGAATCATTTACCCGAATTTAGAAGAGCTGTTTAGCCCGCCTGATTTACAAGCTGAGCTGGTGCAAAACGCATCTAAAGAAGATATAGCCTAGGCTCTTCTGTCTGTGATATTTCTTATTTTTCATGATTTTTACTTGGAAAGCCATGCATTAGATATGCTTGGACTTGACTTGTCATAAGCAAGAAGATCAAAATAGACAGGTCTCAGGAGTAACTGTGACATCGAGGCAAAGTTGCGCTTAGTCGGACAAAATTCAGTACCGCGTATTAAACGGCGTTCGTCCCTGGGTCAAACCATTTTGACTCTGCTATCCGTAATCGTGCTGTTTTTAGCTGCTTTTACTGCCATCGAAGTGCCGATTGCTTCGCAGCGCAATATCTCCGCTTTTGCCTTTAACAAAGTGCAGATTGCAGTGGATTATTTGCCCGCTCAGGCTCAAAGCCGCGTCAAAGGCTTCTTTCCGGTTTTAAATCAGCCTCGTCCTGATTACCGTACAACCTTTTATTCACCCTTAGCTCCCGCTGCTGTTTTTGTCGGCTATGTACTGGGACCACTACAGGGTCTTCTGGCGTGCCTGGCCTTTCTCATTTTGGGTTTGATTGGTCCTTATGTCGGTATTCATCCATTTGCCAATGGCGGCGGTCTGGGCTATCTGCATGAGCCTGGTTTTGGTTATCTTTTGGCTTTGATGCCCACTGCCTGGGTCAGTGGCATGATTACTCGCGGCAGACGCACAACTGTTAGTCAGAGTCTGGCTGTTTTTGCCGGTCTGACTGTCACCCACCTGACCGGTTTGATGTTTCTTTTTGGCTCAGTACTGGTCTCGTATCTGGTCAACGGCAACTCGGCAGCTCTGGCCTGGCAGCCCTGGGTATTTGAGTTGGCGCGCAATATGACCTGGTATCCAGTACCATACGACATCCTTTCGGCTCTGGCCTTGATTGGCTTAGGCTTTCCCTTCCGCTGGCTCAGTAACACTCTTGTTGCTCCAGATAGTGCAAGCAAAGCACCAGCCACTGTCAAAGAGCGTGAGTTTGTCACTGTGGATGCTTTTGACGAGTATGAGCGCAACCTGGTTTAACAGTATCCTGAGTAGTTATGCAAACAAAAATTGCCTGGTACCTTTTGACTTTGCTCTTTAAGGAGCTGCGCAAGCGCTCCAGCCAGAAGAGTAAGCTCAAAGCTGTCTTGCCTAAAAAGAAAAACTCAACAGCTAAAGTCATAGGCTGGTCAGTATCTGCCCTGGGCCTGGCTGGTCTGGCATTGTTTTTATATGGCACAAAAGTTGAGCCGAGACGTTATCGTCTTGAGCGTCTGACAGTCTATACAGGCTCCGATGAGGGTACAGCAGATCCCCTCACAACCAGTCTCAAGATTTTGCATATCTCGGATCTGCATATAGGCGGTCATGACCTCGAAAAAGTCCGCTTTATCCAAAAGATAACTGATGATGACTATGATCTGGTTATTTTGACCGGTGATGTTTTTGAGTTTAACGATGGTATCAAATATGGTGAGTCGCTTTTGACGCGTAAACCAAGGTTGGGTGCTTATGCGGTTATGGGTAATCATGACTATTATGATTACACTATCCTCAACAAGACTCTTGGTCGTGTAATCAAAAAGCTCAGACATCCGCCAGCTAAAAAAGATGTGACACCGCACTGTCAGGCTCTGGCCAAGGCTGGATTTAAGGTGCTCTTTAATGAGTGCGAATATATCGAGAACGCTAATCTATTTTTAGTCGGTATCGATTATCCCGGCATCAAAAAAGAAGAGCTTGACGTGCTTATGACAAAAGCTCCTGCCCATGCTCTTAAACTGGCGCTCTTCCATTTGCCAAGGCGTCTGGATGCCATTGTCGATGCTGGTTTTGACCTGGCCTTTGGTGGACATACCCATGGTGGACAAATCCGCTTACCAGGCTATGGAGCTCTCATTACTGATTCTGAGCTACCCCGTGGCGAAGCCAGTGGTTTAATCAAAAAGGGTGGTACGGCCTTTCATATTAGCCGCGGACTGGGCGCCGATCCTCGCAGCAATATCCGTTTGTTTTGTCCACCAGCTGCTACCGTTATCGATTTGGTCCACGCCCCTGGATTGGACTTTTCTCCCGGTACTGACGTTCATCAAAGAAAGTGGGCGGCCGCGAAACCGGTATAATCGGCAAATGTACTTGCAGCTGTCTGAAAACAGAAGCTAGGACGTTTTTTTCTAGTTTGACTTTGTATTTACCCTCGGTATCGATGATGGTGCCAACTGCTGCCGAGCTAGTGATTTTGCCTAAAAACACCGCTTTGCGGGCTGGGCGTCCCATCATCTCCCATTGCTCGTTTGTGGCAAATTCCATTCGTACATTGGGCTTAGTAGGATCGGCTTTACCTACTAGTTCTAGATTGGGGCTGTGACCGTAAATTAGCGAGCCTTCTACAGTGGCTGCGCGTCTGACCAGTGAGAGTTTAACCATACCAAGCTGGCGATTCATCGTTACGTATTCGCCTGTGTAATCGCTCGATAGCCAGTTAAATACAGCGATCATGGCAAAGATGATAGCCAGACAGAGCATTTCATTGCTGACTAGTTTGATTACTCTGACTTTGCGTTTTTTCTTTTCGCCTTTTTCTTCTTTTTGGTCTTCATCAAAGCTGGCAAAAGGCGAGCGCTCTTTACCGCCGCGCATGGCAGAGGCTCTCCTGGCGGCAGAGCCACTAGCCGGTCTCCTAGCACCGCGTGAATAACGCGTGGATGGAGTCGTATTTGCGCTATCTGTATTGATGTTATTTCTAAAATCGACAAAGTCATCGTCACTTTGTCGATTGCGGTTAAATGGGTCGTAGTCGTCGTCTTTTGGCGGCATCTTTATCGCCGTCAGGGAATCAAGTCAGGCTGTAAACGGTATAGGTAGCGGAGCGTGGCGGCATCATTTGGTGAGATTACACCGCGTCCATAATACATACTCATCAAGTCTTGAGGGTTGGTGCTGTGTCCTTCAATGCCCAGGGCATGACCAAATTCATGGGTGGCAGCTGCTTTCATGCGGCCCAGGGTCATGGGAGCACCATGAGCGTCTGTGGTGCGCAAAATAATTACCACTGGTTTGAAATTCGCTTTGGCGCCAGACATAACTGCTTTGTAGCTAAAGTTTGTTTTGGAGGTATAGCCCCTAATGTCATTGGCAAAAAGCGCCATGCCTAATTTATCTACGAATTGTTTGGTAAAAAACACGTAAATATCTGCTTCCTGGGGATCGCTTGTCAGGTCGTAGCTGATAATTCCTTCGTTTTGAAATACTTTCCAGGCGCCAATACCCTCAAGTGCGGCTTGATAGTGACCCGGTAAAAAACCTTCGGCTCGGTTGAGAGAGCGCCATTGTTTTTGGTTTTGCACAACTGAGGCAACAAGCCCAGGCCAACCTGCCAGGTTGTCGATATTGGTATAAGGGGCGCCCAGTTGCGGATCGAGCAGGCTGTCGAGAGTCAGTCCCTGGCTGATATAAACCTTAAGGGGCATTTGCTCTTTGACCCATCTAATGACGCCAAATTTGCTTCTGAATTCGGGGTAGACACCGTTTTGCGCAACTGACCCTGAGCGTGCAATTGGTCTCTGGGCCAGCGCCGGGCTGACCGCGCTGGTAATGAACAAAAGCGTAGTCAATAGTCTGATAAGCACTTTAATACAAGAATTTTGCAAAGGTTGGACGTATCTCCGTTGTCTACCTGGTGGCAACATTTAGCCGACCCTTCCGTCTATCTTACCTACTACTAAAGCCTATATTCCACAGCTTTGCCTGTTACCAGACAGCGAGCGCCGGATTTATTTAGATGATATTGTGGACCAATAAAGTATGCACGATTGTTTACACGCATAATAAACGAAAGGTTAAAGCCAGGCGAAAATCAGTTCTATCGGGTAAAACTATCTTATCGACATCGCAGACACTCCGGTCGAGAAGCACAAGGGATTGAGCTTGTTGGGTCAGCACCAGCTCTGCGAACATTTAAGTAAAAGAGCTTCCGTCAGGAAGCTCTTTTCGTTTATCTAACTACTTTGTACTCCTGGAGCCGTTCTCGTGCTAACCTGAACGATCATTTTGAGGGAGATTTTGTCATGGCATCAGTGCGAGCAATAATTTTGGCTGCTGGTCAGGGTAAGCGCATGAAGTCCGCCCGGCCTAAGATGTTGCATGAAGTCATGGGCAAAGCAATCATCACCCGCGTCATTGATCAAGCCCAGGCTTGCGGCGTGGAGCATGTCCATCTTGTAGTGGGCCATCAGGCTGATATTGTCAAAGAATTTGTCGCTCAAAATACTCCTGCGGTCTCTTATAGCTGTCATTTACAGGAGCCACAAAAAGGCACTGGACACGCTGTTTTGCAAGTGGCGCCGCAATTGGTCAAAGATAATTTTAAAGGTGTCGTTGTGGTCACTGTGGGCGACGCGCCGGTGGTACAAGCCGAGACATTGAGCAAACTCATTGCGGCACATACAAGTGGTAAAGCGGCTGTGACAGCCCTTACTGCCAGAGTAGACGATCCTAAGAGCTATGGTCGCATCGTGCGTGATCAAAAGGGGCAGGTCAAAGCCGTAGTCGAAGACAAAGACTGTAATGCTGAGCAAAAGGCTATTTGCGAGGTCAACACCGGTATTTATTGTTTGAGCTGGCCAGAAGTAAAAGAAGGTCTGGAAGGACTCAATTGCAACAACAATCAGAACGAATATTATCTGACAGACCTGGTTGCCTGGGCTTACAACAGTGGTAAAGGTGCTGCCAGTGTCATTCTTGATGATTGGCGCGAAGTCGCTGGAGTAAATAGTCGGGTGGAGTTGGCTGATGCTGCTCGACATCTCAGAGACATTACTCTAACGAGACTGGCCCTTGAAAGCGGCGTCACCATTATTGATCCGGCGTCCACCTGGATCGCTCCCGAAGTTAAAATTGGGCAGGAAACAGTTGTCATGCCCGGCTGCTACATCACAGGTCCAGTCGAAATCGGCGAAAGCTGTGTTATCGGACCCTATAGCGTGATCAAAGGCAAAACCAAAATTGGTGAAGGTGCTTCTGTTGTAAACTCCCATGTCAATGACTCAATCATTGCCGCCCGCGCCAAAATCGGTCCCTTTGCCCATTTGCGTGAAGGTAATAGTGTCGGTGAAGGCTCCAAGATTGGTAATTTTGTCGAACTCAAAAAAGCCACTGTAGGCAATCACACCAATGTCGGCCATCTCTCCTATATCGGAGATACGACACTGGGTAACAACGTCAATATCGGCGCTGGCACAATTACTGCCAACTATGATCACATCACTAAGCGCAAAGAGCGCACCACACTTGGTGACGGAGCTTCTACTGGTAGTAATTCGGTGCTTGTAGCACCGGTCACTGTCCAGGAGCAAGCTGTCGTTGCCGCTGGTACTGTGGTCACCAAAGATGTGCCTGCTGGCGCACTTGTTGTCGGGCGTGCCCGTCAAGAAATAATGGAAGGCTGGGCTGAAAAGCGCCGTGCCAAATTTGCTAAAGTGGAAAAGACTACTGTTTAGTCTATCTCTCGTTATCCTGATTAAAATCCAAGCGGGATGTGTAATTTAGTCTTCTGCGCTCATGCTCTGCAAAAGCGGGAGACTCCACTGTGAGAAATTTTATAAGACCAAGCGGTACAAGGTGTTTGGAGTATTCAGGCGGCGTGCGCTTATCTGGTTCGCCAAAGCTCTCAAGCTCGACATAATCCTGGCCAATGCGAGTGACTCGACCGGTCAGTGCCGTGCCATCGCCAAAAGCCAATCTTACCCAGGCGCGAGAGTCACATAATTTTTCCAAACGTAATTTCAAATTCATCTGTTCATTATAAGACGTTGTTCTTTTTTCTGTATATTCGGAGATTTCTTCCAGGGAGTTGGCAATGCAGTACGGAGTATATATTGTCAAACTCTAAGGCAAGATTTTAAGTAGACAAATTTGAAAGCCACAGCCTGTGCGCTTTTCTCTCAACGCCCCGGAGAAGTCAAGCATTGCTATCCTTTCAAGAGCATCTAAACTGATAAACAAATCGATGCACTGCAATCCACAAATTGGCACCACCCAAGATGGCATAAAAATTTACCAGGCACGATAAAGTCTAATTCAACAAACACTAGATTCGAGGCATTAATGCGAGACGAGCTGATTCCAGCCAACCTGCTTCAGAGATTGGAAGATTTGAAGGAACGTGAGGCTAGTTACTGGCACGACGAACTATATTCGGTGGAAGCTCTGACTAATATGAGTTACCGCCAGGAACTGGAGAGAGCTTTTAATCTCGATCCGCTGGGACCACTGCCTCCTCGGCAGCAAGTTTAATTCCCTTAAGGGTCAACATCTGATCAACAATGACATCGTAGTCGCGGCTTATTAGTGGCCCGAGTATCGATGAGAGCCCACCTGTGACTATTGTTACAGTGCCTTCGGGTAGCTCCTTTTTGACCGTTAAAAGCCAGTTATGTACCAGTCCCAGGTGCGCCAGTAGAGTGCCGTTTAATATGGCGCTTTCGGTGTCAAAGGCTGGTCCGAGCACTGCTGCTTCCAGTAAATCCCTGGATATGCGCGTTTTGGGGAGCTGGGCTGTGGATGTGCTGAGAGAGCTGAGTGTGCGCATCAAGCCGAGAGTTATCAGACCCCCTAAAAATGTGCCATCGGCAGATACAGCCGTGAGAGTAGTGGCTGTGCCAAAATCAAGGATAGCGGCTGCTGGTGCTGTTTTGGTATAGATTCTTCGGGCGGCAATACAGTTGGCCAGTCGATCTGCGCCCAGGGTTTCGTAGATGTTTTTGATCAAACTCTGGTTTTTAGGATTAACGTTGTAAACCCGCTCATGGTCAAAAGCGGCGGTGACAGCGTCTCTTGCTTCTGGTACTACCGATGCTACCGCAATGCAGGACAAATTATTTTCTTTGTCGAGCGTCTGCAGACATTTTGCTGCTTCTTCGGGATTTTGAGTGGGCGTTGTATAGGTGCTCAAAAGCTCGTCGCCGGCAAATAGTGCCAGGCAGATGCTGGAATTGCCTATATCAATAGCCGCTATCTTATCTTTCAACGACCGCTTTCCCTCTTGTAAAGTCGGCTTAAGCCGGTCACTGCCGACCAAAGTAAGAGAGCATACCATTTAGCATTGATTTTGCTGCTTTTGCCTGCCATTCGTTGTTAATGAGATGTGAGTATTCGTCAGGATTGACCACAAAAGCTACTTCCAGGAGCACTGCTTGCATCGCGGTGGGGCGGCAAAGAGCGAGGTTTTGGTAACGGGCGCCGAGATCTGGTAAGCCGAGCTCCTTAACCATACTGTTTTTTAAGGTACGAGCCAGCTCTACTGACTGGGGCTGATAGCGATAGGTGCTGGTACCGTGTTCTTTGAGCGGATCTCGACCATCAGGCAGGGCATTGTTGTGGACTGATATGAGCAAATCTACTTTATGGTCTCTGGCAAAATCTACCCGGTCTTGCAGTGAGACATCGGTATCTTCAGTGCGTGTCATGCAAACATTGACGCCTTCCGCTTCCAGTAATGTCTTTAGCTTTAGCGCGATAGCCAGGTTGATTTCGGCCTCGGTTATACCAGAGGGACCAAGTGCACCACTCTCGGTGCCACCGTGACCGGGATCGATGCAAACTTTGAGTCCTGCTAGTCTCGGTCCGCTATTGCCCTGGGCTAGCGGTGTTAACGCTGGCGGGTATTTGATATGCAAGTTGAGATTGTTGTCATCATAGTCTGCATAGTAGCCCCATTGTCTACCAGCTTTAAGGCTTAAATCCAGTTCGTAGACATTGTCTTCTGGTTGCTTCCAGGCGATGTTTTCTATTAGTTGTGAATCTGTATCGTTTTCGGGAGCCTGATAAACCCAGTCAGTGTTAGCTGTGCCGCCATAGAGCTTGAGCACTAGTTTGTTGGGCGTGAGACTCTGTTCGATGATAAAAGGCAGCCGCTCCTGCAAGGGTAACGTGATGATCTCGCCATAGCTGTCTTTTTGTACCTGGATAGTTGTTGGTGTCGCCCGTGGTGCGGGTGCAGCAGGGTCTTCAAATGCTAGATCTTCTTTTTTGATCCAGACATGTTTGCCTGTTTTGTAGAGTACCCGTATTGAGTCTTTTTGATAGCCGTCTGTCAGGACTCTGACACCCTCCGGCAAAGGCGTAAGCCGGGCTAGTTCGGGGGCGACGCGCACGATAGTTTCGTCGTGTACTGTATGAGCCATGCGCGGTTGATTTATTACTTCGATGGTCGTACCGAGAGCGACACTCTCTGACTGACTGGCAT
Organism: Candidatus Obscuribacter sp.; assembly: GCA_016718315.1. Classification (GTDB taxonomy): domain Bacteria; phylum Cyanobacteriota; class Vampirovibrionia; order Obscuribacterales; family Obscuribacteraceae; genus Obscuribacter. The sequence goes on along the minus strand of JADKDV010000002.1, from coordinate 501,546 downwards.
TTTTGAGAGTAAAGACAGGATGAGCCCCGGCAAAATTATCACCTGGCTGGATTTTATATAAGCCCACATAGAGATCTGGCGAGTTGGCTGGATAGCGCTGGAAAACTTGCCCGTAGGCTGTTTCTAGACCTTTGTTGAGGGGGTTGGCCGGGGCTTTACCGTGACTATTTTTGAGGGCGTTGCGCAGAGTGGCGAGAGGTGTGAGCTTGATTTTTTTGCTGCCCAGTTCAACTTCCACCTGGCAATTGGGCGTGGCCCGGCAGCAGAATTCGACAATATCTCCAGCCGTTACACCCCGGTCTTCGGCAGGCTCCAGGCTGTTTTTATCTATTGCAAATGTATTAGCGGCGATTGCTCCTTTGAGTTTTTCGCGACTGATTTGGATTGTTTTTTGTAGCTACCGGATGGTCCGCTAAAGCCTAACTCAAAGCTATTGCTCCCTCTGGCAAGCGGTATGACCTGGGCAAAATAGCCATCACTATTAAGTGTCACCGCGCTTTTTAGACCGCTCTGGTTATTGCTCAGTGTCAGTGCCGTGCCCGGATAAGTGGCGCCGATAATAAAACTAGATGGAGCATTGACCGTTGTTTGTGGTGGAGGATAGACAACAATTAGCGGTGTGGCAGCACTCAAGGTTGGTCTGACCCGTTTAACTGGTTTGGGTTTGGCAATCGCTGTTGCTCTGATTACAGGTGCTTCCTGCGCCTTTATTCCGCAGGCATAAAGACTTAAGCTGGCGCTCAGCACCAGAGCGGACTGCCAGAGCTTAGTCGTTTTCGTTTTGATATTCTGTGGTGTCTGTGTTGGGCGGCAGGACCTGATTGCTACACTTGATGTCATTGATTCTCCAATCAAATTTAGGAAAGGTGCTGCGCAAGCAGTAAAGTCCGTTTTCACGACGTTCTTCCGGCCTCATCAAAGACAGTACATAGGCATGCATTTCTCTATGCTTGAGACCAAAGACACGGCGGTGCCATTCAAACCACGGTGAGATATAAAAGGTTTTGCCATCGCGGGTGATATAAGTAGTAAGGCGGTTTTCGATAAAGCTCTTCATATTGGTAGCGATATCTTCGGCCAGAGTCTCGCGTGTGATGGCATGATTGAGCACGTTGGGCTCACCCATTGTGCCGCGGCAGGTGAGATAGACAAGTCTTTCGTCACAGGGGGTAAATTCATCGCCCTTAATGGCTGGATGTATTTTTGTGCTCAATATGTCGCCTACACAGATGTTTTTGCCACCCACTACAAAGAGTCTTTTGTGCAAATCCGAACTGGTTTGTTTGCCAGACTCAACGGGAAAGCGGTCGGCGATACATTTGATGGCGAGCAAATTGTAAGCATTGATCCAGTAAAGTGCGCGGTCCAACTCATCGAGCTTATCTGGACTGGTCACTGCTAGCTCTTTGATGGCGGCATCCAAATCTGGGTCTTTCTTGATTGCTTTATAGTCGAGCAGATTTTTGATTTCTACGGGTTTTACATGCTTTTGCAAGAGCCGAGTGTAGGCACTAAAGTCGGCCTTAGTCGGGTGCTTGACCACAGTCATCATCGCTTGAATATGGTCAAAAAAGTGGATTACTGTGCTGTAGCTCACGGCAATCACACCGATTATTACCATTACAAAGGGAGTGACAAGTACCAGGTTGTTTGGTCTTTTGGCCATTTGTTTAAGCTATTAAAGTAGTAGGTTTCATTTTAACCAACTTTTTAGCAATAGCTGCTTGAGTATCCCCTCAGGGCCAAAACAAAAGGCTCTCCACAACCGGAAGAGCCTTTGTATAAGATGGTGGAGCGTACGAGAGTCGAACTCGTGACCTCTTCAATGCCATTGAAGCGCGCTACCAACTGCGCTAACGCCCCTTATCTTGCCTTTTATAGCATAGATTGCCTGGCAGATAAAAGCCCTGCATAAAGCCTTGTTTACACTGGATAAATGCCTGACCCGTACCTGAGTAAATCATAACTACGCCAGGCTGCAATAATTGGGTCGATATTCACCAAATGGTGACCACATCCTGATAATCTTCTGATGCTCTCTGGCTTTGGAGGCTCTTGATATCGTGAGCAGGCACAATAATCTTCTTGATGCACAGAAGGCCTGTCTTGTGGTCATCGACGTGCAGGAGCGTTTTGCTCCTCATATCGATCAGTTTGCACAACTGGTCAAAAATATCTGTGTGCTGGCCCAATCAGCCAAAATTCTCAATTTGCCTGTGATTATCACAGAGCAATATGTCAAAGGTCTCGGTCCGACAGTGGCTGAAATCGTGGAAGCTTGCGGGCAGACCAGGACTTTTGAAAAAAACTGCTTCCCGGTCACTGGAGCATCTGGTTTTGACGCCTATTTGAAGTCTCTAGACCGCTCCCAGGTTATTGTTTGCGGTATTGAGACCCATGTTTGTGTCAATCAGTCTGTCCATGAGCTTTTGGCCCAGGGCTATCAGGTCCATGTGGTCTCAGACGCTGTGGGTAGCCGCAATCCAGCCAACAAAGCAAGCGCTCTGGCCAAAATGCATGCCAGCGGGGCGCTTTTAACTGTGGTGGAAATGGCATTATTTGAAATGTTAAAGGAAGCCGGCACTGCTGACTTCAAAGCTGTACAAGCCCTGGTGAAATAGACCAATGTTATATCTGGAATCCCAATTGCAATTTAGAACTAAAGTAAATCGACTTTTACTTACAACCATTGCTGGCAGTCTCTGTCTCAGCCCTGCTCTGGCGCAGACTACAGGTGGCGGCGTGCCTTCTCCCGGCAGCTACAACACTGATGCAGCTACAAGCAGCCCGGCTAGTAGCAATGCCAGCAATTTACCTCCCGGCTCCACAGCCCTACCCCCACCCAATACATCATTAGATAAAGTAGATGCGCCACCGCCTGACCGCCCTATAAACCCGGGGGCTCCGGGCATTGGTCCGGTCACTGGCTTATCCGCCGATCAAGCGAGAGTGACTGGTGACGCCAGCGGGCTCAATCCAGGGTTAAGACGAGATGACTATGAGGTCATTAATACTCAAGCTGAGAGTTTTCGTCAAAAATTCTTACAAGGTGAGGCCATCGAATTGCGCTTACCCATGGGCGATCAGCTCATGCCTTTATCCAATACATTGCCGCCAATCAGGCTGGAGGCCAGTTACACTCAGCCTATTTCGCTGAGAGAAGTGGTGCAATACTGCCTCGACAATAATCTCGACATCCGTATCCAGCGCGAAGTCGTCTCTCAAAATAAATGGAACTCGGTGGGCGCTTTTGGTCGCTTTTTGCCAGATGCTCTGATGCAGTACCGCAGTCTCTATCAAGAAGGTAGTACGCTCATTGGCGGTACCATTCCCATTAATTTTGCCAATCCCTTTGTCACTGTATCGGCAGGTTATCGCTTTTATGGCTTTAGAGGCGGTAGCGTCATGTTTGGCGCTCTCTCTAATTTGCATACCTTTAGAGCCAGTCGTAATCAATACCGTGCCACTATCAATGATGCCTTGCTCAACCTCACTCGCAATTATTATGAGCTGGTGCGCAATCAGGCCCTATTGCAGATTCAGACTAGAGCGGTAGAAGTATCAAAGGCGCAAGTCGATCTCAATAGACAACTGGAGCGGGCTGGCACCGGTACAAGATTTCAGGTCTTACAATCCGAAACCCAGCTGGCTCGCGATGAGCAGGGGCTTTTGACGCAAGAAGTAGACTTGCGCAGAGCGGCTATAGCGCTTGCAACCAATCTTAATTTAAATGCCACAGTCAATTTGCTCTCAGTCGAGTCAGAAGTACGCAAGGTGCGTCTAATCGACCCCAGCTGCGACATCAATCGCTTGATTAATCTGGCTATCATCAATCGTCCCGAACTCAAACAATTTGAAGAGCTGCGTATTGCCGCCAAGCGCAATATCCAGGTGGCCGCTGCTCCTCTTTATCCACAGTTTCAGTTTTTGGCTCAGTAGCTGGTAATGGTCAAACATTGACTCGTCAGTACGGAGTCTCCGCCCCGTCTTTGCAGGCGGTGCCTCTGGCTCAGACTCCTACAGCTCAGAGCGTGATTCAGACCAATACGGTTAATAGTTCGGCTAGCATTGTTAATGCATCAAATGTGGTGCCTGGTGGTTATACCTATGTGCCAGCTCAGGTGATTAATCGTCAGGTGCGTCAATCGACTCAAATCGGTGTGCAGGTGGACTGGAACTACAACTCACTGGGCGTGCCAGATTTGGCTGCCATTCAGTCTGCTCGTGCGGTCGCCCGCCAAGCCAATTTGCGAGTCAACCAGACTGTGATGAATGTCTATCAGCAAGTACGCGATAGCTATTTGCAGTCTCAGACAAGCGAGCGTCAAATCGAAGTAGCCACCAAAGAAGTGCTCTCCTCTGCTGAAGAATTGAGACTGGCTCGGGTCAGGTTGGCCAATGGAGTTGGTACCAACATCGACGTAATTAACGCCCAGCGCGACTTTACACAGGCTCTCGTGCGCAAAGCCGATGCCATTATTCAGTTCAATATTCTGCAAGCCCAGTTGCTTAGAGATATCGGCGTTATAAGCTACGATTCGCTTACATCCGGGCGTTTGATGCGCTGATTTACTTGATAAAGTACATCTTGTTGGGCAGTTTTTCGTTACTGAGTGCATAGCCACCAGTCAGGTCAGATTGCTGATCGCCGATATTGACTATCACTGTGTATCCCATGGCTTCGATGCCTTTGCGATATTCTGTCTTCATTTTGGAGGCATCGGTTTTGTCGTGATCTTTGCGCATGTACAGGCCATCATAGGCGATACCATGTTTAATTAAGTTGGCAATGGTGCAGCGGCGCAAATGCTCCTGTCTGCCCGTTACTAAAAAGATGGCTACACCTTTGCTGCGGGCATATTTGAGCAGCTCACAGCTTGGTTTGAGCGGTGCACATTTAGCTTGATTGAGCCAGTCTTCCCAGCCAGTCCATTCCACCTCTTTAGCTGAGGTGGCCACTTTTTCTTGCATAAAAGGACGGTTGTCGAGAATTGTTTCGTCAATGTCGGAGACTAAGGCTAGCGAGCCTGCTTTGTCTGGATTTTCGCGGATATATTTATCGATATAGTCACGGCCAGTTTTTACAGCCTGACTAAATTCTTTTGCTGCTTCAGATGTATAGCTGAATTTGAGACCATCAGCCAGCGCTGAAGTGGGTTCTACTTCTTTGGTGCTCTCTGCCGACTGTCTGGCCAGCACTGGATTAGGGCTTGAGCCCACAGCAATGAGGGCAAGCAGAGCGACCAAGCTTAAGCCTGACTTGAATTTGGCGGATTTAGATAGAGGATGCAACATTGAATCTCCGTTTATGACTAACGGATGATATCTCAAATTTGCCAATAAATTATCCTAGCTGCCGTTCATCTTGACGCCACGACCAGCTGCATAGGTGGCCGAGCCGCCGATAATTTTTTGTTTGTTGGTGAGCGGCTTGACTTCTACCGAGCCCACTACGCGATCCACCGGCACGCCTGTGTAGATACCCCAGGAGCCAGACAACACTTTTTTAGACTTAGGCTTGACCATCTTTAAAAAGCGGTCTGATTCGGCAATGCCCACAAGCATGAGGGCTGCCAGGATAAAGCTGGAAATATAAAAGGGAATGTCCATCAATTTGCCCTGCCTCAATAACTCTCACAGGTTAAGGCCGCTATGAGTACTTGTAAATGGGAGAAATACTCAACAAAAAAGGAGCAGCAAGGTTGCCGCTCCTCTAATGGTTTGAGCTTTGTCCTAATGTCTGACTATCATGGCCAGTTCTTCGTACAGTCCTGCAATCAACATAGTGATAGCCGCTGTTTTGGGGTTATCTTCCGAAAAACGAGTAAACTCAGCGACTTTTTTCTCAAAAAGTCCCTGTAGTCTTTGGTCCAGGGCTTTGGCGTGCTCGTTATGGTTCATCAGTAATCTTTTCTAGTCTGGCGTAAGTGAGAGAATATTAAAATTTTACTCAAAACCCGGAAAAGCTCAATAGGTAAGGCAATAAATTCTCCTGAAAAGTTGAGAATTTATTTTTGATGCCACCGCCGGTGGCATTGGTATATCTGTTTGCCATATTAAAAGGGGAGTAGTTTTCGCTACTCCCCTTTGTCTTGATTATGCCCTAGCGTTTTTTCTTAGCGCTTTTGACTGGTTTTTTTGCAGTCGATTTTTTGGCAGTGGTCATCTTTTTGGTAGCGGGCTTGGGATCGCTCCAGTTTTTGAGGCGGGCACGACCATCCACAGTATCCTTTAGCTCTTGCCCAGCGCGAAACGCGGGCACTTTGCTGGCAGGTATACGCAGGGGGGATAGGGTGCGCGGATTGCGACCGGTGCGAGCCTGTCTGGTGCGGCGCTCAAAAGTGCCAAAACCTACCAGGGTGACCTTATCGCCACGTCCCATGGTGCCAGTGATAGTGTGCAAAATGGCAGTCAGGGTGTTGCCAATTTCAACCTTGGGCTGTCCTGTAAGCTCAGCAATGTGACTTACCAAATCAGCTCTATTCATTTCTATTTCTCCTTGGATCTAAAAAGGTTCTCCAGGGCTTCCTGACGGGGGATGTTAGCATTAAGTAAGGACCTTTGTTGTTAACTCGGTGTTTTTATAGTCAGGTGACATGCTTACAGCAGTACAACCGACCATCAAGCAGCTTCTTGCTACTGACGCCTTAGCCGAGGCGCAGCTGATTTGCTCCGAGGATTTGGATCGCAGCGTCAGTCAGGTGATTTCGGCCATAGGCGATAATCCTCGCCCGGGCTCACTGGTGGTGACCCAATCAGATGCCGTATCTCAGGCTGAAGTCTCAGTATTATCCAGGCTTTCGGGTCTGATAATTGTACGTAGCTCGCCCGATTTTGCCGGCTTAGCCCTGACTGCCCAAGGCTCGGGTGACGACAAAACTTTGCCCACCTATAGCGGTGCGCCGCAGTCGATTTCGGATGGCGCCATCAAAAAGCTTGCCAAGCGCTGTCATGATGCTGGCATCCCTTTGATAGAGGTGCCAAGTTATGGCGATCCTTCCCAGGTGGTGGAGGATGTGCGCTTTGTCTTTTTGCGTGAGCTAAAGCTATCCAATGCCAGGCTTTATAGCTTGATGCTCTCTATTGTCCTTGAAGAAGGGTTGGAAGGGCTGACCGAAGCTGTTTCTGGCTGGCTCAACCGCCCTCTGGTGGTAGAAACTGCGGACTTTAAGGTGCTGGCCTCCCGTAACATGGGTGCTACTCCCACGGCTCAGCAAAAGACTCTGACCGAAGAAAGCGTAAACAGTCTGCGTGTCTATCGCAAAAACTTACAAAATCTCTCACTCGAATCCGCTCCGCAGCTGGACGGGCGGGCTGATATGCACATCTCGCCAGTGCGCCTGGGCCGGCGTCTGGTTTATTCAGTGCCACTCTCTGAAGTTATTGTCGGCTATGTCTCAGTCATGATCAGACCGCAAGATGATGTTAATCAACTCTCTGAGTACATGGCTCCTCTAACACTTGCTTGCAAAGTTGATTTTTCTCATCGCCTCAAAGACTCGCCTTCTTTTGCTGCCACCCAAAAGACACTGCTCAAAGATTTGCTCTCTGGTCGAGCCATTTCGGCGTCGGACCAGGAGCGTCTGGAGCGCGGCTTTAGCTTTGACCTTTGTGATGGCTTTTATGTTTTTGCTGTCAATTGTGCCTTCCAAAATACAGCCAAAACGGCTGGTAAAGCCATTATCTATCCCGACGAAAAGTTTATATCCTGTGATGCTGAAGGCATGCGCGCTTTTGTCGTGCCATATTTTGCTAAAGAGCCTGTTGAATGGCGCACTTGCGCTGATGAGTTGATTGCTGCCATCAAAGAAGCTAATAAAGCGGCCGGTAAAGTTACAGTTAAACTCGGTGCTGCTCGTTTAGTTGAGAGTATGCTCGATTTGCCAGATGCCTACGGTGAAGCAAGGCAAGCTCTTGTGATTGGCTCAATGCTGGATAGTGATGGAGAGTTTGCTCTAGGTTATGGTGACCTCGGCGTCAAACGCTTGCTTTATCTGGTTTTTGATCATCCTGAGTTGGAGCGCTTTTTGCAGGATAACTTAAGCCCTCTTGAAGCTTATGATGAAGAGTGGGAATCAGAGTTGGTCGACACCTTGAGGGTTTATTTACAGCAAGGCGCTAACCTCAACTCCACAGCGCGCACACTGTTTATTCACCGTCATACTCTGCGCTATCGCCTTGAGCAAATTGCCGACATTCTCAAAGTGGATATTGATTCACAGGAAGTGCTGCTCAATTTAAATATCGCCTTTATTATTCGCGATATGAAAGCAGGCGGGAAGAAAAAATAGTGACTGCCTTGCTTGAAGCCAGAGAGGTGGTGAAGCGCTATGCCGGCGCCACTGTCAATGCTGTAAATAATGTCAGCCTGGCTATTGGAGATGGTGAATTTTACAGCTTTCTTGGCCCCTCTGGCTGCGGTAAGACAACACTATTGCGCATCTTTGCCGGTTTTGAAAGTGCCACCACGGGTGCTGTCCTTATCTCTGGCAAAGAAATGGGGCAAGTGCCACCATATAAAAGACCAGTCAACATGGTTTTTCAGAGCTATGCGTTGTTTCCCCATCTTAGTGTTTTTGATAATGTCGCCTTTGGTCTGAGACATGCTGCCGCTAGAGCCCGTTTGAGCAAGGGTGAGTTAATCGCGCAGGTCGATACTGCACTAAATACAGTGCGACTGGGAGCGTTTAAAGATCGCATGCCCTCTCAGCTCTCAGGCGGGCAACAGCAGCGTGTCGCTCTTGCTCGCGCTCTTACTATGCGTCCAGTGGTGCTGCTTCTCGATGAGCCGCTCTCAGCTCTCGATGTGCAAATCAGAGAAGAAATGCAAGCCGAATTATCCAATTTGCAAAAGCAGCTCAATATGACTTTTGTCATGGTTACCCATGATCAATCAGAAGCTCTTGCTCTCAGTAGCTGTGTGGCTGTATTTAACAGCGGCAACCTGGAGCAAGTGGGTAGTCCCCGAGCTATTTATGAGAGTCCAGCCACCTCCTTTGTGGCATCATTTATTGGCGCCAGCAATTTGATTGATGCCACTGTCTCGGCTTGTGGCAATGCCAGTGACTATGGCGCTTTTGCTCTCAAGGATGGCACTCCTGTGCAAGCTCTATCCCAGAGTTTTGCTCCTGGTACCGCGGTCAAACTGTGCTTTAAACCCGAGTCTGTCGCTTTGCAAAAACTGATAGCCAGGAGCCTGGATTAAATGTTGACTTGAGGGTCAAAACAATTAGTTATCAGGGTGCCATCACCGATCTGGTACTTACTTCTGATACCACTGGCGATGTTAAGGTCTGTCTTGCTTCTAATGACCTGCCAGCTGATCTCACTTGTGGTAGCAGTGTCCGAGTCTTTGTGCGCGCCTCTAGCATCACAGTGCTGAGTTTGAGTCAGCCATGCTGAGTCGGCGTCACTTTTTGTTGGGTGCAGCTGCCTGTGTCACGGGGTCACTGACTGCCTGTAGCGGTAGCACAAGTGGCGAGGCGCGCCAGCTCAATATCCTCAACTGGGCGGACTATCTGCATCCTGATGCGATCTCAGAGTTTGAGCGGCGTTATGGTATCAAGGTGATTTATGATACCTTTGCCTCTAACGAAGCCTTGATGTCCAAGCTCCAGGCTGGTGGTACTAAGTACGATATCATTGTGCCGTCTAGTTATATGGTCAAGCAGCTAAAGAGGCTGCATTTACTCGATCAGCTTGACCATGCACGCATTAAAGGGCTTGATATGCTCATGCCCAGATTTAGAAACAGTCTCTTTGATCCCGGACTCAAATACTGCGTGCCCTATACCTGGGGCACTACTGGCATCGGCTACAACCTTGATCATTTGAGTAAGCTTTTGCGTTTGCCCGAGCACAGCATCGGCAGGCTTTCGTGGGATGTCTTTTGGGATAAGCGTCTCAGTCAGCGCATGACTTTGCTTGACGATGGACGTGAAGTAATTGGCATGGCTCTTAAAAAATCCGGTCACTCTTATAATTCAAAAGATCAAACTCAAATCAGTGCTGCTACCCGTACATTGATAGAGCAAAAACCGCTCGTTATGGCTTATACGTCAGATCAGGTAATTGTCGAATTGACCAGTGGTGACTCCTTTTTGAGTCAGGTTTTTAGTGGTGATGCTTATCAGGCCAGGCGCGAAAACCCGCAGGTACGTTATGTCATACCAGCACAGGGCGCATCAATCTGGACTGATAACTTTTGCATACCTCAGTCTGCCCCCCACAAAGACAATGCCTATCTCTGGATTAACTACATGCTGGAGCCGGCTGTGGCTGCTGCTTGTGCTAATTTTACGCACTATGCTACTGCTAACTGGGGGGCATTTAAAGGCGTGGACAGAGAGCTAAAAGATGACCCTAATCTCTATCCGCCCGAGTCCATTTTATCCAGCTGCGAAGAGCTGGAAGACATTGGCTCAGCCATTTTTGTTTTTGACAGAATGTGGACTGAGCTCAAGTGCTCTTAAGCTTTAGTCGCTATGAGAAATTTTGAGCCACTGTCTACTTCGTCGGTGGTGACTGTGGCAAACTGACTACATAACGTGGCTAATTCAGCGTCGCTGAATTTACGCAAAAGCATGCCTTTACGTCCTTTGTCTGTGTAAACATGGGTGCCATCGGCGAGTGTGTAGTATTCACCAGGACCACCGCCGACATTGTCAAAGCAGCCAATAAAAGTGCCACCGGCTTTGAGCATGCTAAAAACTTTTTGAGCAATCAAAAGTGCTTTATCCAGCGGGAAGTGTTCAAAAATCGAGTTGGCTACTACTGCGTCAAACTGTTTGTCTGCAAAGGTCAGATGCGCTAAATCTTCAACTACAAAGTCGATATTCAGGTTTTCTTCTTCTGACCACATTTTGCCAAGATTAATTGCCTGACTGGAAACATCCACGCCAGTGACAGCAAAGCCTTCACGGGCCAGATAGACTGATAGCCAGCCCGAGCCACAACCTAAATCGAGGACTGTTTTGACCCGGCGACTGTTCAGCTCCTGGGGAATACGGCTGACATAGCTCATGTTCGGTAGTTGCTTATAAGGTGTTTTGACCATGGCCCAGGCCTTTTCCCAGAAGTCGATATTCTCCTGGTAGACCTTTTCCTCGTCATCATTCATTTTTGCAGCGACCATCGCTTCTTTACTGTTCACTCGATCTAGCCTCTAGATTGCAGGCGTCTGATAATGCCTGGTCAGTCATCATTTACTGAGGACTCACCTTTACTTGCGGCACCATCCTAGCACGGGCCTTAGCCCAGGTAGGCGCCTTGAGGCTCGATGTAAAGTGTAGCTTTATAGATACAGTACTTATAAGAGTGATTAGCAGGCGGTTTGAGGTGGTATCTAATCTGTGGTATCCCTGTGTGTCTTGACCATTGATGTGGCGTTTTAGCCTCCAAATTAAGGATTTCAGGCTTGTTTGAAGATTCCGGGCGACCCGGACCATTACAACTGCTGATGATGCTGGTGCAACAGTCCGGCATGGGGGCATTGCCTCTTAGCATCCTTGCGCCTGATAGTTTTTTGCCATTCATTCGTCAGGTAGAGCAGCTGCTCCTTGCCGAAAAGGTTAATCCAGTCATTGTGTACTGGCGCAGACATGGCGCTGGTGACCTTTTGCCTTCTGGCAAAGATTTTGGCATGCTACTGCGTGAGTCCACATATGTGGCTTGTTTTTCGGATGAACGTATAGAGGGGCCAGACGAATGGAGCATTATCGTCGAGAGCCCACAACTATCAATGGTTGTTTACGGTCAACAAGCCGTAGAATCGACCGAAAGTCATAAATATCAGTGTGCTGGCTCGATGGATCCGGCTATTGTGCGCGAGGCATTTAACAGGCTCTTGCCAGTTTGGCAGTCTCTGGCGCTGGCCGATAGTAACCGTATTGAAGACGCCCGGATTTCGCTGGGACCAGGTGGCAGCGAACCTCGCTATGTGCAACAACTGCGGAGTCTATGGCCGGTAGTCAAAGGGTCAATACAGCAAGCTGTTATTGTCGATGGCTCGACCATGCACGATCAAGAGTCCTCTGGTGAGACTGTTTATCAATTGACCTCACCTGGTGCCACAGTCAGTCAGGCGATGCAAACTGTTACTGGGGCTAATAAAATTCAACCTATTGCCATGGATTTTGGCGCGCCTGATACTCGCACTACTGGCGGTGGCAAAGCTGCTATTGGGATTGAGCCGCCGCTTGGCGCTCAGTCGCTTGTCATCGGTGGTCCTGAGCAACCTGTGGTTGAAGCCAAAGCCCCTGGCAGCAAAGGTAATGGTAATTCACCAAGACGCAGTCAAAACGCTATGGCCAGTATGCCTAGTAGTGCTGTATATGGTGGCACACTGGAGCCAGATCTTTTGGCGGGAGCTGAGTCCAGTCTGATGCCATCCAAAGGCAAAAAGCCACCACCGGCTGCCCGTACAGGCTCCGGTATGAGAGCGATGAAGCCTACTCTTTCGGATGGCGAATCGCCTGGCTATAGTGGCAAGAGTCTGATACCGCCGGCAGCACAGTCAATCATCAGCGACATCATCGGGCAACTGCGCCACAGTAGCGATTTGTCCAGTATTTTGCAATATGCCATTGAGACTCTCACAACAATTCTGGGCGCCGATCGCGGCATCATCTGGAAGATTGTGGGCGACAAACTGGCTGTTACTAACGAATATTCGATTGGCGGCAATACCTGTTTTGTCGATAATCAGCTCAATCCTCAGGAATCGACATCAATAGTTATGGAGTTTTTGTCGAGATTCCCAGATGAATCCGGTGCCGGTGTTATCAGTATTCCTGACACGGCTCAGGACACTGACTTGCATAAGATGTCGCGCACACTCTCTAGTCTGCTAGAGCTGGGCGATGTACGCGGTCGCCTGATGGTACAGCTGCGTTCTCGCGGTGTGTTTAGTGGATTTTTGGAATTGCAACAGTGCGGCACTCCCCGTGAGTGGAGTACTGAAGACGCTGTCGTATTGCAAAAAGTAGCAGAGATGTTATCAGTTGTTGTGCAGCAATCTTTTGACCAATCCAAAATCGAAATGGACGCTCAGGAGATGAAGCTGATTAACGAAATAGCCAGTCTATTTCGAGATAGCAAAGGTGAGACCGGTCGTGTTTCGCTGGTTAAATCAGTCATGCTGGTCGCCGATCATATGGGCTTTATCAACTCTCAGATTTATTTGTATAACCCGGACGTCAACAAGCTTGAGCCTCGCATCAGAGAGTCCGAAGTCAGTGCTGTTGATCTTACCGACAAAGATAATCCTTTTGTCAGCGTTTTTGATAGCGGCCGCTCCAAGTTTGTAAACATGGAATATTCGCGCAAAGGCGATCCGTTTTTTGGACATGATATGGCTCTGGTTTTGCCTCTGGTATCAGAGGGCAGTCGTATGGGTGTTATTGGTCTCTGGCAAAGACAGCCTAAGCGTCCGCAGTTTAGACCAGAAGATAGAGAGCTGGGTCTGACTATTGCCGGTCACCTCTCTAACGTTATCCGGGCCGATCTGGCGGTCCAGCAAATCCGTGCTGATCAGTTGCGCGAGTCACTGATTAATAAAGTCTCTCTCGAGATCAAGCGCTCGCTCAAAGAACCAGACCAGATCATGGATACACTGGTCAAATCAGTGCAGGAATACTTTAATCTCGATTTGTGCGTGGTATCACTTTACGATAACAGAGAAGGCGAGCTTATTGAGGCCAAGTCTGTAAAATGCAAATTTGCTGGTGACGAGAGTGAATTTGCTCAGCCACTACCGATAGTGCAGGTAGATCAAGATGGCATGTCTGTTGTAAGTGAGCTGCCTGAGCCACCGCTGGCTCAAAAACTGACCGATATTATTGTTGCTGATGCCCTCGATTATTTTAAAAATGGTGAATCTATCACCCTTACTACCGAAGAACTAAAAGAAGTGCTGGGCGAAGAACATTTTGTCGACACCTGGCAGCGTCGTGTCGTGACTGGTGTACCACTGGGTCAGGGAGCCAGTTTTAAGGGTGTACTTTTGCTCGTGGCTAAAGACACTGGTAAACCACTCCCCGAAAAAGATATGCGTATGGTGATAGACCTGGCCGACCGGGTCGGCGTTGTTATTTCGCACGCTGAGCTATTTGCTCAGGTCGAAAGACAGGCCGTCACCGATCCGATGACTGGTCTATTTAATAGACGCTACTTTGAAGAACAATTGTCAAAAGAAATTGACCGTTTTCAACGCTTTGGTCACCCTTTCAGTTTTATTATTGTCGACTTGGACTTCCTTAAAAAGATAAACGATAGCCTCGGTCACCATGTCGGAGACGCCGCTATTATCCACATCGGTAATGTGGTTAAGCGCTCGGTGCGCGAGATTGATACAGTGGGCCGCTTTGGTGGAGAAGAGTTTGTCATACTCTTGCCTGAGACTGATTTGAAATGGGCTCGTATGGTGGCAGAGCGCATCTGTGCGGCTATCCGCGAAAAGGCTGTGGAAGGCTGTGGTGTTGTGACTGGTTCAGTGGGTGTAGCGACTTTCCCCAATGATGCTCAGGATAAGACCAAACTCTTCGAACTGGCTGACCAGGCGCTGTTTCTCGCCAAGCACCGCGGGCGCAACCAGGTCTGCACAGTGGCTGAGGACCTTTTGCCGTCGCTTGCCGATGGTGGCGAAGAGAAATTGAAAAATGCCATGAAGCAGGATATCCGCATGGGTCCAGCTGTCGGTGCTGAAAGCACCAGTGAAGGCGCTACGCTACAAATTGCTGAGAATTTTGATGTCCAGATTGTCAAAGAAAAGGGACTTTTAGGACTGATTGCACAACTGATAAGACAGGTGGAAGAACACTCAGCTTATACGCCAGAGCGTTCATCGAGAGCCTATGCTTATGCCAGTCGCGTCGCTCAATCATTGCATCTTGCCAAAGACCATTCAGAGGTTGTTTCTCTGGCAGCCGTAATGTGTAATCTCGGCAAAATGGCTGTCTCTGAAGAAATTTTGAAAAAACCGGACCCGCTATCACAAGAAGACCTGGTCTACATCAATCAAGTGCCCCATGCTGGCGCTAAGTTTTTGGAGCCAGCCAAAATCCTGGCCAAAATATCTCCTATTGTCGAAGCCTATCAGGAGCATTGGGACGGCAGCGGTTATCCCAATGGTATCAAGGGCGATGTGATTCCAATTGAGGCTCGTATAGTCTCTCTCGTTGATGCCTATACAGCGATGACGAGCGATAGACCTTATCGTCCGGCACTTTCCAAAGCCGAAGCAGTCAGGCTTTTGCAGGAGGGCGCGGGCAAAGAGTGGGACCCCCGAATTGTCAAGATATTCCTGGCTATACTCAATAAAGAAAAAGAAGAAGCAAAGAAAGAAGATAAAGCCTCAAGCTGAGCTGCTTTTGCTTTGATTTTGGGATTTTGAACGAGAGATTTTTGGGGTGCGATATATACCAACCTTACAAGAAAATAATGGTTCTATTTTCCTCTTGTCAACCTCGTCGTCCTTGATATAATCGTTACAGATCGACCGATTTCGAAGCTCTTCTGTCCAGCGGTCCACCTGAAAATGGTCCCGGTATAAGACTCACATAGCAACGAGTACCGACAGCGGCACGATTTGAATGAAAGCGACGTTAGTAGGAGCAGAGCCCTGTGCGCCCGGTGTGTGAACCGGCACAGGGCTCTGGTATTTTTGCGCTCTGAGAGAGCGTTCAGGTAGTAAACAAGAGATAGCATTATCCTTATTGTTGATAACTATAGGGGTACTTGTGCTCAGTCGCTTTATCGCCGCCAGTCTTTTGTTTGTCACAGTCAATGCGGCTGTGGCTCTCAGTCCTCTTGGTAAAGGGCGTGTACTGTCGATGGCGAGCGAGCCCTTTAGCCTGACTGCTAAGGTCAAAGCTGAGGGTAAGCCCAGTAGCTGGTGGTTAGCTCGGGCTTACAGTGTCAGCAAAGAGCGTCCGCAGATAGTTGTCTGTGGTAGCTCACAAATTGGTGGGCTGCAATCAAGCGATGCTAATTTGACCGGCCGTCCGGTCGATTTTGTCCTCAATCATCACTGTCCATCGATTGAGCTTGCCCTGGAGCAAAAGCTCGGACAAAAGCCCTATGTCTTTTTGTCTGCACTGCCAGGCGCCATGGTCTCAGATCATTTTGCCATTGCTCGCGCTCTATACAGTGCCCAGGGGGCGCCACCACTTGTGGTGCTGACTGTGTCGCCGCGCGATTTTATCGATAATAGCTTGCCCTGCGCGGGCTCAACTGAGCCTTATAAGTATTTTGCCCAGTACAGTGATATGTCTAGCTATGTTGGGCTGGCTTATAACAAGCCCTGGAGCCGGTTTGAGTATTTTATCTCCAATCAAATACCTGTGCGTCATCTGGAAGAATCTGTCAAAAAGTCGAGTAACGCCTTTGTCTCAGCTCTTGTGCCGGCAGCAGGCAGTGTCGCCAAACCAGCTGATAGCGCCAGTGGTGCCAGTGCCGCCGAGCAGCTCAAATTTGTAATGGGCGGCTATGAGGGCAATATCAAGCCCGGTCAGGCAGTGCTTACACCCAATTTGCCGCGTATTTTTGTGGATAACTCTAAAGACTACAAACGCCGCTACAAAAACACACATCCTGATACTTATGATGTGCAACTTGCTTATTTTAAAACTTTTGTCGAGTATTTGAGGCGCTCTGGTGCCCGTGTTCTTGTGGTCGGTATGCCACTTACTGCTAGTAATCGTGATATCTTGCCAGAGAGCTTTTGGCAGCGTTACAAAGCTGATTTGCAAGCAGCTCTAAAGCCTGCCGGGGCAAAGTTTTTGGATTTAATCGCCGATCCTGGCTATGACAATAACGACTTTTGCGACACCGTCCACCTCAATGCTACTGGTGGTGGCAAACTGGCCCGCTCAATTGCCAGCGCTATTGCCTCAGATAAGACTCTGGCACAGTCCCTCAAGCCTGGTCGGGTGATTGCAGGTAAGTCCTTAAGCCAGATGCAATAACTTACTGTGACTTGCTTACTGTTTCAATTTGTCTGTAGCTAGTACAGCTAACTGCTTCCGGTCTTTCGCTTTTGAGACAGGAGACAGGATCGTTAAAGCGGCAGTCATCACATAGATAAGCGCCGCGGCCCTTGATATGACGCAAACAAATAACTGTGAGAGCCAGCGCCAGCACAACTACCAAGAGGTTGAGAGCGATTAGTGTGGGTGACATTAGCGACCACCTGCTAGCTTGGGATCGAGTACGTCGCGCAGCACGTCGCCCACACAGTTGTAGCAAAGAATAGTGATAAAGATAAGGACGCCAGGGGCAATCAGCCAGGGCTGAGCCAGTAGCTCATTGGGCTGGTCCATAGCAAATTTGAGCATATTGCCCCAGCTGGCATCAGGTTGCTGGATGCCCAGTCCAATCAGAGACAAACCGCTCTCTGCCAGAATAAAGCTGGGCACTTGCATGGTGGCGGCGATGATGACATAGCTAGCTGTTTGCGGGATGACGTGTTTGATGATGTTTTGTAGCTCTGGCATACCTAGTGATTTGGCCGCCTGGACAAATTCTTCTTCGCGTATAGATAGCACCATGCCTCGTATTACTCTGGCTAGTCCAGGCCAACTAATAAAAGAAAGTATCACTGTAATCAGGGCAAAACGCTCTGAGCTGGACATACCCAGGGGCAGCACCGCTGCCAGTCCAATCAATAGATAGAGGCTGGGAATAGACATCACAGCTTCGGCAAAGCGCATCATCAGATTGTCGGCCCAGCCGCCCAAATAGCCTGAGATGCCACCATAGACAATGCCAATCGGAAAGGCTATAAGTAAGCCCAAAAAGCCAATAGTCAAACTCTTTTGTGCGCCAAAAAAGAGCCTACTAAAATTATCGCGACCATTCATGTCAGCGCCAAGTAAGTTTATACGGGCTGGTGCGTCCACACCAAATAAATGCAAATCCATAGGGATAAGACCGAGCAATTTATAGCTTTCGGCGTGTACCAGTAATTTAACTGGGTATTTGACCTCGGTCAATTCTCTAAAAGTCTGGCGAAATGTAGCCGGGTCGTTTTCTTGTCTAACCTGGTAGACATAAGGTGCCGCCGGTCTGCCCTGGTCGTCCTGCCAGTGGATAATAGCAGCTGGGGCATTGCCATAAGTAGGATCGTTAAACTCCATACTGTATGGTGTTAATAAGTCAGCAAAAGCAGCAGATAGATAAAGTATAGCCAGCACGATGAGAGCGCTAAAGGCCACGCGGTCACGCAATAAGCCTTGTATCACTGTACGCTGACTGACTCTTGTTGATGTAACTTGCGGGGTCGCTGTGGCTGCCATTTTGGGTCCGTTTTAACTAATCTGTTGTAATGCGTGGGTCAGTAATTTTTAAAAGGATATCGGCAAATAGATTGCCTGCAATTAGCATGATTGCCCCAAGCATCATCGATGCCATAACCAGGTTCATGTCTTTTGTCAGCATACCCTCAAGGGTCAGTCTGCCCAGTCCAGGATAGGCCAGGACCATCTCGGTCAAAGCGGCACCACTGAGTAGTCCGGCAAATTCAAAACCGAGTAATGTAATCAGCGGGTTAATGGCATTGCGCAGAGCGTGCTTGTATATCACGGTGTTTTCGGGCAGACCTTTGGCTCTAGCTGTGCGCACATAGTCAGCGCGCAGTACATCGAGTAGGTTGGAGCGCACCTGTCTCTGGATGCCGGCCATTGATACACAAGTCAGTACAGTCACCGGTATGATTAGATGGTGCGCCATGTCGAGCACTTTGTGCCAGTCATCTAGCTCGTTATAGTTGGCACTGGTGAGACCACCTATAGGAAATAGTCCTGTGGCGAGAGCCACCATCAAAAGCAAAAAACTGAGCAAAAATGTGGGCATTGACATACCCATAGCGGCCAGTACGCCAAAGATTTTGTCGACAATCTTGCCCCGGTGGATAGCGGCATAGATGCCCGCCGGCAGGGCAATAGCCCAGGTGCAGATAAGCGAGATTATATTGAGCATCAGTGTATTGCCAGCATGAGCTGCCAGTCTGTTTAAAACTGGATCTCCTGCTGTGCACATTCCTAGATTGCCTGTTATGGCACTACTGGCCCAAATCATGTATTGCACTGGTGCCGGCTTATTGAGACCAAGGCGTTCTTCTTCAGCCTTGATAGCTGCTTGCGACACAGATGGATTGGCGCGCATACTGGCCAGTGGATCGATAGGGGCGATTTTGAGCAGTGTAAATGCCATTATACTAATCATAAAAAGCAGTGGCACAGCCTGCAAACATCTCTTTAGTATGTAGATTGGTAAGGACATTATTTAGCCTTTACGTCTTTCAAGTAGATTTCTTCCAAATTGTGCAAAGTGCCTTTTGGCGTGTAATAAATACCGTAATGAGTTGGCTTGTAGTTGCCGATATTATTGCGCGCTGCTGTTAATAACATGGTTGTGTAGATATAGATAAAGGGCTGTTGTTCGTAAGCAATAGCTTCGGCTTTTTCGTAATTGGCTCTTCTTATACTTTCGTCAAAGCTACCAGCGGCGGTATCAAGACATTGGTCGATTTCTTTTTCCCAGGGTCTGGCATCAGTGACCACCACTTTGTCATCTTTGCCTGGTAGACGTGTGTCAAATTCGTGCATTCGTCCGTCCGATTTCCAGACATTAGCCCCAGAATACGGCTCCAGTCTACTGCCAGATAACCCCAGCATCATGGCCTGCCAGTCAAGCGAGGTGTGAGTACGATTGATCATGGCGTTAAATTCAACTGGTTGATAGTTGACTTTGATGCCAAGTTTTTTTAGTTGTTCTTTTATGTGGATACAGACAGCGTCCCTGATATTGTTACCGGCATTGGTCAAAAGCTCAAACTCTACTTTGTTGCCCTGGTCGTCATAGAGCGAGCCGTCTTTTTTGACAAAACCACCATCTTTTAATAGCTGCTCAGATTTTTTGAGGTCGCACACTATCGGAGCGAGGCTCTTATTGTGATAAACACCGGCTGAGGTTTGACAGGTAGATAGACTGTAGCCAACCCCTTTGAGGATGTTGTTGACCACACTCTGTCTATCGAGAGCACAGCTCACAGCCTGTCTAAAGTTGAGGTTGTTAAACCAGCGTTGTTTAATGGGGTCGACGTAGTATTTACCTGTGGCAGGATTTTTGCGTTGAGCCATATTAAACATCAAAAAGACAGTGCCATCATCTGGACCAAGTGAGCGCAGAGTAAAGTTGCCTTCGCTCTCTTGCTTTCTCAGTCTGGCTGCATCCATGCCTCGTACTTCTCTGACATCGAGCAAGTCCACTTCGCCGCCTTCAAACTTCATCACCATGGTGCCCTGATCTGGCACTATGGCAATTACTATTTTGTCGAGATAGGGCAGTTTGCGCCCTTCTTTGTCGACCATGTGATAGTAAGGATTGCGTTTAAACTCTACTCTTTGACCCGGCACATATTCGGAGAGGATAAAAGGACCTGAGCCAACCATGCCTTTTAAGTTAGCGTTGACATTCCAAAAGGGTCTAAAAGCGTCATGACCTTTTTTGACCACTGGCTCAAAAATGTGTTTGGGAGCCAGCATACAGGCATTGATATTGGGTAATAGTGGTGAGAATGGTTTTTTGAAAACAAACTGAGTGGTTAGCTCGTCCACTTTTTTTATTAACGGATAGTCTTCTGGCACAGAGATAGTATCTTTGTTGCTGCCTTCGCCAAAGCCATCTTTGATGATTGTGCCAAAAGTAAAGACGACGTCATCGGCTGTAATTGGCTTACCATCGGACCATTTTAGTCCTTTGCGCAAGACAAAGGTAACTACTTTACCGTCTTTGCTCACATCCACTGATTTGCAGAGCTTGGGGATGGGGCGTCCAGTCCAGGGATCGATATCGACCAAACTATCGTTTTGGATCATGCCGATGCCGTGGCTATCGACATCGCTTGCATCCCAGGCGTTAAAAGTTTTAGGACCAGCTCCAAAGCTGATTAGCTTTAGTGTGCCACCAAATTTACCGGTCTCACCGCGGGCTTGCCAGAGCTCATTGCCATCTTTGTCGGTGACTAGCTTGTACGGGCCAGGATTATCAAACAAAAATTTGACTGCTTCATCTTGCGAACTTTTAGCGCTCTCCACAGCTTTTGCCGAAGGCGGAGCCGCCTCCATGCGCACACTGGCTCCGGGCTTTTCGGCACAGCCAGCTAAGAGTGCTATGGCGCTCAGGGCAATCAAAGGTCTGACAAGTTCCAGGCGCATTTATTTGACCCAAACTTCTGGCAAATTGTGCAGACCGATATTTGGCTGTGACAAAGGTGTGGGATAAAAGTTTTTAACTGTATTGCGCACACCGACAATTGTTTTAGGTGCAGCCAAATAAATAAACGGTGCCTGCTCAAATAGTATTGCTTGTACTCGTCCATATATTTTTTTGCGCTCTGCTTTGTCTAAGGTTTGTGCTCCTTCTTCCATTAACTTGTCTATCTCCGCTTCCCAGGGTCTTACATCATTTGCCACTGTGACGTTTTTTTCGTCTGCCAGTCTCTGGTCAAAGATGTGCAGGCGACTCTTGGATTTGTAGACATTGGCTGAGTCATTGGGTTCTGTCGGATCTCCCGACAGACTAAAGAGTATTGCTTGCCAGTCCAGCGCTGTCATCACTTTGTCGTTTAGTGTATTGCCGTTGATTTCAGAAAAGTTGACCTTGATACCGAGGTCGGCCATATCTGTTCTAAAGGCTGTGCCGACAAAGGAATAGAACGTGCCACCGGCACTGGTGAGCAAATCAAACTCAACTTTGTTGCCATTTTTGTCGTGTAATTTGCCGTCTTTATCCCAGGTAAAGCCTGATTTTTTGAGGAGTTCTTTGGAGTAGTTTATATCCCGGGCAAAGGGCTTGAGTTCGGTATTTCTAAATGGTGCGTCCGGGGTCTCTGCTGTAAATGCCGGTAGTCCCAGACCCTTAAAATAGTTAGCTACGATATTGTCACGATTGATGCCGTGATTAATAGCCTGTCTAAAATTAACATCGTTAAACCAGGCTGATTTGATTGGATCGACATAGGGTTTGTTGTTTTTGTCTTTGCGCTGATTTAAGTTAAAGCAGATAAAAGTGCTGCCAAAGCTCGGTCCAAAATCATAGAGTTTGAAGTTGCCAGCCTTGGCTTCTCTTGCCAGGTCTCCGGCATCACGACAGCGCACTGTGGTCATGTCAATCTCTTTGCCTTTAAACTTGAGCAAATTGGTATTGACGTCAGGCACCACTTGATAGGACAGATGCTCTAGATATGGCAGAGCTTTATTTTGCTCGTTAAATAGATAGTAGTTTTTTGTGCGCTTAAACTCTACTCTCTGACTGGGCGTATATTGCTCCAGTGTAAAAGGACCGCTGGTGACAAATGATTTGGGCTTGGAGTTGACACCCCACAAGCCGTGAAAGGCTTTTTGTCCGTCCTTTTGGCTCGTCACTGGCTCGACAATGTGCTTGGGAGCAAGTGGTAAACCAAGCACACGGATAAAGGGAGCAAATGGTTTGGCTGTTTTAAATGTGACTGTTAAATCGTCGACAGCTTTGACTTCAGGTGATTTACCGTCCACTTGTGTGACATCACGCAAACTGCTATTACCAAAGCCATCTTTGATCAAAGTATTCCAGGTATAGACTACGTCAGCACTGGTAATCGGCTTACCATCAGACCATTTGAGCCCTTTGCGCAGAGTCACTGTATAGGTCAGGTTATCCGGTGATACTGTATAACTCTCTGCCAGTCCCGGTACGATTTCTCCTGTGTAAGGATCTGTCTCAAGCAGGCTGGCAAACATCAAGTTGCCTAGCTCTCGAGAGACAGTATCGGCCGCCTCCCAATAGTTAAAAGTCTTAGGATCGGCCATCACCAGTGAGCGTTTGAGTGTGCCACCAAACTCTCCCAGTGGATAACGGCTGAGCATGACCTGAGCATCACCTATGGTGCTCTCTTTATAAGGTCCGGGGTTAGCGGAGTTGCACTGCTGGATTGGATTGTCTGGATTGTTGGCTGGTTTTGCTGTCGGCTCTGACGGCAGGGTTGTGCTGCTTGTTGTGATGCAACCAGTCAGAACTGCTGAGGTGGCAAGGGTACAGGCCAGCAAACTGGCGCTAGCATAGTGACTTTTGGCTTTTGCTCTGCCTTGCGACTTGTCTGACACTTCTAATCCTCTTTAATCCCATTTATATAGTCTCTGATTTTACCGTTATTTTTGATGTTAAGAGTTGCCGTAACAACTAGGTTAAATCAAGTAGTCAAGCGCAAAATTTTAACTTTGGGTGTCACTTATTATCAGTGGCAAGCGCTAGGATATTGCTCTCATTGAGAAATTCCCCTTTGTAGCCGTCGAGGCAGAGAATTAATATGGGCGCTGCAACTGGCTTTTTGTTAATCGATTTTTTGGTCCGCCCATTGCTTCGATTTAGTTTTAAGTTCTACTTTGTGGGCTTTATTCTGCTCTTTCTTGTTTATGGATTTGTCGCCTACAAAGCTCTTAAATCAGCCTATCTGTCCGAGGGACAGTACTGACTGTTAGACTAATAACGGTCAACTCAGGTATTAGGTGATATTGATGCAGTTGAGACTCAGTCTCCTGATAGCGCCTTGTCTGGCGCTTTTTGCGTTTGCAGCAAGCGCCAGTACTGAGGCCGTCGATAGCAAACGTCTAGCTACTGCCGCGGCAAGCACAAGTGTTTTAAAGGGCGAGAGTAAAAATCAAATAGACCAACTTGTCAGGCAGGGCCGCTATCAAGATGCTCTTGATGCTCTCGACAAGCTTACTGACTCCAGAGATTATCTGGTGCACGCCTACCGCGCTTATCTCTACAGTCACGTTAAGCCTCTTGTCTACAGCCTGCCGGCAGCCAAGCTAGCAGTTAAACTCAAAGGCGGCAGTGCTCTTTGTCATACCAATCTGGGCATATTGCTCCAGCGCAACGGTCAAAGAGCTGAAGCAGTCGAGCAGTATCGTCAGGCAATCAATATAGATCCCACTGATTGGCGCCCGCATGTAGGCATCGCTCAATGTCTTGGGGTGGACGGTGCCGATGGCAAGCAAATTGCTGAGCGTGAGCTAAAGAGCGCCAGTGCTACACCCGGGCAGGATAGCTCCAAGTGGACTAGCATCGGCACTACCATGATTGTTTTGCGCCAGTACAAAGAAGCGGCTGTAGTTTTTAATCGACTGCTCGCACTCTGTCCAGATGACGCACGCACCAGGTCTTTATATGTCAAATGTCTTTTGCATCTGCAAGGAAATGTTGCCAGTGCCCTTGTGGAGTCAGTGGTTAGTAGTGAGCTTAGGGACAAAGAGCTGGCTGTGCTCATTGCCGCCCTGCCGCAAGGGCGCATTAGTGAGACAAAGCAAAGCGAACTACTGACTATCTGTCAGACTAATTTTGCTAACGATGACAATCTCTTTTATGATTTGGCCAGAGCTTTTGAGCGAGTTGGCCGAGACGATCTCGGACAGAGCTCCTATCTGACTGCTCTTAAAATTGCTCCGACTAGTAGCCGTTATATCCTCTCTTTGATTGGCAACAGGCTCAAAGCTAAAGACCATCAGGGTGCCCTCGACTATATCAAGACTTATGTGCCTGCTGAGCATATCGCAAGCGGTGGTATCAAAACTACTAAGCGCTATAAAGACTCTTTTGCCCATACCCTGGCGCTTTTGCCTATGGTGGTGGGAGAGGGGCAAGTGCAAAAGTTGCATATACTCAAAGCTGTTTATCACCATCTCAATTGCGGCTGCCGCATACCAGTAATCGAGTTTAGACTGCGCAATTTAAATGGTGTGGTATTTGCAGGCATGCTCGACCTGACTGAGCCGCCGCTCACTGTAATTTATGACTCCACCCTGGCAAAACCAGATACAATCATAAGCACTGCTAAACGAGAGGACGATGTAATTGAGTTGCTCAGTGATGATGTCGTAGAGTCTCTGCCTGATGTTATACGACTAATTCAAACAGCCTCTGATAAGCCTGATAAGCACATTTATACGATCTGGTCTTTTGAGCCACCGCCTATGGAGTTACCTTGATGTCTCGTCTCAAAAACAACTTTGCCCCAGCACTTTTGACTTTGCTCCTGGCATTGTCATCTGCGCCACTGGCACAGGCTGAGACCAAGACCGGTAAGGGTGGACCGACTGTGGATTGTCTTACTCTCTGCCAGGTCAGTGAGTTTGGTCCCATGCTGATGCGCATCAGTCATGATGCCATGCGCATGGAAATAGACAAAATGAGTATCCACTGGATTGCCAAAGCACCCAAGTGGTCCAGCGTTGCCTTCAATCCAGAGAGCAAAATGATTGTCACCAGGGACTATAGCGACTGGAAAGAGAATTTGATTCGCATGCCTGGTAACAATAAAAAGAAGACAATCAGCGAATTTAAAATGAAGCCTACCGGTGAAAGTGAGACCATTGCCGGATTTAAATGTCGCAAAGTGGCTTTTTATAAGCCTGTATTGGTGGACGCCAGTGGTAAAAGTTCAAAAGCCCCAGGTTAAAGGGGCAAAACCAGGCAGACCAGTCAATCCCAATCCGATGGGCTATGTCTGGATCAGTGATAGTTTCCCAGCTCCCAAGCAGGTCACTGAGGTGATGAAGCAGCTTACCCGTGTAGACGTAAACAAAGGCATGGTGCTCAAAGCCAGTGTGCTTAGAGCGGGATCTTACAAAGACTATAAGCCAGCCTTTGAGACCTTATCAATCAAAAAAGAAAAGGTACCGCTAACTGTGTTTGATCCACCAGCAGGCTATAAAACTGTCGGCAGCGAATTTGATCTAATGATGGGCTCACCAGACGAAGATAATTACGCCCCGGCAGCAAAAGGCAAGCCTCAAGTCACTAAATAGTTATTTGATACCAAATAGCTCAGGCACAAAAGACTGCATGCTCGAAGCTGTCACCGCGCCACCAAAATTGGTTAGCTCTGAACCACTGGTGGATAAGGCCCTGCGCGCCACCACGCCCACGACTTTGCCCTTTTGATTGACTACTGGCCCACCGCTATTACCGGTAGTTATTGATGCATCGACTTGCAATACTTTTGGTGTGACTCGGCTGATTCTGCCTGTGGTAAAAGTTGGTGCATAATATTTAGATGAGTCCGAGTCGAGCTGATCGCTTGCCATAGGATAGCCAATCACCTGGATTTCTTGCCCTTCTGAGGGCACCACCATATCTAGCTCCATTGGTAGTACCGCAGTTTTTTCTACGGTAAGTACAGCCAGGTCGGGCTCACTGTCATTTTTTGCTACTTTGTAGATCTTTGCCACAAGCGGTTGCTGGGTGATTGGACCGGGCGGATGCATAAAATAGCCAAGCTCATAGCTAACTACAGCTTGACTGAGATACTTGTTAAATTGAGTGCGTTTGGGATCTACTCGTGATGATAAGTGCTTTTCGTAGGTATCCCAGATTTCGTCCACAGTTTGTCTGTACTGAGCCAGTTCTGACTCGCTGCGGTCTTTTTTGCCGGCGATATTGACTATTTGTAGTACTTCGTTAAAGCGCTTGTCGGCACTTCCGCCCCAGCCTGCGCTTTGTTCACTGTAGAGTTTCATGGCGGCATAAAAGAGCTGGCATTCTTTGATTAGATTGTCGGCTGTATCGACGACGTGTTTGTTGGTGACAAAATAAGTCTTGTCTTTAGCTGTTGTCTTAATCGGGAAGCAGCTACCAAAGCCCACGACACGGTAGCCTTTGTCTTGAGTAGATGAGGTAAAGACGGGAAATTTGAGCTTGGGTGATAGGTCGGCAAGATTGGCCCAGAGAGTATCTTTGACTTTTAGTTTGAGCCCGACATTGAGATGTAGGACCTGTCCTTTGAGACGTTTGTCGAGTTTTTCCCAGGTCTCTGCAGCATTTGCTGTAGCACTGTTGGTGGCAATTGCTGGTGCCACTACTAGTAGTGGCGCTAACAGGAGGCTTAGCAGTTTTGAACTTCTGGCAAATGTTTTGACCATATCAGTTTCCTTCAAAGCCAATTTCAATTTCGAATGCACGTCTCCAGGGAAAGGACAATCTTACCCTTGGTTCAATATTGATAGCTGCACTAATGGTTTTAACATAGGGCGAGATTTGCTCCGCCAGTTTTTGTGTGCTTGTCTCTCCATTGAGGATTTTGCGCACTTTAGACTGATAGGCCCAATCATCCAGGAGGCGAGTAAACAAGCATTGCTTTTGTTGTAAGGTGATTGCTTCTGGCGAGCCTTCACCAAGGCGACTGTACCAGGTGGCAATAGCCAGAGCGATAGCTGAGCCCATGGTATTGCCTGTGGTGTTCCAGCCGGCGTATGATTTGACTTTTTTGAGAGCTTCAGGTTGATCAAATAGAGCTTCCACCAGGAGTGGATCGCCACCATTGGCATAAGCTACATCAACTACGATACAGTCTCCCTGAGCTTCTTTGAGGCATTCCAGAGTGGACTCTACAGCTGCGCGTGTATCCACCTGGCTCAAGTCAGGCAGACCGGGCAGTGTGATGTGGTCTCCCTGTCTTTCGCTGGGACCATGTACCACCAGATTAAAAGTCGGACTGGTCAAATCGTCGATACTAAATTTGACACCACTGGCTTTGAGTTGTGATTCTACGGTACTGCCAATTTTTTGACCCTCATAACGGCTCGCTACGCTCTGAGTCTGACGTGGGCTAAAGGCTACAGCAAAAACTGGTCTTGCTCTCTCGCCATCTTTTTTGACAACATGATCAATCAGTGTCCGGGCAATTAAAGTGCAGGCTACTTCGTCTGCGCCAGCATAGGCAGTGACTTTGTCACTCAGTCCCAGATTTTGCGCTTCGTTCAAGAGGCGTTCTTTTTCGGAGACATTGAGACCAAATTCGCCAGAGTCGTCTTGCGAAAAGACTAGATAATCGAGGACGCTATTGTCTTTGTTTTTGTCTGTGGCCTTGTTTGCCAGGCTGCGCAATATCATTTGATTGACGCTAAAGTTGCGAATGCGCGTGTCGAGATAATCTTTGCGGATAGCCTCGGGGATTTTGCTTTCCAGACTTTGTAGCATCCCTGGTATCAGTTTGGCGTCGCCATCTGCTGCACTTCTGGAGAGTCTATGGAGGCAAGCTGACCATTCAAATAATTCGCGGCCGTAAGTTTGCCAGTACTCTTTTTCTTCGGTATTGTCGTAATTGTCAGAGATGCGCATTATCGATGACTGGGCATAAATGACCATTTTGCTGCCATTTGTCTGGGCCAGTTGACGCCATTTTTTGATGCGCTCAAATCTCTCTTGGATTGTCTTTAGATCGTCGTTTGTGCGCCTTGATGTGATTAGTCCTCCGTATAAGAGACTATCAAGGCAGATAACCGCGGCATCGGGGGCTGATTTGCTCACGGCGTTTTCGCAAAAGGCAAATAGTTCTTCTATTTGTGCTGCTCTCGTCAATGAGCCCATCATGGTGCGCGGCGGTACGATTGGCTCGACATGCGCCGACTTGCAAATAAGCTGTGGAAAAGTATAAGTAACTGGCCGGTCATCGATGGGAACGAGCAAAATTTTCATCAGGATTCCTTTGTCTACAACTTGCCAGCATCGAGTGATGCTGCCCCTGCGCCGCTGCGTTGATACATCGGCACGGCAGAGTCAGGCACCAGCCTGATGCCCTTTTTCTTGTCACTTTCGGCAGTGACCAATATAGCGTTGCCTTTTTCTGCTTGTGATTCGGACGAGACTGTTGTGGCGATTTCGGCAGACTCAGGTTTGCCATCTGGCCTAAAGCGGCTTCAAAGTACAAATTTTGGCCAATCAAATCGCCCTCCACAGGCGCCCAAAAGTTGAGGCTGAGTACGCCGCCCGGTGGTATCTGTCCCAGGGCAATGACTTTGCGATCTGGTCCCAATCTTACTTTGTGCCCCATCACAGGCTTGGCACCGCTATCGCGGTCAGCCATAGCAATAGCAGCCCAGTAACCGGGTTTGCCTTTGACTGTAAATTCAGCTTGTTTGCCGATTACAAGGCGCCCTGGCATATAGAGGCGGGCGGCCAGGAGCCTTTCACTGAGTCGACCTGACAGGCGGCTGGCTGGAGCCGTATCACTCAAGCGCAATGCGGATAGACCGCTACCTGCGCCTGACTCTTGCGCTTGCAGGGCAAAGGGCGTTTTAACTATTTTGAGCATGGCGGTAAGCTTTGCCTGGTGCTCCATATATTCTTTTTCTTCAGGACTTGGCTCAGCTTCGCTGTTTTCTGCTTTTTCGGCTTTGCTTTTTTTCTTCTTTTCAGCCTTTTCTTCTTTGTCTGAGCTTTCTTCTTTGCTCTCTTTTGTCAGCTTTTGCTCTTTGGATACTTTGGCGTGTTTGACAGTTTCTGTCTGCTTGTCTTCTTTTGGGGCGGCACTTTCGCCATCGTCCTGGATTAGAGGAGCAAACTCCAGTGCTTTTGTCTGCTTGGCGTCCTTGTGTTCGCTGGCCCGTGCCGCCAGCTGGTCAAACGCCGGGGACGCTGCCAGGGGCAGGCTCAAGCTGATTAAGGTAAGGCTGGCGATAAGATGCGATTTCATGTTGTATTAGTTCAAGGACTGCCCTGACAGCCAGGAAATTCATAGTATCACCTATATAAGAGTTTTGATTTTTATAGGTGCAATAACGCCCTTTGACAGCCTCAAGGTCCCATAGATGTTAAATTGGAAGCGGAGGCGTTGTGTTAAAAGTAATCTGGGAAAAACTAGTCAAAGTTTGCCGCGAATACAAAACGCTCTTCCAGGCGTTCTGGGTGGCCTTGAGTTTTCATGTCGTGCTTTTTCCGATTTTGTGGATTATGGGCTGGGCTTTGCCCTGGCCGCGCTCACCTATTTTTACGACAATAGTCGAGTATGACCTGCGTGGCTGGCCAAATGTGGCCAAACCAAAAAAAGTCTTCCAAATCATGGATGATGGGTCGCATAAATAATTTCTGGTCAAGTGGTAATTTTGACTGACCATAAAGCTTGTTGTATATGCGTTGAACTATTTGGCGTCAAATTGCGTATAGCTAATTGATGGACTTGAGACATCTTTGACTCCCTTTTTGCCTGGAGCTAAATCCGCTTCATTAGCTGCTTTTGACCTGTAGGGCAGATGCTTATCATGTTAGGATTTGCTTAGTAGTAGTGGTTGGCATCGGTAGTGATGCTCATACACGCAAGAGATATATGTGTTGGTGGCGAGAGTTTGTCTGGCGTATATATTCCTGGTAAATCTAAAGGAAACAGTCCAAATCTATGAACGAATCCTCAAAGAAGGCTCAAACCACTGAAAAGATTGCCAACAAACTGTGGATTTATCCCAGTTGCGGTGAGCCTGCTGCTGACTTAGTGGCAGCTAGTGGCAGCGAGATTTTAGCGAGTATTTTAAAGCGTCGTGGTTTTGATACTGTCGAATTGATTCAGTCGTTTTTGGATGAAACTCTCTACAAACCCAGTCACTACCTGGAGTTGCCTAATACTGACAAAGCAATTGAGAGACTGAGCAAAGCCATAGACAAAGGCGAAAAAATCTCTGTCTACGGTGACTATGATGTCGATGGTGTCACTGGCACGTCTGTACTTTTGTCGGTGCTACGTAAGCTTGGTGCCAATGTTGATTTTTATATTCCTAATCGAGCTTCCGAGGGCTACGGTCTCAATCTCAAAGCAGTAAGCGTGCTTGCTAGCAAGCATCGCACCAAGCTCATTGTCACATGTGATTGTGGTGTTTCTAATTTTAGTGAGATCAATCTAGCTAAATCTCTCGGTGTTGACACACTGGTGCTCGATCACCACACGATGCCAGATATGCTACCGCCGGCAGTGGCTGTGGTGCATCCCAAGTTACTTGCTGATTCGCATCCACTCTTTAATTTGCCTGGTGTGGGAGTTGCCTACAAAGTCTGCGAAGGTCTATTAGAAAAGTATGGTCGCAGTGAAGAAACTGCCGAATTGCTTGATTTTGTCACGCTCGGCATGATTGCCGACTTGGTGCCACTGGTAAAAGAAAACCGCTATCTAGTCAAAATCGGCTTGACCAGGCTTGTTAACTCACAAAGACCGGGCATCAAAGCACTGCTCACTCAAGTCGGCGGTAAAGAAGACACTGACCTGGTAGGCTTTGGTCTGGCTCCGCGTATCAATGCCGTGGGTCGTCTCTCTGATGCCTCAGCGGCCGTGGAGCTGATGACCACCGAAGACGAAGTCCGTGCCGATGAGCTGGCCAAGCAACTTGCTCGCGAAAACCTGAGACGGCAGGAATTGTGCGAAAGAATATACATGGAAGCCGAGCACAAAGTGCTCACTACCTGCAATCTCGATAATGACAAAGGTATTGTTATTTATAATGAGGGCTGGCACCACGGTGTGGTTGGCATTGTGGCATCGCGCCTGGTCGAAAAATTCCAGCGTCCTGTATTTATCGGTGAGCTTGATCCCGAAGAAAACGTAGTGCGCGGCTCAGCTCGCGGTGTCGAACAAATTGACCTGTATGAAGTGCTAAAAGCAAGCGAGCATCTCTTGCAAAAATGGGGCGGTCATAAAATGGCTGCAGGCTTTACTATCGAGGCCGATAAGGCAGAGGCTGCTGCCAGAGCGATAGTCGCTAGTTGCAATAAGTTTTTAGGCGAAAAGAGTCTGCGTGGTCGCATTGAGCTAGATACAGTTGTGCCTGCCCACGTCCTTACTCTGGATGTGGCTCGTCATCTCAATAGCATGGCGCCTTTTGGCATGAGCAACAAAAAGCCCATCATTGCCATCGAAAAATTGTCTGTCGTTAGTGTCCGTCCACTGGGCAAAGAAAACAAGCACAGCCGCCTGATTTTAAGAGACGAAGCAGGTACTCAAGAATTTGAATGTGTGATGTGGAACAGCCGTGGTCGCACACCTGATGAAGGCAGCACTGTTGATCTGGCTTTTAATGCCGGGGTCAATGCTTATGGCGGTAGAGAACGCTTGCAGCTTGTTATGGTGGACTGGCGCAAACCTGGCTTTAGCGGCGTAAGTGACAGTGATAGCGAGCCTAAAGCTCTAAATAACGGTAAGTCCGCCAATCATAGTGGTTTAAATCCTGCTCCTGCCCTTGCTACAGTTGATGCCGGTCTGACCGAGGACGATGATAGTACATCTATTGATGTAGCAAAGCTCACCGAAGCCAGTAACTTACTCAAGAGCCAGGCTCTGGTGCGGGTTAATTTTAAGGATTTGAGAGACTATGCTGGCAATTTTGAAGTAATCAAAAAGGCTGGCAGCAAACTTACCGGTGGCATTTTTGTTTATGGTGAGTCTGGTAATAAGCCTAAAGGCATTGATTTTCAGGATCGCACCCAGGTAGCGCCCTGCGACAATCTTTTGATCTGGCAATATCCACCAGCACTCAAAAATTTCCAAGAGCTTTTGTTTGCCACACGCGCAAAAAATATCTATGTCATAGGTAATTGCGATAAAGATGAGATTGTGGATGAAGACGCTGCTGGTTTTCTTAAGCAACTCCTTGGAGTTGTGCGTTTTGCAGTCAATCAAAGAGATGGTCAGGTGGAAGGCGACAAGCTGGCGGCTGTACTTGGCGCCAGCAAGATGTCAATAGCCCTTGCTCTGGCTGCCCTCAAAAGAGTGCACTGGATTGATTGGTTCTCCGAAAACGGCACAGTATATCTTGACCTCCTTGGCGCTCCAGTGGCCAGCGTGGAGGAGACTCCCGAGTTTAAACAGTTAGTGGCTTCACTGTCACAGACTGATAAATTCAGACGCTGGTGTGCCGAATGTACGATGAAGGAGCTACAATTAGCGCTTATTCCCAATCAAATTGGGTTAGCGGCTGAGCCTGAAGCGCTTGCAAGTGCAAGCGAGTCCGGTCAGAGTGGCGGTAAAGCGGCTACCTCCGGTATAAAATCCGTCACCATCAGCACACCCGATGACAGTGAGCAGTCGTAAACAGACCGCTTTATAAAGGACTCCACAATGACCGCCAATGCCGAAAAGACCAAGTTGATGGAAAAGCTCCCTTTGACACAAGAGCGCCAGGACTGGCTCAAGTCTACAATCCGCGATATCAATGACTTTCCCAAGCCAGGCATTGTATTCAAGGACCTGACCACCCTGATGAAGGACGCAGCTGCATTTTCTTGTGTACTTAACAGTCTCGCTGTCACTTGCGAAGCCCTCAAACCCACAGTTGTAGCTGGTATCGAAGCCCGCGGCTTTATCCTGGCACCGGCAGTGGCCCACCATCTGGGCGTCGGTTTTGTGCCGGTGCGCAAGCCTGGTAAATTGCCCTGGCAAACCGAAAAAATCTCTTACGCCCTGGAATACGGCGAGGATACTCTCGAAATCCATTCTGATGCAGTGACTAAGGGCGACCGTGTCGTCATTATTGATGACCTTTTAGCTACCGGCGGCACTGCTCTTGCCACCAAGCACCTAATAGAAAAACTCGGTGCCACCGTAGTTGGTGCAGGTTTTGTGGTGGAGCTAGGCTTCCTTGATGGCAGAGACAAAGTATTGCAAGGTTCTCCGCTCGAAATATTCAGCGTCATTCAGTTTTAAAAGGCGGCATAGATAAAAGGCTCAGTCGGCAGTGATAGCCGGAAGAGCATATAGTGCAAAAATATTCCTGTGATAAGACCAAAGCCCAGCGAGAGCCAGGGATTGCGTTTTAATACCAGGACTTCGATTTTGTCTGGCCAGGTTTCTTCCAGGGCATTGGCTGAATGTTCGCCACTGCTAAGTTGGCTTGTGGTGCTTTCGTCAGTCATTATTTTGCCTCCGATTTTGATTTTTGGCTTTGCGCGAAGTTTTTTATTAGTGGTGTCAGGGTGGAGGCCATAGCTTTGCCCCCAGCGGGAGTTAGATGATCAAAATCAATATAACAATCGGCTTTTAGCTCATTGTTTAGCTCTACTGTATAAAATCCATGCTCTCTAAAGTTTTTGAGCCAGAGCGATTTTATGCGGTCGTATTTGGCTCGTTCACTTGCCGTCAATTCATCCAAGAAGAGTGGATTGAGAGCGGTGACACAAACCATAATCTGGCTTTTGCAATTGTCGGGAACGGATGCTTTTGTACATCCCGCCAGTCGGCGCCAAAAAAATTGCTGGGTTTCTTCTTTTATTTGCGGCTCGTAAAGTGACGTGATACCAGCCATATAGTGGCGGATGATATTGGTACCTTGATCTAATTTTTCGGTGTCAATGGGATCAAAGGCCGGTCTATCCACCAGCGGATCCTTAAACCAGGCACGTGGCTCCAGTGAGCGGTAAGCTGTATTGCGGTGATAATAGTTGCCCATGATGCTATAAGTAAAGCGAGTCCATAATTCCTCGCAAGACAGATAGTGGTTAAAGATGGAGCGTAACTTGAGTGTATCGCGGTGCTCTCCATCCTTAAACAGTGTCCATTCGCTGTGACGTAAGCTAAACAGGTCACGCTCATCATAGTCTCCTAAGCATTTACGCTCAACTGCGTCAAAATACATGTAGTGTACTGGTATCGTTCCTGATGGCTCAAAAACTGTGCTGGGCATAGCTGTCGTGACAAGTATTACTGGCTCACCTTCGGCTTTTAGCTTTTCGTAGACCCAGTAACCGGCCTCAAATACTTTAGTACCAGGTAGTGCCAGATTGATTACTGCGTACTGGTCGCCCAGCTGCTTGGCCAGCTCCTCAGTCCAGAGTGAGCCTGTGCTCTGTCCCTCGCCAAAAAAGACTGAGTCGCCGCCTATTATTACTAGTGTGCGCCCTTTTGACTGGGCCAGTTTTTCTCTGGCTTGGGCCAGTATTTCATTGTAAGTGAGATAAAAGCCGCCATTGGGATTGATGTATTCAAAAAAGCGCTTAAAATCAGCAATAGGCAGGCGCACCGTAGTGAGTGCTGCACCGAGGGTGGTGCATATGATAAACCCGGCGAGAGTGCCCAGTAAATACATCCTGGAGTAGTAACCGTTTTTAGTCACCTGCTACCCCCTTAATGCCAAAGAGTAAAAGCCACATCTGCCAGGCTCTTGCGGCTGGATAAAAGAACAATAGCCAGCCTGATGCCACAAATAAAAAAGTCGCTGCCTGGCTTGCCCTGGGATAGCGGTCAAAAAATCCAGCTAGAGGTTTGAGCCAGACAAGTTGTCTGTAGTAGTTATTGATAGCCAGGGCTGAGCCGTGATATAGCCCCCAGAGTAGGTAGTTATAACTAGCACCATGCCACAGTCCGCAGAGTGCAAAAGCGACAAGACCGTTTATAACTCTTCTCAAGGCACCATGTTTGCTGCCACCAAGGGGGATGTAAATATAGTCTCTGATCCAAAAACTCAAAGACATATGCCAGCGTTGCCAGAAGTCTCTGATATTACTGGCTTTGTAGGGCGCTCTAAAATTTTGCGGTAACTTGATACCCATGGTCATAGCCAGCCCCAGAGCAATATCAGTGTAACCACAAAAATCATAGTAAATACGAAAAGTCAAAGCCATAAGAAAGAGCCAGCGCTCAGGTACATCCATCACATCAAAAAATGGTTGTTTAGCCAGGATGTATTGATTGAGATTGTCGGCAATAACGAGCTTTTTAAAAAATCCCAGACTGAGCCGCAATAGTCCCTGCGCTATGGCAATAGAGCTTGTTTGTGCCAGTCCCAGTTTTAGTGAAGGGATAAAATCCTGATAGCGTTTAATTGGTCCAGCTACCAAAGATGGGAAGAATATGGCAAAAATTGCAAACTCGTGAGGCGCTTTTATCGGTGGGCTACCTCGGCGCACTTCAAAGAGATAGTGGATAAACTCAAAAGCAAAAAAGCTTATAGCTAGAGGTGGTGCCGCTGGCATACCGGCCTGGACCTGGCTGGCAAAGTAATCTGCCAGTGGCTTGTTAACCAGTGCCATGACGTCATTGAGTATAAAAAAGCTGTACTTATAAAAAATCAAAGCGGCTGCCACTATCACCATACCGGAGATACAGAGCCAGCCTGCCAGTCTATTTGCTTTGAGGGCGTGGGCCGCCAGTCCAATCAGGTATGTGATTAGTGCTAGCACCACAATTGGTATCACACCTGCTGGTCCGGCAAAGTGTGTATGAAATATGGCAGAAAATACCAGTAATAAAAAAAGCCGCAACTGCGGTTTTTTGATCAGCCAATAAAGTGGTAAGAAGATAACTATTGCAAGAAGAAACCAGTAAGTGCAAAAGATCACTAGCAGTAACTTCCGTCAGCCATACGGATAGTGATTTCTCCTGCTGTAAGCTCTGTACGAGTGCCATCTGCACTCTCAACTATCAAGGCACCACTAGCGGTGAGATCAACTGCCCGCCCCCTTATTTCTTTGAGGGCGGTCTGGGCAATGATTTCTTTGCCTATCGTTATTGAGTAACTTTTCCAGCGTTCGATTATTTCCTGGTCCTGCCCGTTTTTTAATGCGTTGTATTCGTCTTCCAGTTTACGGGCAAGGGCAATTACTATCAAGTTAGGACTGACGGGAGTTCCGGTTATGTTTTCTAGCCACTCCACTTTGGCTTTGAGGTCCTCTGGCAGACTCTCTAGATCCAACCTTATGTTGATGCCAAGTCCGATGACAAGGGCTTGACCAGGCATTTCAGCGAGGATGCCACCAACTTTTTTACCGCCATAAGTAAGATCGTTCACCCATTTGAGCCCCAACTTTATGCCGCAGGTTTCTTCTATGGCGCTGGCACAAGCCACACCGGTGGCCAGTGTAATGAGCGGTAATCTCGACAGTGGTATTTGCGGTCTAAGTAAGACTGACAGGGCAATTCCAGCATCGGGGGGCGAGGACCAGGCGCGCCCCTGTCTGCCTCTACCAGCTGTTTGTTGTCGGGCCAAAATAAGTGTGCCTTCTGCTGCACCATCTCTGGCTAACTGGGCTGCTCTTGTGTTGGTTGAATCGATTTGAGCATGTAATTCGTTGGCGCCAAAAGCGGGACGCCCCACAACTGTTGTTGTCAGGGCGCCCTCGATAATCGGCAGTGAGAGAGTCTCGACCGTCACTTATTAGCCACGTTTGATGGCGGTGGTGATTTTTTTAGGACCGTTGAGTATTTTGTGAATTGGGCATTTGTCTGCAATTGCTTTGAGGTTTTCTACTTGCTCGTCAGTCAGATCGCCTGTTAGTTCTATTTCTCTAGTTATTTGGCTTTGCTTTTGACCGTCTTCATCTACGGTTTCTTCTTGCACGTTTACTGAGATACCTTTGAGGTCCCAGCCTTTGCGCTTGGCGTACATTTGTAATGTGATAGCGGTGCAGGCACCCAGTGAGCCCAAAAGCAGTTCGTGTGGATTGGGGGCGCTATCGCCACCGCCAAATTCTTTGGGAGCATCAGCGGCAAAAGCATGAGTTGCCGAGGATATTTCCTGTCTAAAACCGTCTCCGACTTTGGCTTTAACTTCTACTTGTGCCATTTTTAATATCCTCTTTTGAGTGACCAGCGGGGCAAATACCCCGGGCATTCAATATAAACAATAAAGTCAGTAGGCCGGCAAATTATCATGGTCTATTAATAAGGTGTGGGCAAAAGTCCATTGCGGGGATAAAGCGATGCTTCCGGGTCAAAAGGGTATCAAAGAGGTCGCTGTCTGGCTGGCCAGCGCCTGCAGTAGCCGAGGTATAGCGGTTTTGACTGGGGCTGGAGTAAGCAGTGAGAGCGGTATTCCT
The DNA here is from genome assembly GCA_016718315.1 of Candidatus Obscuribacter sp. Taxonomy (GTDB): domain Bacteria; phylum Cyanobacteriota; class Vampirovibrionia; order Obscuribacterales; family Obscuribacteraceae; genus Obscuribacter. The sequence goes on along the minus strand of JADKDV010000002.1, from coordinate 463,944 downwards.
ACATTTAGAGATAAGCTCACTGGTCTCTGGGAGGGTTATGATCCCGCCAAGCTGGCTAGCCCCCAGGGCTTTGTTGCTAATCCAGCTCTGGTCTGGCAATGGTACGACTGGCGCCGCGGTATAGTCGAGGCTGCTAGTCCTAATTCCGGTCATCTTGCACTTGCTCGTCTGGAGCAATTGTCTCAGCACTTTACTTTGATTACTCAAAATGTCGACCGTTTGCATCACCGCGCTGGCTCTAAAAACATCATCGAACTGCACGGCAATATTCTCAACTACAGTTGCTTTAGCAAAAGACATCCAGCTAACTTTGTAGCGCCTGGTCTGACTGAGCCGCCACTGTGTCATTGCGGCTCACCTCTGCGTCCAGATGTGGTCTGGTTTGGTGAATCATTGCCTGCCAGTGCCATGCCTCTTGCAACAGATGCGGTACTCTCCAGTAGTGTGCTTATGGTGGTTGGCACCAGCGGTCTGGTGCAGCCTGCTGCATCTCTACCATATATAGCGCTTGAGTCCGGAATAAAAGTAGTGGAGATTAATCCTGTCAGGACACCTATTAGTGACCAGGTCGATGTTTTTATCGAAGGCCCGTCTGGTGGCGTTTTACCATATGTAGTGTCGCTCGTCGAAGAGCTGTAAAGCCGGTTGGATATGCGCTATATGTCTAGTGCTGCGCTGGCGTAGATCTATTGGAGATCGGAAATTTTATCTGAGCCGAACGCTTGAGACAGTCTACTGTTAGGCTCCTTTTGTATAAACAGTGTATTGAAAACAATAGCTCGAATGGACGTATTGTATATCTCCTGCTTTTGCTTTGACCCGGTCCTCAGGGGCAGCAGTTGCGGCGCTCGGGCAGATTTTGTCTAAGCGTTTTGGGGTAGTCTTGTGCGACTCATGTGTAAATGTTACCTTGCTACACATCGCGAATCGATTCAAGGAGAAATGTCGCAATTTAGCTGAATGCCCTGAAATGTCAGGGATCTGCTCGACTCCGCTGTTTCGATTTATCTATATACAAAAAAAGCATCCCCGACCACTTCAGGTCAATCCATCGACAGATGGTATTGATTTAAGAGTCCCTGGGGGAGCGGTTTTTGTTTGTCTTTGCTGGAGCGTTTTGCAAGGCAAATAGATAAATCGAGGCAAAAGTTAGCAGATCTGGTGGGGGAAGAATGGTGCAAATCCATCGCTGTCCCGCAACTGTAAAGGAAGCAAAAACTTCTTAGCCAGGCTACCCACCAGGGCAATTAAAACAAACCTCTTCGAGGGTGAGAGGCGTTTCTAGACATTTATTGTCTTTTGACGCCTTCTCGGACTAAATGACGAGAGGGTCTTTTATTTGCACCGCCAGTGCCACCATCTAAATTAGACTGCTTCGATTGATTCCCAATTTACCGTCCATCCACTTGTATCCACTAACACCAACACAAGACAACGATCCCAGGAGATAAAAGATGACCCAGGTGCTGACCGCCACCCACCACGCTGACCCCGCTGGTTTTGGTCTGAGCGACGAGCGTATCGGACAATTTGTTTTATATAAAGTGCTGAGACGCAATGGCAGCGTCATGGAGTTTAATCCCTCCAAGATAGCCGTTGCTATGACCAAGGCATTTTTAGCAGTCGAAGGGGCTCATGGTGCTGACAGCTCGCGTGTGCGCGATATGGTCAACAAGCTCACTGGTCAGGTTGTCGAAACCCTGATGAAGCGTCTACCTGAAGGTGGTGTGCTCCATATCGAGCATGTGCAAGACCAGGTCGAACTGGCCTTGATGAGAGCTGGCGAACAGGAAGTTGCCCGTCGTTATGTGCTTTACCGCGAAATGCGTGCTAAAGAAAGATCTGCCCAGGAACCAGCCGTATCAATGGCTGTGCCCAGTGGACCCAATGTCACCAGAGCCGATGGCACTGTCATGCCGCTATCTGATATGGGTCTCAAATTTGTAATTTCAGAAGCTTGCGCCAATCTTGGTGCCTGTGTCGATGAAGACAAGATTTATACAGCTACTGTAGAGAGTCTCTATGAAGGCGTACAAGAGACCGAAGTAATCCGCTCGGCCATTATGAGCGCCCGTGCTTTGATTGAGCAAGATCCTGCCTACAGTTTTGCTACTGCTCGACTGCTCTTGCATCAAATGCGTCTGGAAGTATTGAACGAATCAATCAGCCTGGGCGCTATGAAAGATAGATACGCCAGTTATTTTGCTGAGTACATTGCAAAGGGCGTGCATGTTGGTTTGCTCGACCCTCGTCTGGCTACATTTGATCTCACCAAAATCGGTGAAGCACTGGACGCTACTCGTGATCTTAAGTTTCAATATCTGGGTTTGCAGACTCTATATGATCGCTATTTGCTGCACCAGGATGGTGTCATATTCGAATTGCCTCAAGCATTTTGGATGCGCGTGGCGATGGGGCTTTCGCTCAACGAAATCGAAAGAGAAGCAAAAGCAATCGAGTTTTATAACTTGCTTTCCAGTTTTGATTTCGTTTCTTCCACACCAACTCTCTTTAACTCCGGTACTCACAGACCCCAGCTTTCTTCCTGCTTTTTGACCACAGTCAATGATGACCTTTCTTCTATCTATGAGTCAGTCAAAGAAAACGCTTTGCTCTCAAAATTTAGTGGTGGTCTGGGTAATGACTGGACACCTGTTAGAGCGCTTGGTTCGCACATCGCTGGCACCAACGGTAAGAGTCAGGGCGTTGTGCCCTTCCTCAAGGTCGTTAACGATACTGCTGTTGCCGTCAACCAGGGTGGTAAGCGCAAGGGTGCGGTCTGCTGCTATCTAGAGACCTGGCACATGGACATCGAAGAATTTCTTGAGTTGCGCAAAAATACAGGCGACGATCGCCGCCGCACTCATGACATGAATACTGCTAACTGGATTCCTGATTTGTTTATGCAGCGTGTCCTGGCTAATGAACAGTGGACTCTATTTAGTCCTGATGAAGCGCCTGAACTGCACAATCTCTATGGCACCAAGTTTAAGCAAGCTTATGAGCGCTATGAGCAGCTGGCTGATCAAGGTCAAATCAAGCTCTTCAAACGTGTACCGGCTGTCTCAATCTGGCGCAAAATGCTCACCATGTTGTTTGAGACCGGACATCCCTGGATGACCTTTAAAGATCCATGCAACCTGCGCAGTCCTCAACAGCATGTCGGAGTGGTCCATAGCTCCAATCTCTGTACTGAAATCACCCTCAATACTTCTGAGTCCGAAACAGCGGTCTGCAATCTTGGCTCAATAAACCTCGTTGCTCATATCAAAGACGGCGCTCTCGATCTCGATAAGCTGGCTAATACTTGCCGTGTTGCTATGCGCATGCTCGATAACGTTATCGATATCAACTATTACAGCGTGCCCAAAGCCAGACAATCCAACTTGCGTCACCGTCCAGTGGGCTTAGGCGTGATGGGCTTCCAGGATGCCTTGCTCAACATGCGTCTACCCTACGCCTCAGACAAAGCTATGGATTTTGCTGACTACTGTCAGGAAGCAATCAGTTATTTTGCCATCCTCTCTAGCTCTCAACTAGCAGCTGAGCGCGGTACTTATAACAGTTACAAGGGCTCTCTTTGGGACAGAGGTATCTTGCCTTATGACTCACTGGCTCTATTGAGTGAAGCTCGCGGCGTCGATCTTGATATTGACTACACCAGCCGTATGGACTGGAAGCCAGTCAGAGAGCACATCGCCCGCTTTGGTATGCGTAACAGCAACTGTCTGGCGATTGCACCCACTGCCACCATATCTAATATCGTAGGTGTGAGCCAATCGATTGAGCCGACTTTCCAAAACCTGTATGTTAAGTCCAATCTCTCCGGTGAATTTACCGTAGTCAATACTTACCTGGTCGAGGATCTCAAAAAACTCGGTCTCTGGGACGAAGTAATGGTGCATGACCTCAAGTACTTTGATGGCACCTTGAAGCCAATCGAGCGTATCCCCGAGGACCTTAAAGAACTCTACGCCACTGCTTTTGAAGTAGATCCCAAATGGTTGGTAGAAGCTGCCAGTCGCAGACAAAAATGGATTGACCAGGCTCAAAGTCTCAATCTTTATATGGCTGAACCAAGCGGCCGCAAACTGGATGAGACCTATAAGCTAGCCTGGCACAAAGCCCTCAAGACTACCTATTATCTGCGCACCGCTGCTGCCACCGCACCAGAAAAATCAACCACCAATATCGGTGTGCTCAATAAAGTCTCAAGTGGTGCTCGCACCACACCCGCTCCTCAGGCTGCTGCACCAAAAGCATGCTTGATCACTGACCCTGATTGCGAAGCCTGCCAGTAATGGTAGCTGTTAAGTAAGCATCTAAAGAAAAGGAAAAACCACTATGCTTAGTTTTGATGATGTACCGGTCTCGGGCGCTAATGCTGCCAAGTCAGCTACGGCTGTGCCGACCGCTGCCGGGGGAATGGATTTTAGTCCCAACCAGGTCGCAGCTGCCACAGTGGCTAACGCCAATATCAATGTCACTATCGCTCCTGAAGCGGGTGTGACAGGGCTTGAGCAAATCACACTTACTGATAAGCGCATTTCAGTGGATGACAAACGCATCATCAACTGCCGTGCTGACCTTAACCAGCTCGTGCCATTTAAGTACGACTGGGCCTGGCAAAAATATCTAGATGCTTGCGCCAATCACTGGATGCCGCAAGAAATCTCAATGAACCGTGATATTGCTCTGTGGAAAGACCCCAATGGTTTGAGTGAAGACGAGCGCATGATCATCAAGCGCAACCTGGGATTTTTCTCCACTGCTGATTCACTGGTGGCAAACAATCTGGTACTGGCAATTTATCGCCATATCACCAACCCCGAATGCCGTCAGTATTTATTGCGTCAGGCCTTTGAAGAAGCTCTCCATACCCATGCTTATCAGTATGTTGTGGAAAGTCTTGGTCTGGATGAAGGCGAAATCTTCAACATGTACAAAGAAATACCTTCGATCTACGAAAAAGATGTCTTCCAGTTGCAGTTTACTCAAGAACTGGCTGATGCCAACTTCCACACAGGCACTCCTGAAACTGACCAGAGATTTTTGCGTAACCTGATTGGTTATTACATCATCATGGAAGGTCTATTCTTCTATGTGGGCTTTGTACAGATGCTCAGCTTCGGTCGTCAAAACAAAATGACTGGTGCTTCTGAGCAATTCCAGTACATCATGCGCGATGAATCAATGCACCTCAATTATGGTATCGACTTGATTAACTCAATCAAAATCGAAAACCCACATTTGTGGACCGCTGAGTTCCAAGAAGAGATTCAGGCTCTCATCCGTGAAGGCGTTGAGCTGGAATACAAATACGCAGTAGACACAATGCCCCGCGGCGTATTGGGTCTCAATAGCCAGATGTTCTCCGAGTACTTGCGCTTTATCGCTAACCGCCGTTGCCGTCAAATTGGCTTGCCTGATCAATACCCAGGCGCTAAAAATCCATTTCCATGGATGAGCGAGATGATCGACCTCAAAAAAGAAAAGAACTTTTTTGAGACCCGTGTAATCGATTATCAAACCGGTGGTGCACTCAGCTGGGACTAACGATAGATAGCTGAATAGCTATTGCATATATAAACGGGAATAACCGATCTGATATTTTCAGGTCGGTTATTGCTATTTATAATGCTGTGGTAGTATGTCACTGTCTATCCCTCTGGCGGTGCCATGGCCAAGATATTACTAGTCGATGATGATACTGAGCTGACAGCCGTTCTTGGAGAATGGTTGGAAGGCGAAGGCTATATAGTTGAGACTGCCGAAAACGGCGAGGAAGCGCTGTCGCGTCTATCTCACTATGAATACGACGTCGTTGTCATGGACGTCGGTTTGCCCGACATGGAAGGTTTTCAGGTTTGTGCCACTTACCGCGGTCGCGGCGGCACCTTGCCAGTAATCATGCTTACCGGTCGCGGTCAGATTGCTGATAAGACCCTGGGCTTTGAGTCTGGGGCCGATGATTATTTGACCAAACCATTTCATCCAGTGGAGCTTGGTGCTCGCCTGAGAGCGCTATTGCGCCGTCCCCCTCAGATTTTGAGCGAAGTTATCCAGATTGCCCATATATCTATAGATGGCAATTCTCGTCGGGTCCTCAAAAATGGCGTAGAAATAAAGCTCTTGCCGCAAGAGTTTAATTTGCTGCTCTTTTTTATGCGCAACCCCAATAAGGTCTTTAGCTCAGAAGAAATCCTCGATAAAGTCTGGTCCAACGAAAAGGACACAGCCCCAGATACTGTGCGCGTGCACATCAATAAATTGCGCAAAAAAATAGAAGACGAAGGCAAATCTTCGATTTTGCGTACTGTCCATGGCAGTGGATATATTTTAGACAACGGTTAATGTCCAAAAATCCTGGACTCCGGATATAAGCAAAAGCCCCCCTCCTTTTACCTTAAAGAGTATCTGAGAGCATTCTCTGTTGCCCGCCAGTGGTACTGTTAGATTAAATCAGGCAGATTTAAGGTTTACCCTGGGGAGTCCCCCCTGACCCATTAACAAATCGATTACATCAAATCGGTATAACAGTATTGTCAACAGTCGGTGTAACCCCTGAGGGATTATTCGAAATGCACGCAAGACACTTTTCTAACAAACTGACCCTCCTCTCTGTATTTTTTGCAGCTTTGCTTACTGTTTGTTTTCAGAGCGCTGCTAGCGCCCAGGCAACAGACGGTAGCGGTGGATCGACAGTCTATGAGGAGCATCACCGTGTCTCCGGCTGGGAAGAGCCTCTCTGCAGCAGAGACGGCAACCTGCGCCACTACTACTGGACTGACGTCGATGTCTCAAGCCGCTACCGCACCAATGCTATCAACCGTGTGGCACCCAGAGCTAATCCTTACCATGTAATCAGTCGCGTCGCCGGTCCCAATAGCAAACCTGTTGCTATTCCTCCTATGTCGGCTAAGGCTCGTAGCATTGGTGACAACCGCATGGCCAGCAGTGATTGCTCTGGTGTACTGCGCAGCAAAGCCGGCTCTGGAGCTAGAGCCAACCGCAATACCAGCACCTTTACTTATGCCAGCTACAGCTACAACCCATCCAGCAAGCCAGTTGCTCAGTATGAGTCCAGCAGTGTCAAAGGACGCGTGCTCTCTTACTAATCGATAAAGACTAAAGCGAAAAAGGAAAGGAGTGGCCCCCCACTCCTTTTGCTTTTATACAGTCAAATTATCCTTATACGGTCAGTACAATTTTGCCAAAGTGTTTGCCGCTTTCCATATAGGCAAGCGCTTCTACAATCTGGTCAAATTTAAATGTCTTATCAATAACTGGTCTGACCTGGTGTAATTCCAGAGCTCGGTTCATGTCCTCAAAACGAGTGCGTGAGCCCACAAAGACTCCCTGCACTTTGAGGCTCTTCATGATTAGATTGAGTGGGCTAAAGTCTCCGATAACACCATCGAGCACGCCGATGACACTGACATGACCGTTCAGTTTCGCCGACTTCATTGAGCGCTCAAGAGTGCCTGCTCCGCCTACTTCCACCACATGGTCCACGCCTGCGCCGCCGGTGGCTTCAAGCACGGATTTTTCCCATTTGGGTGTGGTTTTGTAATTGATTACATGGGCTGCACCAAGCTCTTTTAGTTTGGCTGCTTTAACGTCGCTGGAAGTAGTGGCAATTACTTTTGCGCCAGAGATTTTGGCCAGTTGCAGAGCAAAAATAGAGACCCCGCCAGTACCCTGGATAAGCACAGTCTGACCGGCTTTGAGATTGCCGTTCACCATAAGCGATGACCAGGCAGTCAGGGCTGCACAGGGTAAAGTCGCTGCTTCTTCATAGCTTAGATAAGCGGGAATGTGGACCAGTGCGCTTTCGCTAAAGACCGCAAACTGCCTTAGCATGCCATCGACAAAAGCACCAAGCGCCCCTTTAGCTGCTTCCGGTGTGACATCTCCGTCAATCCATTCAGGCATAAAGTTTGGTGAAACCCGGTCGCCAACCTTAAAGCGTGTCACCTTACTGCCTACTTCCACTACTTCACCAGCACCATCAGAGCATGGCACCACAGGCAAAGGTAGATTGGGGGCGTAAAGTCCTTTGGCGATAAGTTGCTCTCTAAAATTTAGCGAGACTGCTTTGACCGCGATGCGCACCTGATCAGGTGCCAGTGCCTGGCTCTCTCTTGTGCCTTCTTTGATGTCTTGCATCGACAGGCTCTTAAGCTCCCAGGCTTTGTAGGTGGCTAGTGCAGTGGTCATGATTACTCCTTATGACTCTTTATGTCTCCCTATGACTTAAACCAACGCGATTAGAGGGCGTATGAATAATTTTTGGGTAAAACTGACTTTGCCTCAGGCACAATGTCTGCTCCCAGAGCAAGGGCGGCTTTGTAGGGCCACTGAGGCTCGCGCATTGACTCACGAGCAATAAAAATCAAATCAGCCTGGCCATCCTCGATGATTTTATTGGCTTGCTCGGGCTCTGTGATCATGCCGACAGCACCAGTGGCGATACCCGCTAATGCTTTTACTTGCTGAGCCAGTGGCACTTGCCACGATGGTCCGTAAGGATAGTGGTCGCCTCCACGCACATAGGCACTGCTGCAATCAATTAAGTCTACGCCCAGATCCTTAAGCAGTTTTGCTAGTTTGACAGAGTCATCTACAGTCCAACCGCCCTCGGTCCAGTCAGATGCTGAGAGCCTCACTGTCAAAGGCAGATTGGCGGGCCAAACTGCTTTGACTTTTGTTACTGTTTCAAGCAACATTCTTACTCTATTTTCAAAGCTGCCGCCGTATTCATCTTTTCTAAAGTTAGACAGTGGCGAATAAAAGCTATGCAGCAAATAACCATGGGCGGCATGTATTTCAAGCCACTTAAAACCAGCGCTGGCAGCACGTCTGGCTGCATCTGCAAACTTGTCCTGGATGGCTTTAATCTCGTCTATTGTTAGCTCTCTTGGTAAGCGACTATCAGCGCTAAATGGCACTGCCGACGGTGCAACTGTTTGCCAGCCGCCATCTTCATCTTTGACGTCTTGTTTTTCATGGCGATTGCCAATCTTCCAGGGGTTTTTGGTGCTACCTTTGCGTCCGGCGTGAGCAATCTGTATGCCCGGTACAGCTCCCTGAGACTCGACAAAAGCTGTGATGCGTTTGAGATTGGTTACGTGCTCGTCTTTGTAAATACCGAGATCATCAGGGCTGATGCGGCCAATTGGCTCTACAGCACTTGCTTCCATGATTATAAGAGCGGCGCCGCCAATTGCTCTGGCGCCAATGTGGACTAGATGCCAGTCTTCGGCAAAACCATCGACAGAGTGGTATTGGCACATAGGCGAGATAGCAATACGATTTTTGAGAGTGACTGACTTAATACTCAGTGGGCTAAATAAGGTGGCTTGGCCTTTTGTCTTTGTTTCAAGGCTTGATTGTGGCAGTGTGCTGGTTTTATTTTCGGATGACATGGTGCTCTCTCAAATAAGGGTAAGCTGTGTATACAATAATAGACCGGTCGTCTAGTTCCGTCAACCTCCAGCTTTAGAATTCATATATTATGGACGCTTATAACTGACCGAGGCCAAAATGCACAATAAAGCTCATAAAGTGAAAACAATCCTCACCCTGCTATCTCTGGGGCTTTTGCCGGGAGTGAGCCAGGCTCGTCCGATAGAGGTTAAAACCAGTGAGGTTGTAAGTGCTATCAGTGCCAAGCTTAAAAGTCCGGCTAAAGTCAAAATCAAAGCACCAGCAAAAGTAGATATTGCTCCTCCAGAAGTGACTGCTGCCGAAATCGACCAGAATATTTTGCCCAGCCAGACTTATCTGGGTAAACCTGAGGTGGTCGCCAAGTTTTACGATTCAATGCCCACCGGAGTGGCTGTTTCTTTTGGCGGACGGCGGTTTGTTAACTTCCCTCGCTGGGAGGACCTGGTGCCCACCACCGTGGCTGAGATAGTGGACGGCAAATGTGTGCCCTATCCTGATGCTGAGATCAATAAACTCGATTTAAATGATGCTGAGCACCATCTGATATCGGTACAGAGTGTTGTTATCGATCCCCTAAACCGACTCTGGATACTTGATACAGGCTCAGTCAAATTTGGACCGGTCTTAGATAAGGCGGCCAAATTAGTTTGTGTGGATTTGACCACCAACAAAACAGTAAAAACCATTACTTTTGATAATGATGTTGCTCTACCGCAGTCTTATTTAAATGATGTGCGTTTTGATTTGTCTCGGGGCAAAGCAGGCATGGCCTTTATCACAGACTCCAGCAGCCGCGGCAAAAATGCCCTGATTGTAGTAGATCTGGCCACTGGCAAAAGCATGCGTCGTCTCGAGGACCATATCAGTGTGCGCGCTGTGCCAGGGTTTATCCCCTTTGTAGAGGGCTCACCTTTGCTTTATATTGCACCAAATGGTGAGTGCACTTCGCTCAAGGTTGGTTGTGATGGTATCGCTATTGGTGCAGATGGTGAGCATCTTTATTATTGTCCGCTCAGTAGTCGCAAGCTCTATAGTGTCAGTCTCAATGCTCTTTGTGACCCGGATGTAAGCGAGGACGATGTCGCCAAAACAGTCTGCGAAGTAACCGAAAAGGGTGCTTCTGATGGTCTGGAGAGCGACGCTCAGGGGCGCATCTATACCACTGACTATGAGCATAACGCTGTCAGGCGTATCTCATTGTCTGGTAAGCATGAGACTCTGGTCTGTGATCCTCGAGTGCTCTGGCCAGACACACTCTGTCTGGCACAGGATGGCTATTTGTATTTCACAACCAACCAGCTCAATCGGCAAGCGGCCTTCCATCAGGGCGCAGACCTGAGACAAAAGCCCTATGTGCTTTTTAGAATCAAAGTCGATGCTACCCCAGTACAACTAAAGTAGCGGCTTGAGCTAATTATTGTTTGTTTGGATTGTATGCGCCGTAAGCGTCGCGTACTGCTTGAGGCAGGTCGGACGAGAGGCTGGCATCAGGACCGACGTCATCATCACCGCAGTTATATCCAAGCATATTGCAGGTTTGCGCCCAGCCTCTGGCGATAGCGCCAAATAAACCCTTTTTCTTCTTCCATTTGCCTGGTTTGGGAGCGACATCAGGCATCTGCACAAAGTTGTCGGCTGGGATAGAGGCTTCTTCCATGGCAGTAGCGTCTATTGTTGGTCCAGAATTTAGAAACTGCTTGAGATTAGAGCCGTCAATGACGCCGTCTTGTCCAACATATTGACCATCATCCACAACATTGGTCGGTCTGGGCGGCTCGTTTTTAAACTGGGTGGTAAAACGTGGGTCACCGGGCTTTTGAGCGTTTGGCGCTTGCTCTATCCGTGGTGTATCCTGAGCCGCCTGGTTGCCATCCTGGGCAAAAGCGGGCAGACCCTGGGCGATAAGAGTAGACAGGGCACCGGCACAAAGGGTACACAATACTAGGGTGGATTTTTTAACCACAGTAACCTCACTAGTCAACAGCTTGTTTTTACCATAAATGGATTGCTACGCCCAGAAATCTGCTCTCACATTGGATACATGTCAGGAACACTGCTTTACAGTCGCCGTCACTAGCTTTGCTGAATCGAGGTTTTAATGAGAGGTATAGAGTCCAGGTCCGCGTCAAATTTTGCCAAAGTGCAAAGCCTGGCTCTCACTTGTTTATTTATGGCGCTTAGCCTGGTCGGACCCGGTTCCATTGCCCCTTTACCGGCTTCTGCTGCCAATCCCGCCCCGCCTGTGGCTCCCAGTCGTTTGACGCGCCCCGGCGCTGCCACTTCTATTAACAATGCCAATTCAGCTAATACGTTGACTGGCTCGGTTTCGCAGACAGCGCTCAATGGCTCTCGATTGACACGTGTAACTCCTGCTGGCAGTGCCGCAGCCACTGCGGCAACCAATACCAATATGCCGACAGTAGCGCCTTCGGGCAATACAAGTAGTAGCTTGTTTTCACAGACTGACAAAGATGCCTTTAGTACTTTTAGCGCGCCACCGCCAGTCTATGTGCCACCTGTGACACAAACAAGCAGCGCTTATAGCACTAGTGGTAGTGTCAACGGTGGTGTCAATCAAAATGCCGCGAGTGCTAAAAGTAGCAGTGGGTCAGGTGATCTATTGCGCAAGGGCGCGGGGCTTTACAGTCAACTGCAACAGCAGCTCAAGCAGTCACCAATGCTGCGCTCCGAGGCTACCAATCTGCTTAAAGGGCTGGCTGGCTACAATCGCGGCACCAGTTTAAGTGGTAGCGCCAGTACCGGTCTTGCCGGTTCGGCTGTAAACGCCATTAATCGGTCTGTTTCTAAGCTGCCCTATGTTGGTCGTACTTTAAATAAGCAAGAACTCAATTTATTAGCAAATTATGAGGTTGCTGTAATTATCGATAAATCTGGCTCGATGGATGAGCCTGATTGCCCCGGTAACCTCACTCGCTGGGACTGGTGCGCCTCTCAGCTGAGCAATCTGGCTTCTCAAACCTCAGCTGTATTTCGTAGTGGTATCACCGTTGCACTTTTTTCTTCTGATTATCAAGTGTACCGTAATGCTGACCTGTCCATGGTTTCAAACATATTTGCCAAAAATTCTCCATCCGGGGGAACTTATATGTCTAAGCCTGTGTCAGAAGTTTTAGATGAGTACTTTGATAGACGTAGTAACTCTCCTTCCAGCGTCCGCAAGCTGCTCATCGAGGTTATTTCAGACGGAGAACCCAGTGACCGTGGCGAACTGATTGCGACAATCGCCAGAGCGACACAAAAAATGACTAGACCTGACGAAGTGAGAATCAATTTTATTCAGATAGGCAACGAGAGAGCCGGTGGGGCATTGCTCAACAAGCTCGATAATCGATTAAGTCCAGATGAAGGAGCCCAGTTTGATATTGTCGGCGTAACCCCCTTCTCTACAGTTGCCAGCCAGGGCTTACCTGGCGCCATGGCAGACGCTGCCAGACATTAAAGATGGTCAGCTAAAAGCGCAAATAGTTTTAAAGTTTTCCCCCCGCTTGACGAAGACACGCACAAAGACCTCCGAAAGGAGGTCTTTGTGTATCATCAGGCGGGATGATAAGGTCAAATTTTCAAGATTATTCAAACTTCAAAAGTGCTGCTGGAAAAATCAGCAAGAAGTTCGCAAAAGCTTTTCTGGTTTTGGCCAGGTGTTTTCTCTTGCTTCGCTAAGCTTGGATTCGTACTCAGCAGTGTGAGTTTCGGGCAGGGCGCTATGCAGTAAGTACTCCAGATCCCAGAGGACTTTGCGCTCTGCCTGGTGCTCAAGCTTTACTGAGGGATCACTATTGAGTCTGTCCATCATGGCGTACAAAATGAGCGCTTGTTCTCGGGGCAGACGGATGCAGACTTTGTCCCGCTGGGCCTGAAACTGTCGAGATTTGCTAATAACTCTTGGCGATTTCAACTGGCTTGAAGGTCTGAGAGATTGCATAATTGCTCCTGGGTGGTTCACTCTTTGCTAACTCAGCTTGAGAGATTATTAGGGGGACCTCATCAAAAAAATTGCAACCTTGTCAAGGTGGGCGATGATAATCATCGAAAAATACAATCCATTATGGGCAGACCAGTACGAGGCCGAGCGTGGGCGCATCAAGCAGGCTCTTGGACCACTACTGGCTGACATAGATCATATCGGCAGCACCTCTGTGCCAGGTCTTGCTGCCAAGCCCATTATCGACATTATGCCGGCTATACATCAGTCGGTGGAGCTGGATCTTACTGTGGCTGCGATGATGCGCGCTGGTTACGCGTACATATATCAGTACGAAGATACTTTGCCGCAGCGCAGATTGTTTAAGCGACATCAGGACTCTCAGGATGATAGCGACACAGTGGTACTACCGGCGGTTAATATCCACCTGGTTAAAATCAATACACCCTTTTTTCACCGGCATCTCAAATTCAGGGACATATTGCGGCAAGATCAATCTATCCGTGACGCCTATCAAAAGCTCAAGCTAGAGCTAGCACCGCAGTACACAGTAGTCAACGATTACGCCCAGGCTAAGGACGAATTTATCGATAGTGTGCTGCTTGCTTACGGGATTGTGAGGGAGTAGGCAGAGCAGCCATCTGCGTTTTCTAATGCAAAAATCCTGGTAGCTATTGCTTGACCTTTACTTTGCTGGGCTCGTCTTTTGCTTGAGCTGGCTCATCTTGATGCAGCGCCTGGGCATGGGCAAAGGCACCTTTGAGTGCTGCCTGCCAACCCTTGTACTGGGCGCTGCGATCTGTTTGTGGAGTGACTGTAAGATCCTTTTGCCAGCTATCGGCAAGATCTGTGGCGCTGGCTATTACACCTTGTGTCAGACCGGCCATGGCGGCTACACCCCAGGCTGTGGACTCCACTTGTGTGGCTCTAGTCACCGGCACGTTTAGCACGTCTGACTGGAACTCCATCATCAGTTTGTTGCGTGTCGCTCCGCCGTCTACTCTAAGCTCAGTGATAGCTATGCCGTTGGCTTGCATGTCTCCTACAACATCTGAGACTTGATAAGCCATAGACTCCAGGGCGGCTCGGACAAGATGGGCTCTGCCACTGCCCCTGGTGAGGCCGACTATAGTACCTCTAACATCGGAGTTCCACCACGGCGAGCCCAATCCTACAAAGGCAGGTACAAAATATACTCCTTCGTTACTATCTATGGAGCGTGCCAGCTTTTCTGTTTCTTCGCTTGTTTCGATTATGCCCAGTCCATCACGCAGCCATTGCACTGCTGCGCCAGCGACAAATATGGCTCCCTCAAAGGCATAGACTGGCTTTTGTCCAGTGAGTTGCCAGCCTACTGTGGTGAGCAGTCCGTTGGCTAGCCTGGGTTTGTTGCCGATATTAGCCAGGAGGAAGCTGCCTGTGCCATAAGTGCATTTTGCCATGCCTTCTTGCAGGCAGCACTGACCAAAAAGTGCCGCTTGCTGGTCGCCCATATTGGCCAATATCGGCGCTTCAAATCCGACCTGTTCTTTTATAGTGGTGCCAAAGTTGCTATTTGAGGGTAATACTTTGGGTAGTATCGCCCGTGGTACTGCAATGAGTTTTAATAGCTCATCGTCCCAGTCCATTGTATTGATGTTAAAGAGCATGGTGCGAGAGGCATTACTTGGCTCTGTGACATGGTTCTTTTCTTTTGTTAGATTGTAAATAAGCCAGCTATCGATTGTGCCAAAACAAAGCTCGCCTTTTTCTGCTCTGGCTCTGGCGCCCTCTACACTATCAAGGATCCACTTTGCTTTGGGTCCACTAAAATAGGCGTCTGGTACAAGTCCAGTTTTGAGTCTAAATAACTCTGTTTTATCGCTAAGTGTGTGGGCAAAATCTTGAGTGCGTCTGCACTGCCAGACGATGGCGCGGTGGATTGGTTTGCCAGTTTTTTTATCCCAGATGACGGTTGTCTCTCTTTGATTGGTGACGCCCACGCAGGCGATTTCGTCTGGACTTATGCCAGCGTTTTTTATGGCGTCTTTGATGCAGGCAATCTGCTTTGTCAAAATCTCCGAGGCATCGTGCTCAACCCAGCTTGGCTTAGGAAAAAATTGCTCAAACTCGACTTGTCCCACCCCAAGTGGTGTGCCCACTTTGTCAAAAACGATGGCGCGACAGCTAGTGGTACCCTGATCGATGCTGACAATGTATTTTTTCATAGGATGCAGGAGCCTGTTTTTAGGGATGGGTATATGATTTTAGTATGAGTAGGTCCTTTATTACCTTGATCTGTCTGTTTTTTGTGCGATTAAGGAGGTAGGTCATGTTTGCATCAGACGGCGGCAAACCCGCAAGCGACCCTTTGCATGGGACCTGTGCTGTTTGTGGCTCGCTTTGCGACCCACTGCTTTTGCCCAATCCATTGGGTAAGCAGAGCCATACCTGCAAAAATTGCCACAAAAAAGTGTGCGGCAAGTGCTTTGCCAAATCAAAAGAGATTTGTGTGGTTTGTGCCACAGGTAAAGGCAGCTGGTGCTCTACGCCTAAAGGGGCGGAGTGATAGAGCTACAGTCTATTTGCCAAAGCGTGATTTCTTTTGGCCGTTTTTGTCTGGCATGTCTGGATGCGAGATATCGGCGCTATTAGCTAGTAGATAATCGCGTTTAAAATCGCGTGCTAGTTTGTCAAGCTGACTGTCGAGTTCGCTTTTGACATCGCCCTGGACTTTGCCTATGGCATCCTGGGCCCAGACTGATGCCATTATGTCTTTGTGATTGCGGGCTATTTTTGATTTTTCGACCAGTGAGAGGTTGATTGAGTAGGCACCGGATTTACTATCCGGCGCGTCAGCAGTGGACTTGATTTTGAGATAGAGCAGGGCACTTGTGTCGTGAGATGCTTTGCCGCTAGATTTTTCTTTGCAGCAGGCCTCAGCGCCTTCGGTAATGGTGGCGTGGGTGGTGCTAAGTTCTTCTTTTAATTTGGCAGCCAGATGATCTTTGCTGACGCCTTGAGCCGTCAACATCTCGTCTATGTCACCAACAAGTATCTGGATGTTTTTGATGCCTGACAATATAAGCGGCTGATTAAAGCCCTCGCGCATGTTTGCTTTTTTGCCCTTGCTGTTTTTGGGGCAATCGCCACAATCAGCTTGACCGGGCACTATGAGCGCACCTGCAGACGCGGCAATAAGTGCGATAGAGCAAGCGAGCATCAACTTTTGCATTTTTTTCCTCATTGTCACTGGATCTTACGATGCCATATTTTAGCTCAGAGTATCTGCTTAGTGACAGACTCGATTACCTCGGCGACCCCATCTCTAAGTAGGGCTATTTGAGCCGATTTTTTTGTGGCAGCGGCAAATTTCTTTTGTATTGATTTGCTCTTTGCCTCTTTGCCAAGTCTGGCAAAGTCCTTGCCATGAGGCATATGCACAAATAAGCAGGCGGCAATGCGGTCATGCTTTTGCTGGTAGGTAAGGGCGTGGTAATAAAGCTCGTTGCAGATAAATGTACCGGCATGATTGCTGATCAGGCATGGGTAGCCAGCCTCGCGCACATTGTCCCGGATTGGGCGCAAGTCGTGGATTGTGCGCAGCAGGTCTGGTCCTTTATCTGCGATAGGTTTGTCCTCTATCTGTTCGCCGCTATTGTCTTTGATGCGATAGTCGCGCAAATTGATAGCAAAGCGCTCCAATTGCAGCCCGACTGCATTTTGAGCCAGACCGAGCATGACTAACACAATGGCAGCGTCGCTTTTGGCCTGATCCAGCTCTTTGCGTGTTTGATCCAGCTTTTGTTTGAGAGTCTTCCAGGCTTTATGCCCCTGGGTCTCCAGATAGACTTTGTCGACAACCAATTCCAGTGGTTTTTTGTGATCCTCGTCCGGGGTGGTTTTCAATATGTCAGGAAATGTCTCAACCACTAATTCACTTGGGTTAGCTTTGCTAAGCCCGAAAGCATCAAACCCTGTGATGATGCAAACGGCATCGGCTGCTGCCAAGGGGAGTGCTGTTTTGCGTTTGGTTGCTTTTGCTTTGTTTTTGAGTTTGTCCATAGTTTGTATAGTGTAGAATGTTTTCTCAAGCCGAAGTGGCGGAATGGCAGACGCAGTTGACTCAAAATCATCCGCCCGCAAGGGTGTGTGGGTTCGACTCCCACCTTCGGCAATCTTTTATATGATATATAACTTTACTGGCGTTAATCTGCAGAGCAAACAGCGCCAGCGTCAGTTATCGCCCTGAGTAGTGGACAAAAAATGAAAGACGGCAAAGATAAAGACGATGTCTTGAGGCTCGATCAGTGTCTCAAGTTTAACGGTATGGTGCAGTCTGGCGGCGAAGCCAAGCATCTTATCCAGGGTGGCGGTGTCAAAGTAAACGGCCAGGTTGAGACACGGCGCGGCAGAAAGTTAATAGCCGGTGATGTTGTTGAAGCATCGGGTATGAAACTGGTGGTTGATTAGCTCTCATTGAGGTCAATTGCTTGCCCATAGTCTTTGTCCATGGAGTATCTGTACGCGACGACAAAGGCTGGGAGCAGCTAGAAATACTTTTGCGGCGCTATATCGCACCGCTAATTGCCGATGATGCTGCTGGTGTAACTATAAGCCGCTGTTACTGGGGTGACTTTGGCGCTAAGTTTCGCTTTGGTGGTGCATCCATCCCCAATAGTCCGATTATGCATCTGCTCAAAAACAGACCGCTTGCTACTTTTAGTAAAGCGCAGCTCGGCAAAATACGCGCTGTCTCTCAACGACTGCTTAAAGATGATGAGACCGGCAAGCGCAGACTTTTTAAGAGCTCACATACCGAAGCACAATCTGAGTTTAAGATGTCCAGTCTGACAGAGGAAGACTTGAGTAATCTGCTTGCTCAGGCTGTCATAACAAACAGCGGGCTAGATAGTGAGGACTCCGCTATTGCCAGTCTGGCCGCAGATGAAGTGGCTCATGAAGCTGATACTTTTGAAGCCCTGGCTAAGTGTGATACCAGGCAAGAAGAGATACAGCTATTGCGTGAACGTGTTGCTGCCCGCTATCTCAAGCTCAAAGGTCATGTCAAAAGCAGTAAGAGCAAGCTGCCCGTATTGCGCGATAGTCTGCTCATCAATATGCTCGAATCAGTTGCTCGCACTGCCCATGGTGCTGGTTTTGTCCTGACGCGAGCAGCGGCTGAGGCACGCTCACCTATTAACCAATTTGTGACAAGCTTTATTGGTGATGTTTTTGCTTATCTAACCGAGCGTGGAGATGCTAACGCACCAGGCTGGATACCAGCGACTTTGCTGGCTGCCCTGGCTGAGGCTCACGATATCAAAGTAGCACGCGGAGGAGAGCCTCTAATCGTGATGAGCCATAGCATGGGCGGTCAAATAGTTTACGATGCGGTGACTCATTTTTTGCCCAGGTTACCAGAATACCAGAATCTCAAAGTCGACTTCTGGTGCGCCTGCGCCTCGCAGGTAGGGCTCTTTGAGGAGCTTAAATTATTCCTTGAGAGCGACAATAGATATGGTATCGAGAGCGGTGACTCTGTCCCCTATCCGCCATCCAAGCATCTCGGCTACTGGTGGAATGTCTGGGACCACAATGATTTTGTAAGCTACAGCACTAAGTCCATTATTGCTGATGTTGATGACGAAGCATACACCACTGGCATGGCACTTGTTAGTGCTCATAGTGGCTATCTAACTTTGCCCAGCTTCTTTCGGAGATTTCAAAAGAAGCTAAAAAAGGCTAAACAGCTCGGTTGGCAGATTGCAGCAGGTGACGCAAATAACCACGGCGAGTTGGAGCCAGCTCTATTGGGAGAGCTGGAGAGTCAGTCCGATTGACTGCACTCCACTGTTTGAGTAGCTGCGTTGCCACATCTCTGGCGGCTTGAGGTCTAGCCATTGTGCGGGCGTTATTTTTGAGGGTGGCAAGACGCGCATCGTCGCTCAATAGTTTTTGCAGTTTGTATGCAATAGTGTTCATATTGTTGCAGCGGATGGCGACACCATTTTCGAGCAGATGTGTGGCGTTGCGCTCTTCTTGCCCTGGTATAGGATTTACTATGATAAAAGCCAGTCCACAAGCCAGAGCCTCGGCTGTAGTGAGACCTCCTGGTTTGCCGATAATCATGTCGGCACGGGCCATGTATTCATGGACATTATTGATGTAACCAAGTGCGTGTAGTTGCATATTGCCAGCATTGGCATACTCCACATTGAGCCTGGTTGCCAGGTCTGTGTTTTTGCCGCAGAGTGCGATTACTTCGATTGGTGTATTGATTTTGTTCAGCTGTTCTATAAGCTTTTCAACTGGTCCTACACCCAAACCTCCTGCTGACACCAAAATTGTCGGTATTTTTGTGCTACTCCCGGCAGTGCCTAGCTGACTGGCAACTATGGCAAATGCCGGGTCTATTGGTATGCCTGAGACTGTGATGTGTTCGCGTGGCACGCCAAGCGTGGCTAAGTACTCCTCGGTCTCAGGCAGCGCTACAAAGTATCTGTCGATGTTGCGTCCAAGCCACATGGCGTGGGCATCAAGGTCCGTGATAACGACAGCATGGTTGGCATGGATGCGCTTGGAAGCGAGCAACATCGACACGATATCGGCTGGCAAAAAGTGCGTACAAACTACAATGTCTGGATTAAACTGCACAATCTTTTTTGTCAGTGGCAAACTGTTGATACGGTTTAAGAGCAGACGCCTGCGCTCATCTTTGTAGGGCTCATCGAGATGATTGTAGAGCCAGCCTAGTACCGACGGAGCCTGGTTGACCATCTTTATATAAGCGCGGCTGTAAACATTGCGCATGGCGGGACTGACCAGAGTCAGTGCATCGATGTGTTGCACAATCGCCTCGGGCAGAGCCTGGCCAAAAGCTTTTGCTAGCGCCTCACCGGCTTTGATATGACCATTGCCTGAGGATGCCGACAAAATCAAGATGCGGGGTTGCATATAAGTACCTGTAACTGCTGACATATCCAATATGGCAGTAGGGCTGTCTTGCCAGTTAGGTCGGCAATCACTTTTGCAGGTGTTTTTTACCAGCGCACAATATTATTGAGATCGATGCAATAAACAGAGTTGTTGGCGAGCGCATAGAGTTTGCTGCCCCGACCAAAGGCCTGGGTGACATTGAGAGTATTGCCTTTGTCGTCCTGTACAACTATTTTGAGCTGTTCTTTGGTCTTGCGATCGATTCTGTAGATGCGACCTTCCTGTGCCGCTATATCTAGCAGTGAGGCTTTGTAGCCAAATATCAGCAAGGCTTCTTCGTTTACAGCCAGAGCCGATGGCAAAAAGTTTGCTAATTCTATTTTGTAATTGGCATCGATACTGGGTGGATTGCCCAGTTTTATTTCTGATACGGCCCAGCCTCTGCCTTCGTCAGTGGTGCCTGCTACATACCAGATATCGTGCGGGTTGACGATATTGATGCCGAGCAAGTCCACGACCTTTTTAAACTCAGGGCTTTTGCTCAGGCTGGACAATTTAAAACAAACACGCCCGGTGCTATCCACTATAGCCAGTCCAGACTTGCTTAGTGAGTCCGGGCTAAAAACGCCTGTATCCTCGTAGCCAAGGCAGATATAGTCGGTGGCATCTTTGTCGCTTGGCACAGCCTGCATCACGTTGATGCTCTCACCCAGCGTCAGGGTCTTGATGATTTTACCATCGCCATCATATATGGTGCCTTTGGTACCGTCACCACTAATTAGAAAGCAATTGTTATTGAGCGCCTGGATAAGCAGTCCCGGCTCAGTGCTCATCGGCAGCGGCGCGCTGGCTATGCTCTCACCGTTTTTGGCAAACATTAGATAAGAGTGCGGTGTGGCTTCCTGTCCGTCATCCTCGCTGTCTCCGCTCTCTTTGTTGGCGTGACCCGGATTATCGGTGTGATTATCGTCAGCTTCATCGCTCTCATCACTGTCAACTGTTTTGCCTGGGCTAGACTTGCGATTAATCGCAGAGGGAGGCAAAATCGGCGACGACGCACCATTGCGCAGCAACAGTACGATGCGCTGACCCTGCACATCAAATGATTTGACAGTGGTTTGCTTTGGCAAAGTCTCAGCACTTAAAAGCAGCTCGGCTTTGACCCGGCGCACACTCGACGACTCGTCTCTAAAGAGCTGGCAGCCACTAATGGTCAATGCTACAACGCAGCCCATCGCCAAAAGTGCCGGGTGACGCACGATACTGCGCCAGAGGGAGGATTTAGTCCTCTGCCCGGATGCCTGTCGATTGTGTGGTGCCTGATTCATTATTCTCTATTGCTGCTCTGGGCGCCCGTGCCTGACCATTTGTATCGCTCCGGAGCTTTTACAACAGTATATACCTAAGTCTAGGTTATATTTAGGCAGTCAGCCACCGGGCTGCTTTGAGGCAATCGAGAGGATCAAGTCGCAAAATGACAGAAGTAAGCCAAAAGAAGAGCTGGGCGGCTCTTGAGATTGTAGCCAAGAGATCCGATGAGGACCTGGCATGCTGGCTCTTGATGCAGGACGGTGCTTCTGGCTGCGAGGTCGAAAACATCGAAGGGCAGACTGCCGATGGCAATATCCGCATCCGTGCCACTTTTGCCACAGAAACCATCCCTCAGGCAGACTGGGACAAGATTGTCGCTTCATTTGAAGAATACGGTCTGGCAGAGAGCCTCAAAACCCTCAAACGCAAGGACGTAGAGGAAGAAGACTGGCTCGCTCGCTGGAAAGAGGGCTTTGAACCCTTTAGAGTCGGCACACAGTTTTTGGTGGCGCCAAGCTGGTACCACCACAGCGCAGAGAGAGACGTAGCCTGCCAATTAGACCCTGAGCTGGTGGGTAGCCGTAAGGTGATTTTTATCGATCCAGGTATGGCTTTTGGCACTGGACTGCACGCCACGACTCAGTTTTGCTTGCGGGCGCTTGAGTCATTTCCCCCGCGCAAAAAGATACTTGATGTCGGTACAGGCAGCGGCATCCTGGCTATTGCAGCCGCTTTGCTCAGTCCTGATAGTGAGATTTGTGCGGTAGATACCGATCCGGTAGCTTGCGAGTACGCCGCCAAAGACTTTGACCTCAACGGTGTGGATGGGCTCATTGAGCTTATCGTAGGCAGTACTGAGACCGTCTCAGGGCGCCGTTATGACATGCTGCTCTCTAACCTTACCTGCGAGGACATCATCGCCCTCCTGCCCGACTACGCGCAGCTCCTGAGTGCCGGCGGAGTTATCCTTTGTGCCGGTATATTGCTAGAAAAATTGCCTTTGCTAGAAGCCGCCGCCGCCAAGCACGGCTTTAGAATCGTGCAGTCCGAGACCGTCGGGCACTGGGTCGGCGTTGTATTGCAGAAGTAAATGTCGGGATTGTGGCATAAGTGCTGCAAATGATTAACATAGCTGGTCTATAGTTTGGATATGGCTAAACCGTGGTATAGACTAGTTATACGCAAACTGACAATTAAATACAGAAGCAAACCAAAACACCCGTTGCCACTGGCAATTTATGGGGGCGTTTAGATTCGACAGGGATGTTGGGTCGTAGGTTGCATGCCGGGAGCTTGTGCCTCGCAAAAAATAAGCAAAAACAAAGATGCCAATAACGTCATCGATTTCACCGCCAAGCGTCAAGCTAAGCTTGCGCTTGCTGCCTAACTTAACTTAGGTGCGGTACTCTTTCGCTTCTTGATTACCCGAAGCGTCAGGGTCAGATACGGTAATTGCTCAGGGATTAAGTTAGCGAATAATAGTTCCTGTTAAGACATAATCGCGAACCCGGTCGGCGGTTTGAGCCGTCTTCAGCGGACCGCAAGGGATCTGGGGAAATTTCAAACTAAGCTTGTAGATACCTGCTTCTCGGTATTTTTGGACGCGAGTGCGATTCTCGCCGCCTCCACCATTTTCTTTTTGGTTTGCGCAAAAGCCTCGGTCGTTTTACGTCCGGGGCTTTTGTAGTTTATGGGTTGTTTTGCCAGATGGGTTGCGCTGTGCTCACGCATCCCTTGTGGCGCGGTTTTGTTCACTAAAAATGATCTGTACTGCTATCACCAATCTGATAGTAACTTTGCAGCAAGGGTGCGAACTGAATCGATCTTGCTGTCTTTGTAGGATTCGATAATTTGCTTTGCCTTTGCGCCTTTTATCTTTCCAAGCGCAGTTAGATAGGTTATGGCATTTAAATCGTGGGGTGGTTCCTGTCTCAAAGCATTCTCAATAAGTGGCACACTACTTTGATCGTGCAGCTGTCCCAGTCCTGCCACTGCAAATCTCTTTACAAAGGCGTCTTGCTTGCCTTGAAGGATAGATATAAATAAGTCTTTGTCTTTAGCGCGAGGAAATGCTGCTAAATACTGCAGTGAGCTACGGTACCAGTCCGTGGAATTGTTAGAGTCTTTTTGGAGCAAGCTAACATAGACATCTTGCAGCCCATCAATTTTGTTTTGTATTGCTAACTTAGTCAGAGCGGTGGTGCGTAGTTTGGGATTGCGTATAAGTTGAGGTAACTTCTCCAATAGCTCGGGCGAAGAATTTTCCTTTAGACTGTTAGCTGCCCAATATCTAACAGTTGAATCCGAGTCGGACAGCAGTTGAATCAGGAGCTGTACGCTTTCATTATCTCTTCGCTCTGCAAGAGCGCGCGGCAATTCGTGCAGTATTGTGTGATTCTTGGTTCTGCGAATTGTATCTCTTACTTCATCGAGCAGATCGTCAGAGATGAGCAGCTCGTGCTCGGAGACGAAAAAGTTGTAATTTTGATTGACCTGCCCCTCGCGCACTAACCTAAGCCAGGTCTCACTGAGTCCTCGCGTTTTGATTCCAAGTATGCGTTGAGAATGTCTTCGGGGATTTCTGAGTTTTTCGGTACCAGGGAAAGCAAAAATTCTTGATCTGTTGGGTAGGGCTATTTGCCAGCGCTCCCAGGCAGACGTCTCTAATCGATTTGTCTTTAAGCAAAGGGCTGAGAAGGTCTTTTAGATTTCCCATACAAGGCTCAACGTGTATATCGCATAACCTCTGATTGATGAATCCATGCCCTTACCATCTTTTTCAACTTGCTCTGTTGTGTTATTGAGTTCAGTTTCTGCGAGTTTGCACAGCGAAAATTTTGGCTTTAGGCTTCTTTGATTTATCTTTTCGCATGCAGTGCGTCTTATCGCATCCTTATCCAATCTCAAATAGAATGGCATCATATGGGCATCTTCAAAGTCTTCGCACTCTACTAAGAAGTCAAATAACTTACTAGTATGTTTGTCTTGGAGGTACAACAGCGCATTACCGGCCCAATACCGTCCAGCTTTAAAAGACTCGGTCTTTGCCGCACTGAGAAGGACATTGTTGAACGACTGATCACCGGCTGAAGCCACAGAGATATAGCCAAAGAGGCGCTGATACTGGTTTTTAGATTCGAGGAGTGTTTTGATATTTTTGTCGTAATCTGTTTCTGTCTTGAGTTTCGTAAGTGGGAAGTAGGTCGTTTCTCGTCCTTGGATTTCATTTACGAGCTGCTCCGTGTCTACACCTGGCATAATCAAGTTATGGTAGTTACGAAAAATTTGATCTAGATCGGATTCGCTAAATGAGGGCGTCAGAGCTTTGTTGAATTCCTTAAGGTATCCATCGTACGAACCGCTCAATGGATTACTTGATATTGGTCCACT
Source organism: Candidatus Obscuribacter sp. (assembly GCA_016718315.1). GTDB lineage: Bacteria > Cyanobacteriota > Vampirovibrionia > Obscuribacterales > Obscuribacteraceae > Obscuribacter. The sequence continues at coordinate 438,932 of JADKDV010000002.1, read as the reverse complement.
AACTTGCACCTCATCGACTTCCGTTTGTCCATGAGCGCAGGTCGTCGAAATAAAGAGAGTCAGCGCGACTGCAATGAAGTGTTTCATTAATCTGATCCAATTGTGTGTTGTACTTTTATAGTAGAGCTAGCGCTCGGTGGCAATTATCTTGATAGGTTGTCTTAAGTCTTGTTCCGATTTTTATTTATCTTTCGAGCCATAATCACATGCCGACGTGAATTGAAATCAAATTCATCGACAATCCGCATACCCAACTTCTCGTGTGCCCTTATTGAGCGAGTATTGTCTGCTGATACAAACACAGTTGCCAATTCGTACTGAGGCGGAGCGATATCATAGAAACAGTCGTACAGCATTGCGAGTACACCTTGTCCACGCAGGGCTGCATCAATGCATACTGGACCCGCGATGCAGACAAGCCAGTCAGACAGTGGTTTAGAGTCGTAGATCGCTTGTGGGAATCTGTCAATCATCGTCTTTGGAAGAGCAAATGGTTTGTTAAACTCCACAGTACTTGCGCAGAGGAAAGCCTTAACGACCTTCTCCTGCGTACCAACGACGACAGCAAGATCATCGTTCATGTCTGCAAACTGCTTAGCGCTGAAGCACACAGACAGAAAACCGTCGCGCCTTTGATCATCGGACAGGTTGCTCGCCAGATTTGAATTTTGTAGGCTAACTAAGCTTTCAAAGTCTGCGCTCTCAGCTCGCCTAAACACCATCGCTGCTCTTGGTTTGTCCCTGTCCAATGTTTTATGGGTTTCATCCATTTTGCCGCTCCTGGCGCTTGTTGCTCTGGTGCTTCGGTATGGTCCAACTACAATCTTACTGCCAGCCCTCAAAGACTCCGCGTCCACCTTTGTGAATAACTAGCTTTTCGTGTGATAGTAAGAGGTGCGCAGCCATCTGGACGCAGCCCTGATAGAGTCAGCTCCATGACATATGTGCCTGTATTTGCCACAAAAAATCCCTTTTGTGCATGGGCGAACAACTCGACATCGACTGGTTTGTCTACAACAATGTCCGGTAATTCAAAAATGTATTCAACACTGCTTTTTTTTATAGTGGCAGGTCGCGAGACGCCGCCGATTATAAAGTTACAAGCAAATGCATCTACATAATTTTGCGATACTGCTTCACTCTGCAGATTTGCCCTCAATCCAGTAAAGGGTTTGTCGGCAGGTGCAACTTGCTCCAGCAAAACAAACGTTTCACCTTCCTCTATATTGAGTGGTGCAAACTCCTTGCCGTGTCAGTTTTGTCAAATGAAGGATCATGTGCGTGGTTTTTGTCCCTATCGATTGTAAACCCACTACTTATGCGGTTTAAATGACTCGTGTATCGCGAATCACAGTACATGCACCAGCCCCATACGGCAAGCCCAAAAGGTGCCAAATAAGATGAGGAAACCGGCGATATATCTGAGACCTTTGACTCGGTCTGATGCCATCACACTGGCAGCATCACTTGTTGGAGCAGGCTCCATCGAGCTTGTCTGCTCGCTACCAATTGATGTGGCGTCATGGTCAGGGTCGTCATGCATTGGTGGTGCTCGCTGGATTATAGCAGTGGTGCTTGATACACACTTGGTTGCTAAATTGTCCAGGTATTGATGCCTGTCAATCTGGCAATTGATAGCTCAGTATAGCTAATCCAGCCTGGTGATACTACTGTGGTCCAAAAGGGATGTATTATGCTCTATATAACTGCTTGTGCGGGTGCCCATGGTGGAGTTTTTTGATTTGCTTGGGACTGCTGCTTTGCGGATCCCTATATCTAAGAGTTTCTGGTGATACTGCCAATAAAAGGTGGGACCGCGTGTAAGGTGAAGTGGCGCTGGCTCTTGGGGCATGGTGAATGAATGACTGGAATGGAGATGGAAGGATTTCTCCTCTTCAACGGTATACTCCGGGCTTGCAGTTATGCAGCTTGAGCTCATTCCTGTGGGTTTGCAGCTAGTGCTGTTTCTGGATTTATTTGAGGTTTTTTCCGGAGCCACCAGGTCGGCGCACGCAAATTGTTTTGTTAGCGCTGCCTATTTTGTGTGCGCTTATAACCCTGACATGGAATCTCTGCATGATCAGATTGTTGGGCGATCCGCTTTTGGCGTCTGGTCCTGAGTTGCGCCCCGCTATGGAAAGAGCTGTCCGTGTTAGTACAGAGCACAGCTTGGTTGTAATTGCCAGTTACGCTACTTCCGGTATGATGTTGACCTTTTTGATTTCGCTCTGGCTGCTCTGGCACAAAAGACTATTGACCGTGGCAAATGGACTTTGCCTTCTATTTTTGTGGCAGTTGAGTATTTTTGTTGAGTGTGTCGGTGCGTGGCATTTCATTATACCGTTGGTGTATCTCAATAATTTTCGATAGGGCTGATTGCTTGTTATCAATTTAGTTGGTTGGATACGACGCTCCGACTGCTAGGTGTTTGTTCTGAATCGCTAAGCGATGACATTGAGTCTTTGGAAATTCAACATACAATTTGATAAGTGTTCGGCCGTCTGTCGTGTTTGGGATTGTCGGTTGATAGTATTGGTTAGAGTTGTCATTCCTGGGCCTTAATGAGCATGTAAATGAGTGCGTTTGGCTTCACAATCTTTAGAATTCCTACGCGCATAACTATCGCCGGATTTTTACCGCTTCTAATTTTGGTTGGTTTATTTTGCTTCTACCTCTTTGATTGGTTTAAGGGTGCTTTTGTCTATCCGTTTGTATTGCCGGAGCAGTTTACTAAGTCTAATTGGCACATGGCTGCTTGTGTGGAGCCCCGGAATTTTGTCCGGCAACTAGCAATGATTAAGTCTTTACAGCAGAAACGCACTCTTGTTGGTATGAGGCTAGTCGATGTTATGGAAATGCTTGATATTGAAAATGACGCTGGTCCAAGGATTGGTCGAGTGTTGCATGTTGGTGGAGGTAGTGTTGAGATTGGAATTGATAGCTTTGGTTTGAGCTTGGAGGTCAGGGATGGAGCTGTCGTATCGATGAGAGTTATGCCGGTCATCTCAGAGCTTTAGTAGAGGCCTTGCTGGGGCAGTGTGACTGCTATTGCGCTGTTTGCTGGTGATATAATTGCCAAATAACTCGGGGAGACGGTCCTTGGCCGATACCAACCAAAACAAGGATTGCGAAAACAAACTGTTTAAGCTCTCGGCAAGAGTTGATGTGCCGCTAGAGTAAACTAGAGACATTCAAGGATCCATTTTTGCATGATTAGACTTCATCCACTGGAACTCCGTGCAACTGGCGAGCTGACATATGTTTTTAAGTTTCGCGGTGAAAGCGGAGAATTAGAATTTCCGTTTGAGTTTGACGCAGAAAAATACTTGGGGGCGAACAATCTTAATTTTGGTACGGATGATTTCGTTAGGATGACTTATGATGATCCATGCCACTATTTGGTTGGTTGGTGCATTCATAATCTACATTCGGCCAGGGAAGAAGGGGTCCATTTTCAGGGGCAAACCTGTAAGCCCTTGATGTATAGATTCTGTGGGGAGCCGGAGCCAGATTCGTATAAATATGCGGTGACTTTGCAATGCGGTGGTCAGACGTTAGAAGAGCTGATTTTAGTTGACTATAGGATCGATGATGATTGGGTTATATCGTCATCGCAAGGGCGTGCAAAGATCTACTTTAATAAAATGTGTGAACTGCAGCTTGTTGAGCCGCTCTCCCCAAATGCGCACTTACTGCAATCAATTCTATTTCGATGAGTTGGAGATATTTCAGGACGTGCAAGGGAGATGTGCCGTTTAAGACTGGCGTTGATTACTGCGAGCAGTTTTAAAATCTGGATATAGACACTGGAAGACCTCCCCACTAAGTTAAAGCAAATGGTGCTCTTCTAAAGCTTTGGCATTTCACCTATCACTTCATTACTTTATTCGTCATCGCCAACTAAGATTGGCTGTTCACCAGCTTGTATTTGACCGATCCATTTTGTTAGGTTGCGTTTGCCCACATCCCAAAAGCTTTTGCAGTCAGTGAGATACTCAATCACAGCATCCTTTTGCCCTGCTTCTAGTAATGACTGAGCTAGTAACATCATTGGTCCATATGAGGAGAGTCTGGGGCTGCTTCCCACTTTGCCTGCAAGTTTTAGGTGTTCGATTGCCTTAGGCATGTCTTTGTCTTTTAGTGCAATGCGACCAAGCACTATGTGCGCTACATGCACAGACTGATTGTTAGTGGCATTGTCTTTTAGCATTTGCGAGCAAGTTGTGCTGGCCAGAGCATGCTGTCCGGCGTCAAATGCGAATATTACTAACCATGTGCGTTGGTCAAACAACGGAGTTGGTTCATTTGCAGCAAGTGCCTTTTGCATAAATTCCACAGATTCATTTAGCGCCTTTAGGTCATTGTTTTGTCGACCTAGGGCATAAAGTGTCGATGCTAGTATAAAAGCAGTCGTAGAGCCTTGTGGTAAGGCTCTGTGTGCTTGTCTGAGTAGTGTGATGGCGATCTCTGGCTCCTCAAAGCGCATTACAGCGCTGAGATCCGTTAAAACTGCCGGATCGTGTTTGAAGTTTTCACACTGCTCAAGTAGCAGCTTCTTTGCTTTTTCAAAATCATCTGGGTGTCTGCTCTTTGATATGTAAAGAAATGGAGTCAACCCAAGTCCGCAATCTGGGGCGTACTCTAACACCCACAAAATATGTTGATTGCGTTTGATAGAATCAGCTTTTGCAGATCGTGTACGTCTAGAATAATATCCTAAGAGGAGCGCGCGCGCTTCTGTATCATACTCATTGTTTTTAATTCGTTCTTCTAGTATCTCGGCATCGGCCTTCGTGATTTTGGCTTCCGATACGCAGTGCATTATCCAGAAGTGTTTGCCTAGATCTTCTTTATTCATGTTCGTCGACTTCAGCGCTCCCTTTCTTTTCTGGATCAAAGCCTTGTATTCATTGCCATATTACAACTATTTAGATGTTTGAAGGTATTCCACAATTTTTCCCTTTGGTTGCTTTTCACAGTGTCTAAAAGTTTTTGGAGTTGCTTCTACAGTAAGTCTCATACTCCAATCATGTATGAGTTCTCAATTTCGTTTTGAGCATTCGTCTCCGGCGATATGACTATTTTGGCTCTGCTTTTGGTGTATGCTGAAATAGAAGTAACAAGGAAGGAATCGTTGTGACTAATTCCGATAGAAGAATTCTTTACTTTTGCTTCTTTCTTTTAGTTCTTTTTGCTTGTCGCTTCGGCGTGAGCGAATTCGAGTTTGCCGATAGCAGCTTGCAGAGGCTTTCTATCGTGGTATTTTTGGTTCCTATGCTATTGCTTGGGATTATTTTGTGGAAGCGTACTTTTGCTAAATGGAAACTTATATCCACGTTATTCTTCGGCTTTTGGAGCTTAATGTGTCTCTCTATGATGGCTCTCGGTTACTCTGGTTATACGTCTGTTAATTAAGAGTTGGTAGACTCTATAAGATTTAATGGATTGGAATTTAGACTGCAGCGTGTGTTCGATGATGGAGTGCCTTATTTTGCGTCGATTGAAATGAGAAGAAATCTTTTGAATGGCTTTGTAATGCAGCGGCGAACACTGCTAATGGTTAAACCAATCGTCAATATGGCTATCAAATTGCAGCCTGGCGAGAAAGTTCTAAGCTGCACTTTTACTGATGGCGAAAAGCAAAGGTTTCGCTCCTATAGCACTAGCTGGAGTGCTCTCAGTAATCAATCCACAGAAGAAATAAAATTGCAGTCTGATTCTGAATGAGCGATAGTTTTGCTCTGAATAAAGCTTTGCCAAATTGCCTGCTGTGCTATGTTTGGTAGCTAACATTTACTGAATTTGTCCTGCGTTGATTTTATCTATAGTTCGATTTAGCATTTTGAGTGCTTCGTCCCATTGTTTGTCTCGCTGCCCATCTATAATGACACAGTCTATTTTTCCATTTTGTTTAAGACGGGCTGTAAAATCTTTGGTGTCGGCTGTGGTTGTACGGAAAGCAACAAGTCTCTCCTTTTGACCTCGATAAATTGAGTTGAGTTCTCTCGCCTGGTTTGTATTCCATTCACACCGTGGGCGAGTAAGTCGATTCCCAATACTTTTGCCGACTTTGAGACCGGTATAGATCATCTCATTTGACGTTGCATGCAATCTGCCTTGTTTAGTATCTTCCCAGATTAGTGCTGCGTTTTCTAGAGTGCATCCAACTCTGGCTATTAGGAAGTCATCATCATTAAGCGTGTCAGCTATAAGTTTGTTGCCAAAAGTGCCAAGCATCCAGTAATCATTTCCTTTGGATGGTTTTACTTTTATGGCGCAGAGCTGCGGAATTCCGTTGTAGTTATATGTGTACCACGTTACTTCGCCTATCGGGCACTCGCTGTCTGAGTAGAGCTGTCCATGCCATGCGTCTGCTGTCTTGATTAGGTTCTGTCTTGTTCCAATACCTCGAGTTTCTCTGGTGCAGAATTTTGTAATCCTTTCGACTGTCCAGATTTTCTTTAGATAATTCACTAGGCATTGTTTCATGACTTCAGGATCATTTTGTTTGGCGATTGCTTCTCTAAGTCGCTTAAGATCTTCTTCTGTGAAAAGTTGCCTTGAGAACGGAGCATTGGCTCGATATGCAGCTATGGCGTTGATTGGATTGGGCTCGGTGACGAAGGTTGGGGGGTAATTTGAGTATGCAATGACACAATCTAAGTCTTTTATGAAATAGTCCGGTGTTCCTGGCAGCAGGTCAGGTGACGGATCGTCAATGCAAAGGGTTGTCGTCTTTGCATTGATTGTTCCTTTCAGAACCTCTGTTATCTCCATTGTGATGTATTTGCGATTTTGAGCTTCCTCAATAGTGGCTGGTCCGAAGACCTTTAATACTTTCCCTCTGATGTAGTTTTCCTGTAGGGGCAAAATAGGCAATCATCCTTTGAGTTGTGGGCAAATGCATCTTGAGACCTTGCAGCTGGCAAATTTGTCAATATCGCGAGAATTGCGGCAGAGACAATACTTTTAGTAACTGTTTTACTATCCATGTTTTGGATTATTGCCCAGAGGTTTTGTGGTGATGATGTCGTGTTTGTCATAGCTTAGTCTCTGGGTAAGTTAGTATTGAGCACGTAATGAGGTCCTGGCTTTGGATAAAAATACAATGCTAGACGAGCTAGTCCTGCGCTTTGATATGGACAACTATATGGATGGTGAGCAGAGTCTCTGGCAGCATAAGACCGATGTGGCAGCATTAACCCCGGTCTATGCCAAACTTAATCGGCGCTTTCCTCCCATTTATGAGCATCTGTTACTCAATTATAGATGGACGTGCGGTGATACAGATGCCGTTTGCTTTTGGGCCAACCCACCGGGTCCAGACCTTGTCGCATTTTTTGAGAGCTATTTTCGAGACAAATATTTGGTTCAATTTTGTCTAGACAATGGTTATCTACCCTTTGGAGGAGCCGCCAATGGTGGCTACGACCCGGTATGTTTTGATTGCAATAAAGGGTCATCGACTGATCGACCAGTGGTACAACTGTGTCACGAGAGCATTCTCGTTGGGCATCATATAAAGGTTGTGCAAAATTTGTTCTCGTCTTTTGAGAGCCTTGTCTTGCGTGTAATCAGTGACGACAAGTAATTCTGTCACTGAGGTTCACACCTATAGATCTCGTAAAGTTGCAAAACAGGCTGCGGTCCATTTGCTCGGCTCTATCACTAAGACCTTTGTCCAGCACTGATTTGCATTGATGTCCCGTTGCTGTTGTTACTCCCGTATCATTGGCTTCTTTGTTTGAGGCACCAAGAGCAGCAGTCGCATCAGCCGGATGACCCGCTTTTGCTTCTGATATTGATTCTGTCTTAAACACCAAGCGGCGTCTGCCAAAAATTGAACGCACACATACAATTGCCCCGGGCTGAGCGCAACGTGCTATCTCCGTATGCAGCTTACTAGCACATGATTGTGGTAGTAGCTCCAATATAATTGATAGTACCTAGTCTGCGGAGCTATGAGTTGAGACGAGCAGCTAACGGGGCAAGTCGAGATGAACTCGGGTTGATAGGTGACATCCGTCGCAACAATCTCGTGGTGGGTCCGAATCGTTATTGGGTACCACTGACGACCGCAACTCTTGATAGTAGATTTAGACCAAACTCTGCAGTAGATACTCCGTCTCGTAATGTAGCTAACTTGGCTCACTGATAGATTGTTGTGGTGGCACACTCTATCGAGTTTATCGATTGAGTTGTCTCGCCTTATATCGCGCTAGTTCTGCTTGGACACACGTAGAATCGATCCTTGTTAATGGTTCTATGTTCGGTAGTGTTAGTCCGAGGTCTACACAGGCAGCCAGCAATATCGTGTGCACGCCCCAATTTGCTAAAGGATTTGCATAGAGTATAGGAATAAGCTGCTCGATATGTTTTATCGCTTTGCGAGCGGATAGGTTTCTAATAGCTGCATGTCGTATACTCTCTCTTAAGTCTGATTGTGCCAGGTTGAGCAGTCGGTCATTGAGTCCAGCATCCTTAGCGTGTTTTATATAGCTATCGATTAATTCACTGGCGTGGCAACCCGCTGTATATTCGCATGCTATCATTGACCAGAGGCGGTCGGCGATTTGTGCGTCGGGCGTAACATCCTTGATGTTGTAACCAGCTGACTTGCGCACGATAAAAATTGGGTCGTCCAGGAGTACCTTCATCGCATAGCCGGCATCAAGTTGCGCCAATATAGTGCATCCAGTGTCCCTGACAGACCAGTCAGTGTGCGTGCTAAAACACTCAATTAAACTTCCTTTGTCATCCTTGCTATAGGCTTTCCAATTTATAGACTTTATGTAATTGTATTCGTCTCCCAGACTTCTATCTGGGTTTTTGAATCTGTCTAGGATTTCGCTTATCGGAGGCAGTATATTCGCCTCAGTTGTTCGTTGGACTTCAAAGTTCTCTGTGTTTTTATCTTTGGAGATTTCTTTTGCAGGCTTTTCTTCAGTTATTTTATTGAGTGTCAAATTTATCGGTTCTAGCCATTCTTTAAAGAGTCTTACTGCAGTGGCACCTTCTCTTTCTTCCAGTTGCTCAAGTATATAAAACGCTGACTCAGCTATTTCGGTGATGGCATTGCGGTACCGTGACTGGTGCTCCTTGCTTTTGGCTGTAATGTCAAATTTGACTAATCCACTTAGCGCTGATTGACTATCGTAATAGCCAAGAGCTGTCAGCGCCTCTTCTGCGGCTCCTTCATCACTACTCTGGGCTAGTTGTATTAGCCCTTCTTCTGCGTCGACTGGTTGGTCCCATAAAAGCACATGTGCTGCGCATTCACGTACAACAGGGTCTGGATGCTGCATTGCCGCGATCTTGATTGCTTGAAACTGAGGTTCTTCGAATCCGAATTGTAGACGTCCTATTGCGTTGCCGTGATATGGGTGATTGGGATTACTAGCTATGGGTAGTATCAGATCTGATTCGGTCCTTTCAAATACTCTCACCGCATGATCCATCAAAACTTTGTCACCAGAAGCCCACCATCTCCGCCTATCTTGGGCGGTTTCTGCCGTGGTAAGGAGGCAAAGGATATCGCTGGCTCTGTTTCTTAAAAATGTTGCAGCAGTGCAGTCTTCCAGTATTAATGTGAGTGGTGACAGGGTCCGTGGATCATCGAGTTCTGCTAGAGTGTCAATTATTTCCTCTAGTTGATTACTATCATCATCGCTGACTCCGGCTCCAGCTGCTTCTTCTTCTTCTTCTTCTTCTTCTTCTTCTTCTTGCTCGTCGACATCATCAGGGCACGTTAGTGCTAGATGCAGAAGACGCATCGTCCAGGAGCGGTCTTGCATGTCGCGGATCGTTTTATGGGGAATGTTTTTGCAGTCGGCGTGCTCGTAGTAGTTCACGGCTGATACTCACTAATGTGTGTCTCATAATACACCGAGAGGTGGATTTATCTCGAGAGTAAAAACAACGCCACATTGCAATTTTTGCAACGTGGCGTTGTTTTTTAGCTTGAGCTCTGTTCTTTGGGGTGTTTTGCTAGAGGCAACGGTTTCAATGCTGCTAAATTGCAGCAGTATTTATAGCTTTTCTAGTTTGTAGCTTTGTACGGGAATTTCATCTCGGGACCCTTGCCTGGAATTAGCGGTCTTAAAAATCCGGGATCTTTAATAGGTTTATCTTGATCTGGTTTTTGAGTTGGTACTTGGTGATTGCCTTCAGGCGATTTGGCACAGGGGGGATCGATTGGTTTTCCGCTTGGCTTTTCGCCTGGCTTGTGAATGGGATTTGTAGGAGCATTTTCGATACCTATGCCCGGGCGCTGACCACCATGGGCGGGGCCTCGAGTACCCTCTTCGACACGGCAGACTTTGGCGCCTGAATCCATTATTGTGCAAGTGCCAAATCCAAACCCTTCGACTTCTTTTTGACTTTTGAACATTTCCGCGATTTTTGCCATCGCTTTATTACCGTTTAAAGCCGCTTCTGGAGCTTTTTCGCCCAATTGATTTCTAGCACTGTCGAGTGTTTTTGCATATTCCTCGTGAAATTTTGGGCTAGCACCATTATCGTTAGCGTTGTTTGATACGCGCTCAGATACATCTGCCCTTGTTGCTGTGGGTTGTGGCATAGTAATTACCTCTGTTAGAAAATTGCGGCGGCTTATGCAAGTACAATAGCCGCGTCTTCTGACTAAGGGGTGACTTTTGTGTGACTACAATGTGACTGGTTTAAACTTGACTGGTAATGTGACGCCTAAATCCTCTGGCTGTCTCATCGCGCATCTTTTTCTTCGAGCTTGCGAGCCAGCTGAGTTGAATCCTCTGCTTGCTCTTTGTTTACCTTTTCTTCTTCTGTTTTTGGTTTTGTAGGTACTTTGCCATCTGGGTGCAGATAGTCGACACTCTTATCTGCTTTTTTTTTGAGACTTCTTTGACATGGTAATCCCTTCTTTTTGCTTCTTTGATTGACCACAGCTTTGTACTGCAGTTCCCGCTTTATTGCAGAGACAAAGTGTTTTTGACAATAGCGGATAGGCTCATCCATTGCCGTAAACTATGCTTTTGGAATTGTAAAAAAGAACTCAGAGCCTTCTCCCACAACGGATTCGACCCAAATCTTGCCTTGATGTAAATGTACGATAGCCTTACATATAGTCAATCCCAGTCCCGATCCACCGCGGCTTTTGGCTGTTTGATTTGCGGCTTGTTGAAATCTATCAAAAACTTTTGTAAGCATGTGCGGCTCTAGACCTGGTCCCTGGTCTGCGACACTAAAGGTTACTGTGTTGCCACTGTTACGTGCACTGAGAGTTACAGTACCGTTGTGGGGGGTGAATTTTATAGCATTTGATACTAGATTTGTTACCACTCTATAGAGCATCTCTTCGTCAGCTATGACAGTTGACTTGGTTGGTTTGTATTTGACGACAACTTTCATTTCACTTGCATACGGCGCGGTCTCCTCGATGACGTTTTCAAATACGTCTTTGACTGCGATCGTTTTGGGGTTAGTCTGCATGTTGCCTGATTTGATTTTTTCGATGTCAATCAGATCGCGTATCAGTATCATCATTCTATTGCAACCGCGTTGAGCCCCCAGTAAGTGCCTCTGGGACCTCTCACTGTCAGTGCTTGTTGCTAATTGGTTCTGATAAAAGCCATCTGCAAGCATCGTTAAAAATGTCTGTATGGTCATAAGCGGTGTCCGCAAATCGTGAGTGACCATTGCCACTACTTCTTGTTTGAGTTCTTCGGCGCGGCTTTGCTCGGTAACATCATGGAATATACTGAATAACTCTCCAGCGTTGCCCTCATAAGGGGCCCAGCGCGCCGACCAGAGCACCTGCTTTGATTCGCCATCTTGTCTCTTTATCGTTAGTTTAATCGGCCTTGGTAGTCGGCCGTTTTTCGCTTCGTCTCTAAAATTAAACGCTGCAGTGATATCACCACTTTCAATAAAGTCTGTCAGTGAGTGCATGACAATTTCATCGCTTGGCACTGCAAAAAAGTCCTCGCTGGCACCGTTGGCGGTGACAAAATGGAGATCTGAGTCAAGCGAACAGATGCAGTCATAGGCGCTTTCTAGTATCGCTTTTTCTTTATTGGCTGCACGTTTTAGCTCAGTTGCCATCTGGTGAAAGATCGCATCAACTCTTGTTATTTCGTCTGCGCCAATCATAGGCGGATTGAGTGGTCTGTTGCTAGCTAACCTAAAACTATTATCGTTGATTATATTGAGACGATTGATGATGCTGCGCGTCAGTAAAAGCCCAAGGATAAGTGTGAGTAAAATATTTGCACAGCCGCCAGCTATGAGCAGGGTCTGTACTTCTTCTCTGTATTTGCGCTGTTTCTCTGGGCTGGCTTGGGCTATATCTCTGCCCGCATTACCAAGGCTAAAGAGCTCTTTTGATAGCCTTGTTGTTGCTTCTACGAGTTTTTTGTATTCAGCAAGACGACTTGGACTTTCTGAGCGTTTGGCTCTACAAATGCCTTACGTGCTTCGGTTAGTTGATCTTCTGCTTCATGCACAGTTGTAATGGTGCGATTGAGTGCGCGCGATATTTCCAGATTGCTTTGGGTCAGGCTTCTCAAGTTTTTAAAATGCGCTTCAATGCTCTCCGCTAGTGTCTGATATTCAGTACCCAAGACTGGATTGAGATGTACTGAGTCTGCTGTGCCAAAGTTACTGCGCACAGAGAGGATATCGCGCGTCAGCTCCACTACTTCGTCTGATATTTTTCGAGAGATTTCCGCTCGTCTGGCTTCGTCTTCAGCCTGGTTTTGTAGAGAAGCTACAACCCCCACCAGCGCCAATTGCAATGCCAGTGGCACCGAAATTAGAATAAATATTTTGGCTCTTAAGCTTGAAAGACTCAGCATTTGGGAATTATTCCCTGGGGATTAGTGATTAAATCAGATGGGAATACAATCAAGTAGCTTTGAGAATCAAGGGTTATGCCAAAAGTATTATTAGTAGAAGACGATGAAGATCTGGCGGACATGGTCTCCAGTTGGCTCATTAATGAACGTTATACAGTGGAAGTAGCACATGATGGAAACGCTGCTGCTGACTTGCTCAAGCTTGCTAGCTATGATGTGATTGTGCTGGATTGGGACCTGCCTGGTCGCACGGGCATCGAGGTCTTGCGTCAATTTAGAGCTGATGGTGGCATGAATCCCGTAATAATGTTGACCGGCAAGTCGGAATTTACTGATAAAGAGACTGGATTGGAGGGTGGTGCCGATGACTACCTGACCAAACCTTTTTCTGTGAGGGAGCTTGGTGCCCGTGTGCGCGCCCTCTTGCGCCGTCCAGCTATTTACAATACTGGAGTGCTTAAGGCTGGTACCATCGAGCTAGACGCCTCTAAACATCTTGTACTAGTTGGTGGCGAGGAAGTGCATTTGCAACCTAAAGACTTTGCACTTCTGGAGTTTTTGCTCCGGCACAAGGGTGAGGTTTTTAGCGGTGAATCTCTAATTGCCAGAGTCTGGGCTTCTGATTCCGATGCCAGCCCAGAGGGGCTGCGCACTGCAATCAAAAGGATACGCAAAAAAATAGATGCTGGTGAGGAAGAAAGTAAGTCGATGATTGAGACGATTGCCAAGGTCGGTTACAGGATGCGTGCTGGCTAATCTGAGTTGAGAGCTGTAAAACACTCTCAGATTTTCAATTTGTCTTCGGCTTTTGCTCAGCGGTTGTTAGTAACTTGGCATATTAAACCCACCGCAGCCATCATCAATCTAGATTGCGTGGTCTAGATTGATGATGGCAGGCTCGAGTAAATCCTAGTGATTTTGTTTCAGGTATTCTTTGATTTTGGCTTGACGATCAGGCTTGTCTGGTGATTTGAGCTCGTGAGGCTTGGATGGCAAGTCGCAATCACCGCATCACCCTTGTTAGGCTTACCGAATGGATTGTGCTGGCTTGTTTGTTCGTTTCTGGAATCATCACCTTTGAAGGTTTTTGCATTGGCTTGACAATAATGTCTCCGTCATTGAGGCGGCAAACTTTAGCGCCAGTGTCTTTCTCGATTGTGCAGGTACCAAATCCCAAGGCGTCAGGATTGATTTTATGGTTTGATGATTCCATTTGTTTGATGTGTTTTAGTGCATCTAAACCAGTTTCCATTACAGAGGCAGCACCTGATGTCTCGTTCCTTTTCGTGCCGTCACCTTTTTGACCAAACAACTCGTCATAGACCTTTTGTTGTACGGTTTTGTTATCACCGGCATTTACATTGGTAAGGGCTGCATTGTCCTGGATTCGCGCTGATTCTACTTGCATGGTAATTGTCCTTGGTTAGAAAATTGTGTGGCGGTCGATGCAAGTACAATATCGCCGCATTAAAACCAAGGGGTGACCTTTGTGTGACCTATTTGTGACCAGGCTATTTTGCTGGCGCTGTAACATGTTATCTGGATGACATTAGTGCTTGACTGCCTGCGTTTTTTGAGCAATGATGGCGTTTTCCTCGATTAATTTACTACTCGATGCCAATAGACCGCGCCCTACCGTCAGACGGTATCCCTGAGGCCACGCAATTTGCGGAGGCACAGAGAGGCGTGCCGGTTGAATTACAGAGTCAGCTAAGCAGCCCAAAGGATATTTCGGCTGCTACAAACTTCTTTAAGCCATCTAGTGCTAATTCATTTTTGCCAGACATGCCCCTGCCCAAGGGTGTGGAGGCCACTGCAATGTTGCCTCCAGGCGCTGAGTCTGCCCTCGGTGTGCCGGCGATGCCTGGCGCAGAGCAGGTTTCGCCGCTCATTAATATGATCACTAAGATGCCCGGGCATATGAGTCTGCTGTCCAACTTCTTTGAGTTTTTGGGCAGCTTTTTTGGCGGTCCTGATCTTTTATCGGCTTTTGATCAGGGGCTCGGTGGCGATTACTCGGTGGTGTCATGGACGGTGCTGGTGATCATCTCGGTATCGATTTGAGTTTGTTGCCTGATGATGCACCTATACTTGAGACACTGGGTGATGGTGGCGGTTTTGATAGTGCCCTCGGCGATGCTACGACAGGCAGTGGCTCACCTGATTGGTTTAGCTCAGCCAGTCGCCCATTAGGTGATAGTTTTGCTCATGCGCCAAGCCTCAATGTCGGTGGTGGTGCTGATGTTGCTAAGCCAATGTTTGAGAAAGGCTTTAATATCAACTTTGATCCAAATAATCATTTTAGAGATGGCAGTTTGGTAGCCATGGATCCCACTGGCGGTTTTAGCTCGACGATCACGCCCATGCCAGCGACACCGCAAGCTGTGCCGGATAATAGTCACTTGCTACAGCAGTCTCCTGCGCCTCAGGGCCAGACTGTGGCACCAGGCACAGATGGTGCTATGGATAATGCCGGTAGTGGTGGTGAGGGCAATACGGATGCTCAATCGGACGCCACTAGTGCTGATGCCTCGACTGAGACTGCCAGCTCAAAGTGCAGTCAGGGGATAACTTGTGGGATATTGCCGGTAAGCATTTCGGCGATAGCACTCGCTGGGGTGAGATTTATAAACTCAATGAGGGATTGATTGGGCAGAATCCTCGTCTGATTATGCCTGGTACTGAGCTGCAATTGCCCGGTGGTGCTGAGAATATTGCCTCGGCAAATGCTGGTGGTGAATACACTGTCCAATCTGGTGATAATCTCTGGGATATTTCAAAAGAGCATCTTGGTGGTGGTGAGCACTGGAAAGATCTTTATAGCAACAATATGGATGTTGTTGGTAAAAATCCTGATTTGATCCATCCCGGACAACATTTGCAAATGAATGGTGCCGGTGATCACTCACACCTGGCTGGTAGTAATCATTTGAGCAGTGCTGCTGGTGTAAACCACGGGTCGCCCGCTGTTAGCCATCATGCACCATCGGTCAGTCATCATACTGCTGGTACTCATGCTACCGGCAATCATACAGCCAATTTACACCAGGGCGGACATCCTGCCGCTAATCATCATGCTGCAAATAATCATGTGGCTAAGAGTGATGTCTCCGCTGGTCATGCGGCACCGGATGCAGTGCCTGCTGCTAATCCACCACAACAGCATATCGCCCAGGCTGCCAGCCCTCAACGTTTTAGCGGCACCACTGCACCAGTAGAGCTTGAGGCGCAGGCAACGACTATGTCTATCACGGATTGATAGGTTGTTCGATCTACTTATTGCTCGGTTGATTTATTGTTCGAGCGATTGATTCAATTCAAATCTTATGGATTGCTGACTAAGGTACATAGATTATGCGTTTGTTTTTTTGATCGCGCAGTGGTAGCTTAACCAATTCTGTTTTGATTTCATCATAGAGTGCCGGTAGCCAGAGTGGTGCGAGATCGTCTTGGGGGGCTACTTTGCCATCACGCCAGTCTACCGGTGCGATGATCAGTGGTAGCGGCTTTGTCTTAGTGTCATAAGCCATGACAAAGAGGTCCTCACTGGCCGGATCGCCCATGGCCATGCAGCCAACAGAGCCGATATTGCCATGTATCAAAATATCGCTGCCTGGATTATCTCGACCGTCTGCAAGTGCTCTAGCTCTGTCCATTTGGTTTGGGTAGTTAAGCCTCAGGGCCAGGTGATAGGGGGTGTTGCGCTCAAGTGTCAGCTCGTAGAGTCCTTCTGGTACCTGATAGTCGCCTTCTCTCAATTTGGGACCGAGCACACCGCTTGCTCCCAAGACTGGATACGTACAGATATATTTGTATTTTTTGTCCTCGGCCGCAGCGTAGACCATTAGCTCTTTAGTGTCTTTGATGACAACCATGGTTAAATGGGCCGGCGGATATTTGCAGCCAGCAAGCTTAAAATGATCGGATATGCGTGCCCGTACTTTTGTCCCATAAATTGCCATCTGCGACTCATTGGTCTCAAGTGGAGCTGCATAGGGGCGGACGATTGCCCTCAAAAATGGCACCTGTCTGAGTGGTGCCATAAGTCTTTGTGGTCTTTGAATCACCATGGTGGTGGCAAAACCAACAAGTAAGCAGATGGCGATTAATATAGTCTTTTTGGCCATATCAGAGATTAGTTGTGATTGAAATATAAGAACTATCCGAACTACTATGACTCGTCTAGTTGTTTAGCACTCACATCATTCTATTGCATAGTTAGATTGTTCGCAAGTTTCCGCCCAAGGGGTCATTGATTCTGCGCAAGCCTTTATAATCAGGTTGAGGTTTACGTTTTCGAGTCTTAGCGTATAGAGGTTGTTCTCATATCTGTATACTTCGATCAGATTATTTATTAGTAGCAATAGTGACTCGTTGCTAGCAATCAAATGTCTAAAAAGATTGGCTTGTTCGCTATTAATATCTCCGGCAGCTCCATCTGCCATCAGCTTAAGGACTCGATTTGCTGCGATCACAGGATTTTTGAGGTCGTGACTAAGTGTCGCCATAAATTCTTCGTGTTCTTCTAAAACCGCCAGTCTTTTGGCATTGAGTTCAAATCGTTTGCGTTCGATGGCATAACCAATGGTGCGTGTCAGGATGTATTCTGACATTTCCTGTTTGAGTATGTAATCTTGAGCCCCAAGTTTTACAGCGTCGTTTGCCAGGACTTCATCATTGAGACCTGTCAAGATTACAATAGGTTTTGATTTGATGGCTTTATTTAGAGTCTCAAATGTTGCAAGACCCTGACCATCAGGTAGTGTAAGATCAAGCAAAATCAGGTCATAGTCTTGCTCATCGCAACTGAGTGCTTCCTTAAGGCTGTGTTTATGCACAAAAGTGTAGTTTTCTCTTGAAGTATTTCTTGCACATATCGAGCGTCAGGATCATTGTCCTCAATTATCAATATTGATAGAGATTTGGTTATTGGCATTGTTTTGGCGGATAAATTACTGAAGAGATCCAGGAATGAACTAAATGATTCAACCACTGCGCCGAAATCCGCTAGGTCGATTGGCTTTGAAACAAAGCAGCTGCCTTGTAATGCATAGCTTTTGCTGATGTCATCTTCAGCACGTGAAGTGCTAAGACAACAACCGGTATAGATCTTAGTTCTGGTTTGTTTTTGATTTCGCAGAGGAATTCTCTGCCGTCTTTGCGAGGCATGTTTAGATCTAGCAAAATTAGATCAGGGCAGGACGTGTTTGCGTCTTTCTGTGCTTGTTCAAGATATTCAGTCGCTTCCTCCCCGTCTCTAACAACAGTAATGTCAGCATTTATATTTTCATCCTTAAAGGCCTCAACTAGCAGACGAGCGTCAGCAAGACTGTCTTCTACAAGTAATATTTTGATGCGTTCATTTTGCATTTTGTTCTCCCTGCTCTTATTTTGGCAGTGCAAAGTAGAAGGTTGAGCCTTCACCAGTTTTGATTCCACCCAGAGTTGTCCTTTGTCTTCTACAATTTTTTGCAAATAGCCAGACCCATTCCGCTTCCTGGGTATGCTTCTCTGGCATGAAGTCTCTGAAACATTATAAAAATTCTGTCTGCGTATTTGGCGTCAAACCCAAGACCATTGTCTTTGATAGCAAATATGTATCTGGTTGAATCCATTTGAAAAGTTATGGAGACTTCTGGTGTTTGAGTTTGTCTAAATTTGATTGCATTGCCTATAATGTTTTGAAATAACTGTTGAAGCTGACTGGCATCTGCACGGACCGAGGAGTTGGTCTACTTGCACGATTGCACCGACTTCCTCGATGGGAATCATTACAATTGGTAGCACTTTCTTCAAAACTTCATTGCAATCTACCGTTTCCGAATTCTCTCGGTCGCGACTGCACTCTGCTGTAGGCAAGGAGGTCATTAATCAAGCCCTGCATTCGTTTTGCTGCGTCAATAGTGATTTCGATAAATTCAACAGCAGTGTGATCCAAAACTTTGTTTGTGTATCGCTTAGCTAAAAGTTGACTGTAATTCGAAATTACGCGCAGAGGCTCCTGTAGGTCATGTGAGCAGACGTATGCAAATTGCTGTGAATCTTCGTTAGAACGCTTTAGTTCGTCTAGGTTGTTGTTTAGGTCGCCTTGAGGTCGTTGAGCTCTTTGATATCAGCTACAAGTTTGCGTTGCTCCGTTATATCGCAGTGATCTTTGCGTAGCCCTTTAATTTGCCTGTCTCAGTCTTTATGGGCGTAATCAAAACATGCGCCATAAATAGTGAGCCATCTTTTCGCACGCGCCAGCCTTCTTCCTCAAAACGACCTTCCTCTAGGGCGATTGCAAGTTCATGTTGTGGCTTGTTTTCTAGCAGGTCTTTTTCTGTATAAAATCGCGAGAAATGGGATCCAATAATTTCATCGGCTTTATATCCTTTAATGCGTTGAGCACCTTCGTTCCAGCTAGCAATTATTCCCCTTTCGTCAAGCATAAAGATAGCGTAGTCTTTGACACCAGAAACTAGTAGTCTAAATTTGTCTTCGCTTTCCTTTATCGCTTCACCAGCTGCGCTGACTCCTTGCTCAAATGAAAGTTGTGCGGCTTGTATTATCTTGCTGGCACTCAATACATAGAGATTGTCCGAAGTAGGATTTATTGGATTGATGCTGGCACATATCGGCACACTGGCATTTTCCGAGAGTTTTAAAAAACAGTGTGTTTCTTTCTGCTCCAGCAATTGCTCAAACAGCAATCTACTTCCACAATTGATTTTTTCTGCTCTCGATCTTTTAGATTCTTGCTCTTTGTCTGCTTCAATACAATTAGCCAAAAGGGATGCTGCTAAGCTCCCTGCCCTCAAGTTGCTTTGCGCTAAAGCCGGTGGGTGTTTCAAATGCAGTGTTGCTATTGACGATTTGCCCCGTGCTGTCAAGGAGCAAAAGGGGCACTGGTGTGCCCATAAATGTCATGTAGTATGTATTTTCCGGAATATTGGATTGATTGATTATTGTCATGGCGCCGCTTTTGCATAATTTTGACCATGCGTTGAATAGGGGACGCCTTTTTGATAGTCTACAATATCGTGGATTTTTTTGTTGAACTATTGCGTCGGCGGTTCTTGGCAGGTACACCTTGGTATTCTGGCTTCTAAATTTGACGTTGCGCGATTTATAAAAATGGACTTTATTCTGCTCTGAATAATGAGTCATGGTGGCGCTAGTGGTATCAGAGTCAAGACATCGCTCTTTTGTTTTATAATTGTGCTGTAACTGCGGACAGGTAATAGCAAAGTGAGCACACAAAAAATCGCCACATTTTTGATGTTTGATGGCAGAGCAGAGGAAGCAATCAACTTTTATACGTCGCTCTTTGCTGATTCGACTATTGTTAAAGTGGATCACAGTGGTGCCTCCAGTCCTGAGCAGCCAGGGGCAGTAGCTCAAGCAGCCTTTACTCTCAAGGGCACAGTTTTTATGGCAATAGACAGTCCGGTTAAGCACCACTTTGGATTTACGCCATCGATGTCGCTATTTGTTCATTGTGATTCGATTGAAGAGCTGGATAATGCTTACCATAGCCTGACCGAAGGTGGTGAAGTGCTGATGCCGCCAGACGAGTATCCATTTAGCAAGCGTTATTGTTGGGTCAATGATAGATTTGGAGTATCCTGGCAATTGAGTTATGTTGGTTAATATGGACAAACTAATTCTCAGTTCTCTCCGTTTGTCCCTTATGTTATTTGCCTTTGGTGCTCTTATAACCAGTGGCAGCGCTACTGCCGCGCCAAGCAAGTCGTCACCCGCCAGGTCGGCAAAAGCAAAGCCCAAACCAACTGCCAAATCCTCACCATCTGCCGGAGCCAAAATCGTCAATTCTGGTGCTGCAAGTTTTGATGGTGGCATAATCGGTGGTAAGGGGCACATGTACCATCTCACTGCTCCTACTGGCTGGCGCATGGATACCAAGGCTGGAGCCGTGCGCGGCATACCGGTGATTTTTACGCCACTAAATGCGCCTGGGCCAGAATATCCCACCGTGCTTTACTCGCAGATAATGCAGCGTAAAGGTCGCAGTCTGGATGAGCTTGTCCAGGGTATGGTCAATATGATGAAGCCTGGCGCAGTGATGGCAGATGACTTTGTCCAGCCCCCTATCAAGCTCGGCGATAGTAAGCAAGCGATAGTACGCAAATTGCCTGCGGGCGCCGATGGCAACCATGAGCTGGTTGCTTTTATAGAGGAGCGAGACTGGTTGGTGCTAATTATTTTAGCTGCCGATACAGATGCCGATGCCGCCCGGGTCCGTCCCGTGTTTGAAGACCTTGTGCAGTCTTACAGTTTTGGAGCTGATAAGGTAAAAACTGCAGAATAGATCTATCCTTTAGTAATGAAGTGAAAGGACGGGATTGTGCATCAGGATAAACATGAGCGCTCTGTGTTTGCAAGTAGAGTTTGGGCGCGTAAATTGGCAGCGCTGTCACTCCTTTGTCTGGGAGCACAATTGGGAAGTGCTGCTTTTGCCTCTGCTGTTTTTGCCAATCCGGTGATCACACCAATCGACACTGGCGCAGTGCCTGGCTTTTTGGAGCTAAAAGGAGACAGCGGCAGTGCTAACGCTAGAAGTGCACGCAGCGCCCCGGCTAAAAAGCTCTTACGCAAGGAGCTTGTCACCGGCGAGATCTTTATCGATATCTATAAGCATGTTTTACCAACCACACCGCCGCGCTCGGCCTGGTCTATAGTTACTGATGGATTAAAAAAGCATGGTCAAAGCGAAGTAATCATGACCATAATGCAAGAGCCCGGAGAGACTGATGATCAAGTCCCCGTGGATGCCTTGTTATATTTGCGGCTATTGCCAGACCTGGCTAAGCAAAACAAAATAGTAAGAGGTGGTGAGCGTACTGCCCTTAGTGGGCGTGAATTTTTGGCGCCACAATTTAAAGGGCTCTTGTATGTGCCAGCCGAGAGTTTTAATGGTATCGAATTGCCTGCGGATACTCTCGCTGCGGTGCCAGTGACGGGACCAGAGTTGCAGGTCTGGGAGTTAAGTGGACCATCACGGGTGATGGCAAGATTGGATAAAGCCGGGCGTTATTATCCTTATTTGACCTGGTGTGATCGCAAGCGTGAGAGCGTTTTTACACAGGAAGAAGCCGACACCGTAGCCAAAAGCTCTATTACAAAATCAGTTCATTTGCTGGCTTTTGATGCTGGGGTGTTGCGGCAAAAGGATAAGTGTGTGCTTTATTTATCTAAAGCTGCTGGTATCAAATTGCACGAAGATTTAAGGCATGTGCCTGCTGGGGCAGCAATTATGTTATCGCTCGGAGTGCCATCTGTCGCTAATGCTTTAATGGTATGGAACCCTCCTGGCGCATCGGAAATAGATGCGGTAGGTCCTGCCGGTAGTGATGCCACCAGACTCGCCGGCACGTTTATCGAGCTATTGCCAGGCTTGCCCGATAACGAAGTGCACATCGTCGAAGACGGATTTGCCTTGATGTTGACCCGTGAAAAGTGGGATGAACTCAAAGAGTGCTTAAAAACTGGTGCTGAGTTTGACTTGCCCTTAAAAGGTAAATCAAATGCACATTTTTTACTACAGTGGGCAGAGTGACTGAGCACAAATCCGGCTGTGCTTCTAAAGTCCGCCCAATGAGCCGGAATGGAAGAGAGACTGATCTGCTTTGACAAATCAGTCTCTCTTTGGGTAACACCACTGTTAGTACCGGTCAGGTTTTCGGCATTGGAGTGATATTAACTAGTTGTTACTTTACCAGTGAAGCGTGCTTTACGGTAAATTATTTTGCCAGTGGAGGCATGATTACGTCTTCAAGTACAAAGACTTCGCCGTTCACTGCTGGGATATTAGTGATTTTTACAAGTGCTTTATCTAAGTAAATATCGTCACCTTTTCTCGACACGCTAATTTCATGACCTTCCATTGTCTTGAGTTTGGCGCCATCTTTGAGATCCTCGGCGGTCAGCTTGCCTTCGACCACATGGTATTTGAGCACTTGAGCAAGCTTCTTCTTGTTGGCCCAGAGTGAGTCTCTGTCCTCTTGTGGGATGTGCTCAAAGGCACCGTTTGTGGGGGCAAAGAGTGTAAGCGGACCCTTGCCTCTAAGTACGTTGTCCAGGCTAAACGCCTGTGTCAGACCATCATCGAGTATTGTAAATTTGCCAAGTTCACTATATTTGAGTGTATTGACGATGTCGGTAGGGCGTTTTTCAAAGCCTTCCTTCTGTTTGTACTCTGATGTGTGTTTATCTGAGTGTGTTGACCCGCCGTATGAGTTTGTAGCGGATCTATCGGCTCTCACAGCACTGGCACTACTGACGCCTATGGCTAGTGACAGCATCATTGCGACTGCGGCAAATTGTCTCTGTTTCGACATCATTTTATATATGCTCCTCGTTATTGCGGACGAACCAATTTCTTCCACTCTGTTTTTTGGGATGTAAGTGAGACGCAACAGTTAGCCAAGTGTTGCAAGTCAAAGATTAAATTGTTGCAGAACTCTACAATTAGAGAATTGCCCACAGAGCTTGGTTCTGGAGTCGGAGGGATGTCATATATGGGTGGGTTTGCTACCTACCAGTCAAAAATGCTGTTGAGGCTAAAGCAAGCCTTGCTTTTTATTGCCATGGCATATTTGCTTATGTCGCCCCTTGTGGCAATGCCGTTGTACAACAAGGTTTTGTTCTTTCCTCTTAAAACAGAGCGCTACATTGTCGATGATTTAGCGGATGTACCTGCTAAGGAAATATTTTTGCCAGTAGACGCCAAGACTAAGATGCATTGCTGGTATTTTGCTCATCAAAAGCCGAAGGAATGGTCATTTTTGTCATGGCAATGGTGGCAATTTAACTTACTGCGCTGATCTTATGGAGTACTTTGTCAAAAAGGGATACTCACTGTTTGCCTTTGACTATGAGGGTTTTGGGCAGAGTGATGGGACGCCCAGCCTTGATGGCGTCTGCCGCGATAGTCTCAAGGCATTTGATTATGTAAAGCAAAATCTGGCTGGTGCAAATCTGCCTGTGATTGTCTATGGTGAGTCTTTAGGCGGTGGTGTTGCTGGCTACCTGGCAAGTAATCGCAAGGTTGATGCCATTATTTTGCAGTCTACTTTTAGCTCATTGCCTGAGGTGGCGGCCTCCAATACCAAGGTGTTATCGATATATCCGCCGATTTTGTATCCGAGCAAGTGTCTTGATACATCTTCGGTACTGCGCAAATCTCATCCACCAACTCTGATTATTCACGGTACCGCAGATTACACAATTAGCTCTGAGCAATCCGAAGTGTTATACAAAAACGCTGTAGCACCATGTCGTCTTGCGCTTATTGCCAATGCCTGGCACGGGCTTTATCCAACGCCCTGGTCTGACGATTTTGACTTTTTTGTTTCGGGCTTTTTGGATGACTTCAAGGCCGGACGGCTTACCGCTCGTGAGGACGTAAGTGCTTTACGAACGCCGCATCAGTAGGGGCTAGATTGATTGAGCTGAGTTCTTCTAGTTTTAACCAGCGCAAGTCTGTGTGTTCGAGTAGTTTGGGTGTGCCTGTCACCATCACTTCGTAAAAATCTACGACAAAGGGCGAGCCAGGATCTGAAGCACTATAGAGGCAATTGCCAACGGCGGTTACTGTCAGGTCTAATTCCTCTTTTAACTCTCTTGTGGCGGCGTCCAGGTGGCTCTCATTGCCTTCCAATTTGCCTCCAGGAAATTCCCAGCATTGACCATGACGCTTAGCTTTGGGTCTCTGGCAGACAAGATAGCGTTCATCTTTGATGATGACAGCTGCCAGTACTTTCAGTTGCTCTTCGTTCATTCTTCTGCTTTTCGTTTTATTGCAATCGCTTTGTAGACCTTTGCTGCTTCGGCTAGTTTACCCGCTTTAGCCAGCGCATCTCCATCAGCACAAGCTCTCTGAGGGCTAGCCC
Source organism: Candidatus Obscuribacter sp. (assembly GCA_016718315.1). Lineage (GTDB taxonomy): Bacteria > Cyanobacteriota > Vampirovibrionia > Obscuribacterales > Obscuribacteraceae > Obscuribacter. The sequence goes on along the minus strand of JADKDV010000002.1, from coordinate 414,205 downwards.
TGTGTTTACTATGACCAATGGCAAGGTGGTCTCGCATAATACTGCGACGATAATAGTCACAGGCTTCGCGGTATTTTTGCTCCTTACAGCTGAGATCACCTAGTTTCATGAGCGCATCATGGGAGTCCAGGTCGGCAGCGGCTTTGTACCAGTGTAGGGCTTCTTGTTTGTTTTTCTCGCCTGGCTTTTGCTCATATATTTTTGCTAGTTCTAAAAGCGGTGCAAAGTCACCGTGGGATGCTGCTTGTTTTAGCCAGTAAATCGCTTGCTCTTCGTTCTTCTTTTGCTTGAGATAGTTCATGGCCAGGACTAGCTGCGCATGGGTGTCGTCCTTTTTGGCTCTGGCCAGTAGATAGGAGTCGATGTCACCTTTGACAGCGTTGGTCGCCACCAGTTGACCTAGTACCAATTTTGCTGGTGTGGAGCCGTTTTTGATGGCGAGATTAAGCCATTTTTGTGCTTCTAAATTGTCGGGCTTGCCCAGATCTCCCGAGCTATATAGTTTGCCCAACCTGTATTGGGCTTCGGCGTGACCTTGCTGAGCGGCTTTGAGATACCAGCTTTTGGCCAGTCGAGCGCGAGCGATACCGTCTTCTTGTGCAAAGATGCTCGCTATTCTATATTGAGCTTCGGCATCGCCTTGCTTGGCCTTTTGATAGAGAGCCTCGGGCAGCGGCTCTTGTGCTGCCGCTTGAGTTATTGACGCTTGGTCTGTGCCGAGGAGCAGATTCTGATAGGTGAGGAAGAAGCAGGTTTCGCCTGTTGCAGGCTTATTAAACATCAGTATGTATTCAAAAGGGATTTTGTCTTTCTTCAGACTCTTGCCCCGATAAGCATCGATTCCCACTTCTTCGTTCTGGTAGCTCGCAGCAAGCGAAGGTAGCAGGTCTACAAGGGCACGCTCTTCCGGTTCAAGCTCTCCTTCGACCTTTTGCAATCCAATTTTGTCTACACAGGTCTTGAGTTGTTCTTTTGTGAGATGTGTTTCAAAAGCCCCATACTGACTCAAGTCAAAGCTCGTGTTTTCGCCGGGTTCTACTGGTATGTCAAAGTCTTTTCTAAAGGCGAGCATTTGTTTTGCTAGATTGTCTTTTTCTAGCATGTCGAGCGGTGCTGTGTTTGATGACGAGATGTTGCTGTAGGCTACAAGTACGACAGCAAGGATAAACCCGACTATCAATAACACCTGTATTGCAATTTTCATGCCAGCCTCACTGTGGCAAAAGGCTTCAAGCCTTAAATCTCAAGAGTCTGAGTCCATTTGCTAGCACGAGCAGTGTGCTGCCTTCATGCAAAAACACAGCTTGGCTAATTTGGACCCATCCAAAGATGGATGCCACTGCTAGTAGTGCGCTGACGCCCAGTGCCATTATCATGTTTTGTTTAATGGTAGCGGTAGCGGTGCGCGCTAACTTGACAGCAAAGGGCAGGCGACTGAGACCTTCACTCATCAGTACCATATCAGCGGTTTCCAGTGCCACATCTGATCCGGTGCCACCCATCGCTATACCAACCGAGGCGGCGGCTAGAGCTGGTGCATCGTTGACGCCATCTCCGATCATGGCTACGTTTTCTTGTTTTGCCAGGCTGCGTATGGCTGCTACTTTTTCATCAGGCAAAAGTGGTGCTTTGACTTCATCCATATGCAGCTCTTTGCCGATTGCCCTAGCTACAGTGATGTTGTCGCCAGATAGCATAATGTTTTGAGCGATACCCAGTCGTTTGAGTTGATCGATAACATCTTTTGTTTCTTTGCGTACTTCGTCAGCAACGCCCAGTACACCAAGATATTCTGCATCCTGGCGGATAACCATTATGGTTTGTCCCTTTGCTTCCAGTTCTGCCGAGGCTGTTTTAATTGACTCTGGCAGATTGTCATCTTTAAATAGAGCCAGGCTACCAACTGTGATGGTTTTACCTTTGACAGTTGATCTCAGTCCTTTACCATGGATGGCTTCGCTACTCTCGGCACTATCGATAGCTAGACCTCTAGCGCGGGCACCGTCCACGATGGCAATGGCAATCGGGTGTGATGAGTGGGATTCGGCAGAGGCTGCCTGAATCAGCAAGGTCTCTTCACTCACTCCGGTAGAGGGCACCACACTCATGATTTTGGGCTTGCCGATAGTCAATGTGCCTGTCTTGTCAAAGGCAATAGCTGAGACTTTGCCTAGGGATTCTAGATAAGCACCACCTTTGATCAGTACACCACCGCGCGCCGCTCTGGTAACTGCGGCCAGTACTGCCGCTGGTGTGGCGATAGCCAGGGCACAGGGCGATGCTGCTACCAGTAGTGAGATGCCTCTGAGCAGTGCTGTCTGGAAGGTCTCTCCCATCATCAATAGTGCTACCGTGAGCGCCGGAGCGCACACGAGCACAATTGGCACAAACTTTCTTTCCATCTTTTGTGCCAGTCTTTGAGTTGGACTCTTTTGAGCTTCGGCTTCTGCCACCATGTCGATGATGCGGGCAAGGATAGATTCGCCGGAGAGTTTTGTTACTTCTATTTCCAGTGCGCCTTCACTGTTAATAGTGCCAGCAAATACCTGGTCTCCGGGACCTTTTGCCACTGGAACAGATTCACCAGTGATAGTGGCCTGGTCTAGAGAAGAGCTGCCATTGAGGATGGTGCCATCGAGAGGGACACGATCTCCTGGTCTGACTACAACGATATCTCCGCGTTTGACTTCGTTGACGAGCATCTCTTTGATCTCACCATCGATTTTTACTCGGGCTTTGTCTGGGCGTAGTTTGCCCAGTTCTTCCAGTGCTCGTCTGGCTTTGTCCATAGCTCTGTGCTCAAGACCATGACCGAGGCTAAAGAGAAAGAGCAGAAATGCGCCTTCAAACCACGCACCGGTAAATGCCGCTCCCACAGCGGCCAGCACCATCAGTGTCTCGATGTCGCAAATGCCCTGTTTGATGGAGAAGTATGCGCCTCTAATGGGCAGCATACCAGCGCAGACCATGGCCAGGACATACATAGTGGTGGGCACCGGTGCGCCTGCACCGTCCTGGATGGCGAGGAAAAATCCTACAAACAAAAGCACGCCAGCAGCAACTACCAGCGGGATTTCTAGTTTTGGTGCCAGTCCGCCACCATGGGCGTGGAATGAGCAGGCATGACCTTTTTCTGGTTCTTCCAACTCAAAGTTTAGCGCTCTTACTCTGGCTTCAATTTGTCTTGGTGTAATTAGTGAATTGTCGAATTCGACAATCAAGCGCTCAGATGCGTAAGCTACGTTGGCTTGCAATACACCTTTTGAGCGATTGAGAGCATACTCAATCATGTATGCGCACTGAGCCGAGTCCATGTTGCGCACAAACCACACAGCCTGTCTGTAGCGCTTGCTAATATCAGCTCCCGCTGTATGCGCCATAGTTAGGACTTGGGCTAGTTGGACTTTTTCTGGGTCATAGTGCACGCAGAGTTCGATGCGGTCTGAGTCCTTGCGTACATGAGCGTCGATGATGCCGACTCTTTCTTCTAGAGCGGCTTCTAGTTTTTCAAAGCGTCCTACATGATCAGTTTCGCCAGGCAAAATCAAATCTAAATTGAGCTGGCAAGCAGTGCCACCAGTTTCGGCATCACGCATACCAACGCGTTCGTCTTTGGGTTTTTCGTGGTGATGGTGGTGTCCACCGCAGCCGTGGTGATCGTGGTCGTGACCTTCGTGGCTGTGGTCGTGGCCGCAAGAGCTGTGGTCGTGTTCTTTTGCGTGGTCGTGACCTTCGTGGCTGTGGTCGTGGCCGCAAGAGCTGTGGTCGTGTTCTTTGGCGTGGTCGTGACCTTCGTGACTGTGGTCGTGGCCGCAAGAGCTGTGATCGTGTTCTTTGGCGTGGTCGTGACCTTCGTGGCTGTGGTCGTGGCCGCAAGAGCTGTGGTCATGTTCTTTTGCGTGTTCGTGACCTTCGTGACTGTGGTCATGACCGCAAGAGCTGTGGTCGTGTTCTTTTGCGTGGTCGTGACCTTCGTGGCTGTGGTCGTGGCCGCAAGAGCTATGGTCGTGTTCTTTTGCCGGTGCAGCTTTTTTGCCCAGCTCGATTTTTACTGGTATAGAAGTCGCAGCAGCTTTTACCGGTTCACTTTTATGTTCATGCTCGTGATCATGCTTTTCGTCGGCGTGTGCGTGCTCATGGTCATGTCCACAGCATTTGTGCTCGTGTTCATGCTCATGATCATGCCCGCAGCACCCGTTTTGATGAGTATGCTCTGCCTCTAAAGGATGAGTATGCTCTTTCGACTTCTCGGTTTTTTTGTCGCTGGACATGAGTGCCTTCTTTGCCAAGTACTAGCAGTGTATCAATCGATACTGTAATTATCAGTGATGGTGACCCTGTCCCCCACTTGTGCCACCAAACACTTGGGGTGGCGCATTGTGATCATCGTCATCGTCGTCGTCATGATCGTCTTCGTCTGGGATTGGCTGGGTAAATTTTTCACCGCCAACTTCCAGGGTAAAGCTGGTACAACCATGCGGTACATCAAACTCTAAAACAGCTGGTAGTCTGGATTCGTAGATTTTGAGCACATTGCCTTTGTCATCGTAGATTTTGCCACCGGATGCCACCGTCATTGTTTCATCCACAAGCACTGCTACTAGTTCTGCCATTTCTTCCATACGATCGGCGATGCGGTGGCACCAGAGGTGACCTACACCCTCGTATTCTTCATGACAGATTTTTTCCATCTGTTCTTCGTCTACCTGTTCTCCCACACCCACCAGGACAAAGTTAATACGAGGCAGGCGACCTGCCGCTATTTCTTTAGCCACCTGTGAGGAGTAGGCTCGCACGTCGTTGGCATCGTAAACCTGGCTATCGGTGATAATTACCGCTAGACCCTGTCTGGCACCCGCTTCGCTTTGTTTGCGGATGTAGGCGACATAGTCACGCAGCACCGGCAGCATCACTGTGCCTTTACCGTAAAATTGAGGTCCAGGAAATTTATAAGACTGTGCCTGAGCACCGGTCAGATCCCCCACCACTTCTATCTGGGAGCCATCTCCAGTGGCCCAGTAAGCCACGCGCAGGACGCTGTCTCTGTCTTTGTTAGCCAGATACTCCAGCATCCAGCGCATTTGCGGCTCAACCTGGTTTTTGACCGGACCCAGCTTGGCTAAAATGCCTCTGGGTCCGTACTCGTCTTCCATGCTTGCCGAGCCATCCATATATAAAGCGACGTCCAGACCCTCCACAGTGGGGTCATGGAGTAGAGTCGCCAGGATGTGACCGCCCTTGTTGTGGACGTCACTAAATGGTTTTACGATCACTTCGTGTTTGTGAGCCATTTTAACCTCGGCAAGATTTGTACTTCTAGTTAGTGATTAGTGATGATCGTCATCATCGTCGTCATCTTCGGGGATAGGTTGGGTAAACCTTTGACCGTTGATTTCCAGGGTAAAGCTTTTAGCTGTCTCCGGGATTTGGAACTCCAGCACTGCTGGGAGGCGAGATTCGTAGACCTTAAGGACTTTGCCTTTGTCGTCGGTGATTTGACCACCGCCAGCCACAGTCATTGATTCATCTACCAGCACAGCCACAAGTTCAGCTACTTCATTAATTTCCTCGGCAATACGGTGACACCACAGGTGTCCTATACCCGGATATTCCTCATGGCAAATCTCTTCCATCTGTTCTTCATTGACGCCTTCGCCAACTCCGACGAGGATAAAATTGATTTTGGGCAGACTGCCATTATTGATTTCTCTGGCAATCTCGCGGCAATAGCGTCTGACGTCATCTTCATCGTGGATTTCGCCATCGGTGACAAATACTGCACAACCCCGGCGGCAGCCTAGCTGCATTTGTTTACGCAGGTAGACAATATAATCCTTTAGAGCGGGGGCCAGGTTGGTTGACTTGCCCTGGAATGTCGGTCCAGGAAACTTATAAGTACTAACGTCTGTACCCTTTAATTCACCGACCAGTTCGATTTCACAACCGGTGGCGCCACAGGCCCAGTAAGCCACACGCAAGAGTCCATTTCTGTCTTTGGTAGCCAGGTATTCGAGCATCCACTGTACCTGGGGCTCGACATTGTTTGGCATAGTTTGCTCGTTGCGGCCAAAAAACCAATCAAACAGGCTGTTGTACTTCTTCTTATAGGTATAGTCGCCACTCATACTGGCCGACCCGTCCATATAAATCGCCATGTCCAGACCTTCTACGGTAGGGTCGTGGAGCAGTGTTGCGCGGACATGACCGTGCTCCACGTGCAAGTCAGAAAAGGGTTCTACGGGTCTTTCGTGTTTGTGTCCCATTGCTTTGCCTCTAGTTGGTGTTACTCAAAGTCTTTCATCCAATCAGGATTTGGACTTTGCTTTGGTTTGTCGTTTTTATTTGGATCTTGAGCTGGTTTTGGTGCTGGTGCGGGAGTTTCCTGGCGTTTGGGCTGAGTTTGTGCGGGCGGCTGCGCTCTGGGCTCGATAGCCCCATTGGCAGTGTCAGTTTGGTCAAAGTCGTCCATCCAGCCTGGTTTGACTTTGTCTGAACAGTAAGAAGTATTTGATGTATAGCTAAAGGTTGAACCCTTAAATTTATTGTTGCTGACTGTGCCACTGTGACCCGTGGATTCTGTCAGTTTGACCCAACCTTTGTCGTCTTTGCCTTGATGCTGCGCAATAAAATCATGCATCCAACCAGGTGGTTGCTGTCTTGCTCTGGCACCGCCTGTGGTACTGGGGCTGTTTACAGCTGGAGCCGGTGCTGAGCTTGAGTGCGGTATTTTTATCTCACGCGGTCTTAGTGCGGTAGTGCCTTTGGCGCGCATGCGCACTTCTGACGATGCGGGTAATATTTTGCCGCGCATAATCCGGGTACGCTCAGGTGGCCATCCTGGTATGGAGTTTATAACTTGTTCTGTCAGATTGATAAAATCAGTGAGACTGCCTTGCGCCGGTAGCTCCAGTTTGTCCTGGCGCCCGGAGCCAAAGACCGACTGTACCATGCCTTGCAAGCCGCCACTGGCACTGGGTTTGCGTATAGCTGTGTCGCCTTTGATCATATAACCCTGTGCTTCCAGATCATGCTCGATGGCCATTCTATTTGGTACTGGTAAATGCATCTTGCGCAGGGGCAGCTTGAGGTTTTCTTCCTCCAGATCGTCTCTAATACCAGAGAGGATGTCATAGAGATACTGACTTATTAGCATTTCATTGCTGGAGCCGTATAGCATCATATCTGGTGGCAAGAGTGGATAGGCAAATATATAACCCGCTCCTCTTATGGTTTCTTCATTGCAATCGCCAGCAAGCACCATGTGGTACATGCCAGTTGTCGTGCCCTCATCCGCTCCGCCACCCTGGGCTTTAAACTTATACTTGGCACCCTGCACCAGAGCGTCAAGCAGGTCCGCCCGGGTCACAGTGAGCTGACCGTCTACCGCCAGGGCCTCGCCGCCGGCAGATTGAGGGTAGGGTCCATGCAAAGTGCCATACAAATAAACAGGATCATTTAATCCAGGGGAGCCAGCAGCTTGCTCCATAAGTTGAATGTTAAAGAGGTAAAACTCTGTAGTTTCGACTAATCTAATTTTTCCTTCGTTGGCCACTTCGCTAAAAGCAATCTGGGTCTGGATGTCATTGCCCAGAGTATCGATATTGTCGCCATTTGTGGCGCGCAGGACACCAGAGGCATCCATGGATACAATCCACTCTTGCTCTTGTAAATGTCTGCCGCCGGCAAAAAAGTTATCTAGGGCATGTAAAGGGATAAACTGCTCTGCCAGCGTGACAGCGGGCGGGCTGTCGGCGCGGCTTACGAAATAGCGAGGAAGATTAACCTTGGTCATTTAGCTGACTTGGCGGTATCCATGTGACTGATTGTTTGCAATTGCTGCTGTAAAGTCCAGCAAAGCCTGCTCCTACTATTCCTCTAGGACCAGGCAGTATACAGATCTTGACTAGTATTTACAACGTTTAATCTGTAGTTGGAAACTAAGTGTTTAGCTTATTTCAGCCAACTTCTACACGCTTTAGACTGTAGCTGATATAGTGTCAATCTTAAGGTATTTCGCCCGGAGGCAATTTCGGATATGAGTTATGACGTCTACATTTTTGCAAAGTCCAGCAAAAAGGCGTTGACTAGAGAAGCGTTTAGCAAGTATTTCGCCGAAAGAGCCAATTACGAGTGCGAGGAAAACGACGCCTACTATCATCACCCTTATACAGGCGTGCAATTTTCGTTTTCCTATTTCGAAAATGCCGAAGAGGACGTAAAGACGTTCGAGAAGAACGATCCTACCGCTCCTCCCTATCCACATATAGTTTTTTCGCTTAACTATCGCCGACCAGCCTTCTTTGCAGAAGAGTCTGAAGTCGAGTTGAGCGCTCTTGTCAAAAGCCTTGGTGCTGTAATTCAAGACCCTCAATACAGTGAAGACGCCAGTATGGATTACGATTCAGAAGTCTTCATTTCAAACTGGAAGCAATCAAACGAACTGATTATTCGCCAGTTTCTCGCAAAAGCTGAAGCTATCGACTCTATGCCGGCAGCTACGCTTGAGTCTGACTGGGAATGGAACAAAGACTGCCCCAAACTAGCTAAAAAGTTTGAAGGTTGCTATGTAGCACCAGTCATCTATGTCCGTTATCAAGGTCAACTGCGTCGCGCTGCTATCTGGAAAGACGCTCAACCAATCCTCATCCCTTATGTTGATGGTGTAGTGGTAGAACGTGACGTTATCAAAAAACGTACCGAAGAGTCACCAGAGGCTGATCCAGATCAAGCCTATGTACCTTTTAAGGACATCAGCTCATTGCTCAAAGATTGCCCACGCGGTCAAGGTCAAACTCAATACATCGAAGTGTCCTACAAAAAGCCCTCACGCTTTATCCAGGATTACCTCGGTAATAAGCCAGCGGCTAACAAAGCCGATCTCAAGATTTTGACTGTTGAGCAGATTTTGCCTAAAGAAACTGTTGGCGCTCTGCCCATCAGCAAATAATAGTCAAAGCCAAAATGTAATACCACCGGTGGCACTAGCCAGCGGTGGTATTTTTTTAGCGTTCTTCAAATGTCACTTTTGTGGTGGTGTTAAAGTCCCATTTGCCGCTGTTTCTGTCCCAATTTGGCATACGTGATGGTTTGCCGTTTTCAGTTACCCAGACAGAGCAATTTTGGAAGCATGTGTTGTTTTGCACCAGTTTGGCGGGCTGATTAAAATAGTCGCCAGCGTGCAGAGGGTCCACTTCTACCCAACCGGTGTAAGGGAAGTTGACCTCAGACCAGGTATGGCAATAAGTGTAATTATCTGTTGTTTTGTGCATCGAGGCTATAGACGCTGCATCGTCCAGAGCCAGCCCCCAGACGGCTCGGTAAGGTATACCGGCTTGCATACATAGTTGTTTAAAAACATTGGTGAAGTGCCCGCAGTGACCGCGTTTGTAGCGCATCGTGGAAGCTACATCATCGGCAGGCCAGCCGACAGTATCATCATAAGTGAGGTTTTTAGCCACCCAGTCACAAGCGTTTTTGACAAAGCTGATAGGGTCACTAGAAGATTTAATTGAGTCGGCGATTTTTGCCAGAGTGGGATTTATAGCGACTCTGGCATCAGCTCCTGCAAAATCAGTGTTTTTGTATTGTGACCAGCTAGCGGCAATCGAGCCTGTATCAAAGGTTCGGTTGGCCGAAAAAAATTCAAAATTGGTTGTGAACTCTAAAACATTGCCGGGGCTGAGGCCTGTGTTTTGCTCAAAGTATATGTGCCCTGAACGTTTGTCTTTTTCTAGTTCAAAGCGAGCGGTGCCAGGGGTATAACTCAGCGCCGTCAAAGGTGGCATACGCTCAGTGCGGCTCCAGGCGGTGGGAGTCGGCAGCGCATGCCAGACTCTGACTTGTCTAAAACCACCCGGGGGGACGGTCATTTTTGTTTTGATGTGGACTAAATAGCGCCGCATACCCGATGTGCGCACACCTCTGGCAAGTGACGGGGTGGCTGGCTGACTGGGCGCAGCTGTGAGCAATGCCATTGCCGTAGCAAAACCAGTAAGCAATGCTCTTGGGGTAAGCCGTTTTGTCAGCACTTTATTGACCGCATAGTAAGTATCCGTATAAGCAGCTATTTTACGATATGCTAGGTAAGCATCTGGGTAATTCCATGGACAAACCGCTCTTAATTTTGGATCTGGACGAAACCCTTATAAGGGGTGTTACTGAGCCATTGGAGCGCGACTATGACATGCTACTTGGCCCTTATTTTGTGTATTTTCGTCCGCATGCCCGGGACTTCCTCGGTAATTTAGAGAGCGAATACACACTTGGTTTCTGGTCGTCAGCCACGATTAGTTATGTCGGACCGATTTGCCGTCAACTGATGAAAGGTTTTGGGGATCCGCTCTTTGTCTGGGACAGAGAACGTTGCACCCACCGCTTCGACCATTTTAAAAAAGAGCCTTACTACTTAAAGGACTTGCGTCGCATCGAAAAAAACGGACTGTCACTCAATCGTGTCCTGATAGTTGATGATGAGTTGCGTAAAGTCAGTTTGCAGTATGGCAACGCCGTCATCGTCAAGCAGTATTTAGGTCAGACATCGGATTACGAGCTTTTGCACCTGGAGCGCTATCTCTCACTTATTGCCCGGGAGCAGGACTTTCGCAATATTGATAAAACAGAGTGGCGTCAGCATCGCGAACTAACATAGGACCTTGTGAGCATATTGCTGGGGCTTAAGTGCGCCTTAATCTTGGCTTTTTGATTACTTGTCTTAATGCAGCCTTTGATATTGCCTCAATGCTCAGGGTCAGTAGTAAAATCTTAAGCGGAGGTCATCATGAGTCTTGGATTGTATTTAAAAGGCAGGTTTGCGCCGGCTAAGGCAGCACAAAACCCCGAATCCAATTTGATTTTTGATCGACCCAAGCTGGAAGAATTTGAACGCTGGATCTCTAACGTCGCTTTTGAGGAGTTGGAATGGTCGCAGTGGACCGAAGATGACGAAGGTTTGCCCTGTTTGATGATGCTTTTGCATCCAGGCGCTGAGCCGATGATGCTTTCGCCGACAGCTCCCGATGAGCTTCTGGTGGCTGCCGCCACATCGTCGGCAGGTCCTGGCTATCATATTTTTGTCTGCGATTTACTGCGCAAAATGGGTCAGGTCTATGGTCTTGACTGGATCTCAGACGAGGATGATGGCTGTCTTGATGAGACTGGTTTTTTTGAGACAGGCGACAAGACCCGGCTTTATGACGAGTTTAATAGCTGGATGGGTGCTCTCAGTCGGCGTGTTGTAGAGCTGTCACGTGATGGTGCCAAGTTTCATCTGGCTATGCCATTTGATGGTCATCAATTTGATGTGCCGCAGCCCATTTTGACTCAGCTAGGACCGCGTGACAGCCAGTGGCTTACCTCGGTTATAGAAGACCCGACTCGGGGTAATGATATTTTTCCCTGGTGGGAAGATGGTCATGGTGCCGAGTATCACCTGGGACGTGCCCTCTGCTACATGTGGAACGCTCTGCGCTGGCGCGAGCCGCTTACTGAGGCTGAAGCTGAGCTCCTTGAGTCAATTTTGCAACATCTTGATAGTGCTTATGGCCTTGATCCAGACCTTGCTTATCCCTGGAGAGAGTGGGATGAAATCATCGGCTTTATGGGCGCAAACTATGAGCTAAGTGAGCTGATAGAAGAAAACGCTGAAAAGGCTGAAATGCTTTTGGGCGAGAATAATTTGATTGGTTATCGTCGCAAAGATGTACGCAAAAACCTTGGTGGTGGCTGGTCTGTAGCCTTGCCAGGGACATTTGTTGAAGAAATGGAAGAGGGTCAGACATTTTTGGCTTATGACGAGACCAAAAACGTTAGAGTGACCTGCATGTCTGCCTCTGACAACAGTGGTCAACCGCTATCGGCTGAAGAAATCCTGCATAAGATCAGAGTTTTTGATGATCCAATGAGCTATGAACGCGGCCGTGTACTGGGTCGCGCCTTTTTTGAAAAAATTGAAGAAGAAGATGCGTCTTTTTGGATGCTGCGCGGTGTTTCGGCTGCTGCTGGCACTTTTGCCCAGGTCACGATATGTTTTGAGACTGAAGGCGAACAGACCTGGGCTATGTCTATCTGGCGCTCTCTTGATCACCGCTCCAGTCATGAAATCGAGCCAGCAGTCTAGTAATCGACCGCTCAGTTGTTTTTTATTCGAGGATCAATTTGCCTGAGACATAGAAGTTGCCGGCAATGACGCCGCCTTTTGTCATTGGCGCTTCGAGCATGGCTGTGTCAGCGCAAACGTCAAAATAGCCATTACCTACTTTTACCAGGGCCCACTGAAAATAGTAGTGTGTAAGCGGGTTTTCGAGGACTTGAGTCTCTTCCACCGTGCCGCATAGATAAATCTCGGGATGATAAGCGGGCTCAGCTCCTGCCGTTGTTGAGCTGTTCATGGCTGTGGAGACATCACAGATGCGGTTGGGATAGTTGTTATAGTCTTGTACCGAGCTAAATATTGCCAGGTCGCGAGCTGTCGCTGTAAACTGCACGACAGCCTGGCAGGGTACTTCCATAAAACTATAATAGGCGTAGTCAGGGCTTTCAAAGATAATGGTGTAGTCACCGGGCAAACCGCCAATCCCGGGAGTGTTTTGATTGGGGTTGATCCAGCACAAAAACCGCCCGTCCAGGGGTTTGTTGCTATATTTGATGCGCTGAGCCAGCAAAACTGTATTGCGTGACTTGCCCTGATAATGAGGCGTAATGGCATAAGGACGATTTTGTTCGTCCAGTTTGGCCCAAAGTTGTGAGCCAGTATCCGTTGTTAAAGCCACATAATAGCCTTCGGCTGTGCCGATGCGCTGCCCTTTTTCGGCTACAACTGTGGCTAGTTGCAGTGATTCTTCTGGGCTAAAAGTCTTAAAGCCGACGCTGGCAAGAGGAGTAGTCATTGTTTCCTTTTGGCTATGCTTGAGGGCTCGGCAATCGCTATATATGGTATTGCCTGGCTTGCCTGGGGCACTTTTGTATACTAATCTTATCCCGGGTGCTAGCGTGTGGGAATACTTTTTAAGATTTAAGTGGTTGGAGATTATCAGTGACGCATCGCAGAACGATCCGTAAAACAATTAGAAAAACCATGACGATACCGTATACGGTGACGGGGCTCGCTCCCGAATCCGTTACGTTTGATCCCGATGCGGCGCAGTCTGTTATTACACTTGTCGCTTATGACGGCGAGAAGTTAATCGAAGAGCATAACGTCGAGATGATGCGCATTGTGCCTTTGATGGGCAAGTATCCAGTGCTCTGGCTCAATGTAGAAGGACTGGGTAGCTCTCAAAAAATCAAATGGCTTGCTGAGCTTTTTAAAATTCACCCACTTGCCATTGAAGACATTGTTACTGTGCACCAGCGTGCTAAGTTTGAGCAATATGATGACGGCTGTTTTTTTATTGCTCATATGATGGAAGCCAAAACTGAGCTGGTATCGGAGCAGGTCAGTTTGTATTTTGGCAAAAACTTTGTCCTGACCTTTCAGGAAGGACCAATTGACGCCACAAGACCAGTGCTTGAGCGCATCCGTAAAGGGCAGGGACGGCTCCGGCAGTCCGGTGCAGATTATCTAGCCTATGCAATCATCGATAGTGTGATTGACTGCTACTATCCTGTGCTTGAATATTTTGGCGAAAAGTTAGAAGCCCTGGAAGACGACATCCTCGACAATCCCAATAAGCGCACAGTAAGTGCTTTGCACCTGGTCAAGCGTGAACTACTGAGTATGCGTCGCACACTCTTTCCGATGAGAGAGGCGATAAGCTCAATGATGCGCATGGCGCCAGACTATTTTACGCCAGACACTCTTTTGCACATGCGCGACAGCCATGATCACGTCATCCAGATTACTGATTTTATCGATACTTATCGTGAGCTATGTTCTGATTTGATGGATGTTTATCTCTCGAGTATCAGCAATCGTTTATCTGAAGTAATGAAGGTGCTAACTGTCATCACAACCATATGTGCGCCACCAACACTGGTGGCAGGCATCTATGGTATGAACTTTAATGGTGATGCCTCGCCATTTAATATGCCAGAGCTAAACTGGTATTACGGCTATCCCCTGGCGCTCTGTTTGATGGTGATTACATCGGCTGCTCTTTGTATGTTTATCCTCAAGCCGCTTAAGCAACTGGAGCGCAAAGCGGTTGTGCCTGAGTTTGATCGCAGCCAGGGTGTTACCGCTCCACCGCCTCCGCATTTGGCGAGTGTCGGCGGACGCGCTACCGGCAATCATGAGGCTCAGTCCGGTGCTAGCTCTAACTCTAACAGTCTGCGCACCGGCAGTAACGACGCGCAACCGGCCATAAGACAGGATACCAATAGTGGTTACGCCATCAATGACGGTACCGACTGATTGCGACATAGTTGCATTTATGGAGCGCCTGTCCACCAGCAGTGGCGCGATTTTTGATCGCGGGCGCAGATATCGCTATGTGCTCTGGCGTAATTTTAGCGAGCGCGCGCACCAAAATTACCTCTCCATAATTATGCTCAATCCATCCAATGCCGATGAGCATTTTGACGATCCGACCATTGCCAGTTGTGGTCGACTGGCGCGCAACAATGGCTATGATGGCTTTATGGTGAGCAATCTCTATGCATATTGCACGCCCTATCCCGCTGAGTTAATGGCCTGTCGCGATCCTGTCGGCGCGCTCTGGGGGCGGCAAAACGATCACTATTTGCAATTGACTCAGTCTAGTGCCAGGGCTACTCTGCTTGCCTGGGGCAATCATGCAGTATTTAAGCCGGGACGAGTCAGTCAGGTTTTGGCTATGGTGGATAAAAGTCGCGCTTTGCATATCGGTATGACTGGCAAAATGCAGCCGCGTCATCCTCTGTATGTGGCAGCTGATGCTAGATTACTCAAAGCCCCTGCAATATTGTGGGCTTGATTCAGTCTCGATTTAAGCTGCTTGTAGGTCAGGCTTGAGCTTTTTGAGCGGCTTTGACTGATACAGCCTTGGCATTTTCGGCACTGGCTTTTTCAGCATTGGCTTTTTGTTCTTTTGCGTTTTCGGCATCAGATTTTTTGCCGCCACCGTTTAATTCAGAGTGTTTAATCATGGCCTCGACCAGTCCGACAAAGAGCGGATGCGGTTTGTCTGGACGGCTCTTTAGCTCAGGGTGAAACTGACAGGCGACAAAGTAAGGATGGTCGGTGAGTTCGATCATCTCAACGAGACGTTCGTCGGGTGACAAGCCACTAAAGACCAGGCCGTTTTTGGCAAGCTCGGCTCTGAGATCGTTGTTGACCTCATAGCGGTGGCGGTGTCTCTCAGATATCTCGGTGGTGCCGTAGACGCGGGCTGCCACAGTACCTGCTTTGAGTGTGCAGGGATATTTGCCCAGGCGCATCGTGCCGCCTTTGTGGGTGACATTGTGCTGATCTGGCATCAGATCGATAACTGGATAAGGTGATTTAGCGTCAAATTCTGTGGAGTGGGCTTTTTCCATTTTTGCTACATTGCGAGCAAATTCGATTACGGCTATCTGCATGCCCAGGCACAGTCCCAGATAAGGGAGTTTGTGCTCTCTGGCATAACCAGCGGCACTGACTTTGCCTTCGATACCACGATCGCCAAAGCCGCCTGGTACAAGTATGCCGTCAACACCGGTGAGATAAGCTTCGCAGCCGTTCTTTTCGATGTCTTCGGAGAGTACCCATTTGATATTGACTTGAGTGGAGAGAGCCGCTCCAGCATGCTTGAGCGACTCGACAACCGAGATGTAAGCATCAGATAGCATTACATATTTGCCGACTATGGCTACAGTGACTTGCTTGGTTGGATTTTTGACACGTTCGACAAGATTTTTCCAGGCGTCTAAGTCCGGCTCCATGTTGGGCAGTCTTAGTTTTTCCAGGACACGCTCCGCCAGACCTTCTTCTTCCAGTCTCAGTGGTACTTCATAGAGATGTTGCACGTCTCTGCACTGAATCACGCAGTTGAGGTCGACGTCGGTAAAGAGTGAGAGTTTTTCGCGGATTGATGTACCGATGTTGCGCTCTGTGCGGCAAGCCAGGATGTCTGGCTGGATGCCTCGGCTGCGTAGTGTATCGACACTGTGTTGGGTTGGTTTGGTTTTGAGTTCGCTGGTAGTCTTGAGATCGGGGATCATCGTGACGTGGATATAGCAGCAGTTGTCGCGACCGACGTCTTTGCGCATCTGTCTAATGGCTTCGAGGAATATCAAGCTCTCGATGTCGCCGACTGTCCCGCCAACTTCGACGATGATGACGTGAGCTTTGGATTGCAGGGCGCCTTTGCGCAAAAAGTTTTTGATTTCGTTGGTGACATGGGGGATCATCTGCACTGTACCGCCCAGATAATCGCCTTTGCGTTCTTTTTCTAAGACGCTCTTATAGATGGCGCCTGCGGTGATGTTGTTCATCCGACCGAGATTGACATCGATAAAGCGCTCATAGTGACCTAAGTCCAGGTCAGTCTCAGCACCGTCTTCAGTAACAAAGACTTCGCCATGTTGATAAGGGCTCATTGTGCCCGGGTCGACATTGAGATAAGGATCTAGTTTGACAATGCTGGCACTGAGTTGACGGGCTCTCAGTAACCTTCCCAGAGAAGCGGCCAGGATACCTTTGCCTAAGGAGGAAACAACACCACCGGTGACAAACACAAATCGGGTGTTCATAGTCTTAATCCCCTATTTTTGGCACTTTAAAAAATGCTCCGTCTGTAAGTGGAGCGTTCTTCATTAAGACTTCACGAGGCAATGACTGCTCAACAACGTCTTCGCGCAGCACGTTTACGGCTGCAATCGGATGGGACATTGGCTCCACGCCTGCAGTGTCCACACTCTGAAGTTCGTCAAAAAATCCCATGATGTCCGATAGCTGGGCGGAGTACTTTTGACACTCCTCTTCAGTCAGGCTTAACCTGGCTAATTTGGCTACATGTTTAACATCTTGGATGGAAATCATTTTTCGACTATCTGTATAACTTCTGGTATTCTCGCAGAAAGATCCCCGGGTGTGAACTGTGATTCTTGACTTAGTTATCCTCATTTTTACTCTTATCTTTATTGTTGCTTGCTCTGATCTCTTTACAAATGGCATTGAGTGGCTCGGGCAGCGCTTGCAACTCAGCGAAGGAGTGGTGGGAAGTGTGCTTGCAGCGGTGGGTACAGCCCTGCCTGAGACTCTCATTCCTGTAGTTGCTCTAATATTTTTTAAAGCTGAGCACGGTGCCGAAGTCGGTATCGGAGCCATAGCAGGCGCCCCGTTTATGCTTTCTACACTGACTTTTGGCATATGTGGCGTAGCCTGTTTGATGTTTACAGCGAGCAAACGCCGGGAAGCTGGCTTGGAAATTAAAAAGGGTGTAATCAAGAGGGACTTGCGGTTCTTTATTCTTGCTTATTCCATTGCCATTGCCGCTTCCTTCCTGCCCAGTGAGGGTTTTTACCGTCCAGTTGTGGCAGTTTTGTTATTACTTGTTTATCCACTATATCTTTACAAGTCTTTTCAGCATGAAGGTGAAGTGGGCGTAGCGCCGGAGTCTCTCTATCTCAGTCGGGTATTTGCTACGGTCGGCTCGGAGCGTTTGAGACTGATTGTGCCTCAAATATTCTTTGGCCTCGCTGGTATCAGTGGCGGTGCTTATATGTTCGTTCAGGGTATTCAAAATCTATCTGATGATTTTCATATTCCGCCGCTTGTGCTGTCATTAATTGTCTGTCCGATTGCCACGGAGCTACCCGAAAAAATCAACAGTGTGCTCTGGCTGAGAGCTAGAAAGGATACTCTGGCATTGGGTAATATCAGCGGCGCGCTGGTGTTTCAGAGTTGCTTCCCTGTAGCTTTTGGTGGCTTTTACTGACTGGCGTCTGGATACAGGCACAATGGTATCGGCAATTGTGGCGCTCAGTGCGGCGAGCTTTTATCTGGGTATTTTAAGGTTTAGTCGTCTAAGACCAATACATCTGGCTTTTGGTGTGGTCGCTTATGGCTGCGCAATTGCCGCTATTATTCACTTTGGCTTTACCAAAGGTTAGTCAGTCAATACTCTCAACAAAGGCTTTGGCTGGCTCTTTGACAAAATGTGCAGCCACGATACCGGTGAGATAAACCAGCGAAATTGTAGCGGCCGCATATGCATAGGAGCCGTGAAAAAAGAGGATTATTGGTCCTGTAAAAAGCCCAGCTATAGCCGCTAAAATGCGCCCTCCACTCCACATAATGCCAGAGACCGAGCCCAGTACATTGGTAGCAAAAATCTCTAGTGAATAGATGGTCACTACAAGAAACGGACTGTAGGCGCCAAAGCCAATCACCAGGGCCCAGATATTGAGATCCGGAGTGTACGATTTGACCGTCAAATACATCAGGATGGTCGGCAAAAATGATGCGATAAAGCCAAGCTGCATCGAGCGTCTAAAGCCCAGCCATTTGATCAAAAGCGGCGTAAACAGCGTGCCGAGGATGCCGCCAATACCCATATAAAAACTCGCTGCACTGCGCTCGTTAACAGCCTCTGTGCCTGTCAATTGATTGATCCAGGGTGACATCCAGGATAGGCATGCCCAGTAGCCTATGATGGCCGCTCCAGCGCCGACTGTGCAGACAATTGTATTGACTCTATTTTGTTCGTTAAAAGCTACAAGCAGTGGATTTTTGAGCGTATCCCTTTCGGCGTTTGTGAGAGCTTCTTTTACTTTGGTTGTCAGCTCGCGGCGCTTTGCGTGCAGCTCCTTAAATGATGTTGACTCGGATAGCTTGAGGCGCATGTAGAGTGTCGTAAATGCAGGAGCCAGACCCATTAAAAATAGCCAACGCCAGCCAAGAGAGCCAGTACTCAAATTGCATAAACTACAAAGCAGACAACCTGCACCAAAACTAGTTTGCATGACAGCCAGAGCCCAGCGTCTTCTGGGACCGGTCCATGCTTCGGCCAGGACTACGCCACCGACAGCTATTTCGCCACCAATGCCCAGCCCTACAAAAAACCTGTAAATGCCAAAGTCCCACCAGCTTTGTGCTGTGGCACATAGTGCGGTGGCCACCGCATAGAGGATGATCGTCCAGATCATTGTCTTGACACGTCCAAAACGGTCAGCCGCCCAGCCCGATGCAATCGAGCCAAGTGACCAGCCCAGCATAAATATTGCCAATATGATTGAGCCGTGCCAACCTACTGTTGCTGCGTCTTTGGTATGGAGCAACTCTGACAGTGCCGGAAACATTGCAATGAAATAAATGCTGGCGTCCATGGCATCAAAGCCTTCACCTATAAAGGTGGCAGTCAGTGCATGCCAGCCGGCAGATTTTGGCGCGGCTTTTGATGGAGTCAGTGTTTTGGGCGTGCCTAAGGTTGCGACCATCTAATATCCCCATACTCTGTGGCGATATGATATGCGCACATGTCCGGCTGTGCTATGGGAGAACTACCTGAGGCAATGGGATTATTACTGCACTAAATCAGAGTCATTATTTGATTACAACAGAGTCTTTAATGGCAGAGAAAATTGGTTGCACCTTAGTTGTAACTTGTTCTGGTCTCGTAAGGATCAGGCAATAGATCGTTTTATCTTTACTCAGGATAGATATTTCCATGGAGTGAGTAAATACAAGGTCAAAGGTGTATGTGCTCTGTTTGCATTTGAGATTGCCCAGTTTACCTTCGCCGACGTTTGATGTTTTGATTTCGTTTAAGCCAATACCAAGACCTTTTGCCAGACCGCTTTTTAGTCCGGCGATATATTCATCCAGGTTTTGCTCGCTATCAAACTTTTGCACCGAAAGAGAGCTAGTTATAGCGCCGCTCAGTATGCTTGCTGTAATTGAGTTCTCTTTTGTTTGTATCATCCAAGATTTTGGAAAGGTAATTTGGGTATTGTGTAGATTGTAGGCTTTTAGTCCATCTTGGCTGCTAGCGATGGCACTTTGTAATACCGCATCCGGTATCAGCGCTTGACCCCTGGTGTTGCTGTTAGTGGCGTTTTTAGGGTTGTTATTGAGTAGATTTGTGACTTTAGCTCTCAGTTCGTTTCTGCGCTGTATCCGCTCTACTTCTGCCATGCCTAACTCAGGATGAATGGAATAAAGTAGTGCCGAGTTGTCACGACGCAAGTTGTTTTCGTTTGCGCGTTCTTTTTTCCATTTCTCTACTGTGATATTCCATTCGTCTGGACTGATAAACGTTGGACGGGTGCCGTTTTCTAGATGCTTAGTAATCATAGATAGGTAGGCAAACACAAAAAGCGGCGCGTTTTTGATTTGTTTTGCTGCTTCAATTGGGTCACTCTTAAAATCAGTGAGCAGATTTTCTGGATTTTTTTTGACCAAAAGCTTGATTATGGAAGGCTTGAAGTTGAGTGGTGGTAAATAGGGCTCGTTTTTGATTTGTTCAAAGGTGACGTTTTCGCCCAGGTCTCTATCAGTTATGGCCTTAGAAACTGTTTTAGTGGTTTTTGTCTGGGGGTTATTGATGTCATCTAACAAGTCGCCGTATGCATCCATAAACTTGGCCAGATGCTGCTTGTTGGGGTCTACACCTTTGGCGAGAATACCGATGGCGCCTTTGTAGAGTTCTTTGGCTCTTTCGGTGTCGCCTTGCTTGATTGCGACTTGAGCCAGATTGCCTTTAATAAATGCAGTGTTTTTATCATTTGCATGACCCAGCGATTCTTTGAGCTTAAGACTACTATCCATCAGCTCTTTTGCTTTGTCTAAGTTGCCATTTTTGAGATAGAGTGTGCCCAGGTTTTGTTTGTAGGTTACATAAGCGTCTGTATTTGTTTTGCCGGCTTTTTCTGTCAGCTCGATTGCTTTTAAATAACATTCTTTGGCATGTTCAAAGTCGTTTTCTTCCTGATAGATACGACCGAGATTATGAGTGAGAGTGGCTTCGTCAGGAGTGCCGTTGTCCTTTAACTGAGAGGCAATGGTAATTGCTTCCTGAGTTAGCTTTTTTGCTTCGGGCAAGTCTTTTTCGTGTCGTTTGATGCGACCGAGCATATTGAGGTTGTTTACGACTACTCTGCTTTTGCGACCTGAGAGCGCGATATTGATTTCCATCGCGCGTTCAATGATTTCGTCTGCTTCTTTGTAATTGCCCTTTTCATAGGTAAAGAGACCGACAGTCTCCATCACAAATGTCAAATCGCGGTCACGTTTGCCGCCATCTTGCAAAATCTTTAGTGCCTGTCTGGCTAGACTGAGCGCTGAGTCAAATTGATTTTTGTTATGGGCTTCTGTGGACTTTTCCATCAGCTGCTCCCAGGGAGCCAGTGTGGACTTTTGCTCTGACTGGGCTGTTTCAGATTTGGCAATTGGCAGTGGCTCAGATGCCTGACAATTGACCTGCGCCATTAGCGCCAGACTGATAGCAGTCAGTATCCCGGATTTATAAAGGCGCATTTTTATCACTCACTGGTAAGGCACAGCCAGTAATTTTAGCGCTTATTGTCTTTTGCTAACTTAATTACTGGTCTTTGTCTTGCTCAGTGTTTGATTTGCTCTCTTGATCTGCCACTGCCTGGGCAATTTTGTCGGAGACACTTTCAGGAGTATCGCTTTTGGTCACATCGATACTGCTTTCTTTGCCTGGCGCTGGATAGAGGAAGTCGATGATTTCTTTGATAGAAGCCGCCACTGGTATTGCTATCAGCATACCGAGAGCGCCTGCCATGACCTCACCACAGAGTACAGCAAAGATAATTGCTAGTGGATGCAGTTTGACAGCGTGCCCGATAAAGCGTGGCACGATGACGTAATCTTCGACCAGTCGAGCTACCCAAAAGCCCAGGATGATAAAGATGGCAACATCCACACCTTTATCGGCGACACCGACGATAGTGGCAATAGTGATGGCAAAAAATGGACCCAGGACAGGAATGATCTCTAAGAAGCCACTCAAAATTGCTATCAACAGTGAGTATTTGATATGCAGCCAGAAGTGCAAAATGCCATAGGCAACCGCTGACATCAGCATCACAAGAAAGAGCTGCCCGCGTACATAGCGACTGAGCATAGTGTTCATCTGTGAGGATAATTTTTTAACTGTCTCGTGTTTTTCGACAGGGATAAAACGCAGACAAAAATTACCTACACTGCGACTGTCGATAATGAGATAGATAGATGAAACTACGCAGACCAAAACGGAGAGCAAGCTCTTAGATAACAGTCCGCCCAGGTGCACGATTTCTTCAGGGGAGCCGATATTTTGTTCGATGCTGGCTGTGAGCTCTTCGGCTGTGCGCTCGACATCTAACTGCCAGTTAAAGCCCTGGGAGAGTTGTTGCACCAGATTGGTGATTATCTCTTTGCGCTGGGCAGCTAGAGCTGTAAATTGCTCGATAATGGAGTGGCCAAACCAGCCGCTGGCTCCGATAATTAGAGCCAGAGCCAGTACATATATGATAGCGACAGCCAGTCCTGGTCTGATCTTAAAGGTGGCACTGGCCTGATTGACCAGTGGCAGTAGCAAGTACGCAATGATGCCACCTACGATAAAAGGAGGAAAAACCTCACGAATAAAGTAGAGAAACCAGAAGAGCAGAAGGACAAATAATACCTTGAACATCTTTTTAGGCTACGCCCACCGGTTTCTTATCCAGTTCATGCAGATCTTTGACACCAGCACCAACTAGCTTTTGCATCAACCATGATGGTCTAAATCTCTCTTCGCCATGGGCTTGCATCGCTTTAAGCTCGTTCAGGCACCAGGGCAGACCTTTTTCTTTGGCTAGTGCCACGATGCCGCGCTTAAAGCCGCAACCATTTTGCATGGCAAGATCGATATCGGAGACTTCCACCACACCTTCTTGCAAACAGTAGACTGCTTCGTTGAGCATAGGCAAAATCACTCTGTGGACATCAAAGCCACTGGCTTTAGCTGGTTCGCTTTTTTGGATTTCGCTAATCATTGCTGCCAGTTTGGGATTGACTGTTTTTGCCTGTCCCTTAGGAGCGTCTTTGTCATGGACATAAAATCCAGCGCCGGTCTTTTGACCGAGTTGTTTTTCTTTGACTAGTTTGGCAAGCAAGCTGGCTGGTTTAAATCTTGGTCCATATTGACTATACAAAAACTCGGTGACATGAGCGCAAACATCAATGCCTGTCATGTCAAAGAGAGCAAATGGGCCCATGGGCAGACCAAATTCAACTACCTTGGCGTCGATTTCTTCGGGGGTAGCTACTCCCTCCTGCAGAGCGTATAGCGCTTCATTCATATAAGTAAAGAGGACGCGGTTGACGAGAAATCCGGGACATTCTTCAACACGTACTGGTGTTTTTTGCATGTCCTGACATAAGGTCAGGGCCGCTTTGATTGTCTCAGGGCTGGTCTTGACACCAGGAATTACTTCCACCAGTTTCATAAACTGGGCTGGGTTAAAGAAGTGCATGCCCAGAACTTTTTGCGGGCGGCTTGTGGCAGCTGCAATTTCAGAAACAGAAAGGGCAGATGTGTTGGTGGCCAATATGGCGCGAGCCGGGCAAATTTCATCCAGAGTTTTGAAGATATCAAGTTTGACTGAAATTTCTTCGAAGGCTGCTTCGATAACCAGGTCGACATTCTTGAAATCATCGTAAGAGGTGGTCCCTTTGACAAGAAGGAAGTGCTTGTCTGCCTCTTCCTGGGTCATTGAACCTTTTTTGACGCGAGAGTCATACATCCTTTTTATGTTGGCGACGCCGCGCTCTACTGCTTGCTGCTCGACATCTTTTAATAAGACTTCAATGCCGCACTGGCTGAGCACACAGGCTATTCCGCTGCCCATAGCTCCGGCTCCGACGACTGCTGCACGCTGCACTCTCATTCCAAGCCCTCTTTACTAAAAAAAACTGTACTTCGCGCTATGCTAGCATTTTTGATTTCTAGCCAGCCAGATCCTAAGGAATTAGTATATGTCCCTGTTGACAACACTGATGCGTCGTACAACTGATGATGATTTTGGCACTGTCCAGGACATGCCTAAACATCTTGGATGGCTCATGCTGACAGCCTTAGGCATCGGCGCCACCATCGGAGCTGGTATCTTCAGTATGCCCGGTATCATCGCCGGCAAGGCTGGTCCAGCCGGTATCCTCTCTTTTATCATCACTGGTGTGGTGATATTGATTGTCGCTATTTGCTACGAAAAATTTGCCGCTAAAGTGCCTCACGGTGTGTCGGCATATAGCTATGTTTATTATTCGATTGGCGAAGTAATGGCATGGATTGTCGCTTTTGGTTTGTTCCTCGAATATAGCTTTGGTGCTTCTGCTGTATCGATTGCCTGGGGTGAGTATTTTAAAAATGCCACTGGGATCAAAATCGATCCTTTCTGGTGTGGTCCTGTCATTACTGATGGACAGTTTCACTTTGGTGTAAACATCGTCGCTATAGGTGTGATCCTGTTGGTCTCGGCCATTTTGATTTTGGGTGGTGTGGCTAAATCAGCTAAGCTCAATTTCTTCCTTGTCATTTTAAAACTGACACTTTTGACTATGTTTCTCGCTTTTGGTATCAGACACGTCAATCCTGCTAACTGGTTTCCCTTTATGCCTCATGGTTTTGAAGGCGTGATGAAAGGTGCTGCTACAGCCGTTTTTCCTTATGTGGGCTTTGATGCACTTTATACATTTGCAAGAGAATCTAAAAGTCTCAAAGATACAAGACTGGCTACTTACTGGTGTGTTGGCATTGTTGCCTTCCTCTATATCTCGGTCATGGCTGTGGCTACCGGCCTTGCTCCTTGCATGATTGATGGTCACGACAACGCACTCTTTGTCGGTAGTGAAGCCGCTGCTCCGCTAGCCAAACTGCTCGATAGTGTGGGCGAAGGTTGGACTGCTCGCTTTATATCCCTTGGTGCTGTACTCGGTATTTTCAATGTACTGCTGGTGTTTTGTATGGGCGGTCCTCGCATCTTTAAAAACATGGCAGAAGACGGTTTGCTCCCTCCAGTATTTGAAAAGACAGTCAAAGGCAATCCCATACTAGGTATTGTTTTGAATGGCTTGATAGTGGCCGGTATCGCTGGCTTTGTGCCTTTTAGCAGTATCGCCGACATGATGGTACTGGGTACACTTGTTGCCTTTGTACTGGTTTGTATCGGTGCCATGAGACTCAAACTGGTTAATCCAGTAATTGCCATTACTGGTGCAGTATCCTGCACAGTGCTGGCCTTTAATCTGGAGCCCATGGTGTTGACTGTATACAGTTGCACTCTGCCGGCTGGTCTATTGATTTATGCCTGCTACGGCTATCACCACAGTAAACTCGGCAAAGCCCGCAAGACAAAAGCCCTCCAGATGCAGGAGAGCTAATAGTCGTTAGGGCTTATGACTGTTACCGTTGGATTAACACTTAGCGGTTAAATCGGTTACCCGTGCGCGATGTACCTGCTGGTGTAGTGGTGTTGCCGCTGCGTCCACTAAATCTGCCGCCACCGCTGGTAGTGCCGCTTTCGCTGCCTCGATTAAATCTACCGCCACCCGAGCCATTATTGTCGTCACCGCCGCGGCCAAATCTGCCGCCACCCGAGCCGCTATTGTCGTCGCCACCACGGCCAAATCTACCGCCACCAGCGCCGTTGTTAGCCTCACCACCGCCGCCGAAGCGATTGACATTGGTGTTGTTAGCCTCACCACCGCCGCCAAAGCGATTAACATTGGTGTTGTTGACCTCACCACCGCCGCCAAAGCGATTGACATTGGTGTTATTGACCTCACCACCACCGCCAAAGCGGTTGACATTGGTGTTGTTGACCTCACCACCGCCGCCATATCTGTTTATGTCGGTGTTGTTAAAGGTCGGGTGAGCGCTATTCATCTGGTTGATATAGACAGAGTTTTCGCTGGTGTTGTTGATATAGGCTTTGTTACTGCCATTGTTGTAATAGGCCTGGCCTGTTGCACCGCGATAAACCGGCTGTCCATAAGGGATGCCGTGGTAGTAGGCATTATTGTAGTAGCCATTATTGCCAGTGTTGCCAGTCATGACATTGCCCAGGGCAACGCCACCGGCTACACCCAGTGTGGTACCCAATACGCCACGTCCGTTGGAGCTAGAGCCACTGCTACTGGTTTGCTGTTGTTGCTGGGCTGGTGGGTAATAGCCCTGGCTTGTGGGGGGTGCTAGATGCTGCTGTTCAAACATTTGTTGTACTTGAGCCGGGTCGACTGGGGTGCGCATATTGATCAGCTGCGGCTTGCCAGAGGCATCTACATACCAGTCATTATTGAGTTTGCCTGTGTAAATAGCGACGCTATCGCCTTGTTGCACACCGGCTCCAGGTAGTGCCACCGGGCGTCCACTATTGTCCATGTAATACTGCCGACCATCTCTAGCTGTGACCAGCTTATAGAGAGTCATTCTTATATCGGCAGGATTAATTTGTGCTGGCATCTGTGCCAGGACTTGGGCTGGGCTGGTCAGCCAAAATGTCAGGGCGGACAAGCTTGCCAGCAAATAGCGTGATCTAGCCATTAGGCCTCCATGATGATTTAAAAATGTCCATAGTATATATGAATTAAATCGATCCTTATAGAGTGCCCATGATCGCTCATTCCACAACAATTTTTGCCCTTTGTGGTTTAAAGTTGTCATTGCACAATAATGACTTATATAAAGGTGCTCGATTGATAGTCGTCCTTGCCGAAAAACCTTCTGTGGCTCGCGATATCGCTTCCGTGGTGGGGGCAAATACCAAGCGCGATGGTTATTTTGAGGGTAACGGCTATGCCGTCACTTATGCTTTTGGGCACCTTGTCACTTTAGCCGAGCCTGAGGATATGAATCCCGCCTGGGGTAAGCCATGGCGCATACAACAATTGCCCATGATTCCCAGTGATTGGAAATATCGGGTAGTCGAAAAGTCTGCTTCTCAGTTTAATGTCATTAAAAAGCTCTTTTGCGATCCTGCTACCACTTCAATTATTTGCGCGACAGACGCCGGGCGTGAAGGCGAACATATATTCAGGCTGATCTATAAGCTCAGTGGCTCCAGTCATAAAGTCGAGCGGCTCTGGATTAGTTCTTTGACTGCTGAAGCAATTAAAGATGGATTGAAGAAATTAAAAGCAGCAAGCGAGTTTGACAATTTGGCTTATGCTGCTGCTTCTCGTGCGCACGCCGACTGGGTTGTGGGACTCAATTTTACGCGTGCTTACACGACGATGAATAATCAGCTCTGCACTATTGGCCGTGTGCAGACTCCGACTCTTGCTCTGATAGTGGACAGGCAGACGGCCATCGATAATTTTAAATCAACACCCTTTTACGAGATCCTGGTCAATTTTGAGCCGGGCTTTTTGGCTCGCTACATCACACCGGGAGAAGAGCCTCAGACTCGTTTATCCGATAGAGCTGTGGCTCAGTCTATTTATGCTGCAATTAAGCCTGCGCCATCAGGGGTGGTGCAGTCTGTCATTACGCAAGAAAAGAAAACTAAGGCACCAGCGCTCTACGACTTGCTTACTTTGCAAAAGGACGCTAACAAACGCTTTGGCTATACTGCGCAAGAAACACTCAATATTGCTCAGAGTCTTTACGAAGAATACAAACTAATAAGCTATCCCCGTACAGAATCCAGGCATCTCTCTAATGATATGGTGGCAGAGTTGCCCCGAGTGCTCTCGATGCTGCTCAAGTCAAGCCTGGCTAGTCAAAAAGTCAAAGACGCTTTTGCCAAAGAATCAATTGTGCCAGGAGCTATAACTGCCAGTTTAATTAAGCCAAAGCTCAGTAAGTCCTATGTCGATGACGCCAAGTTGACCGATCACCATGCCATTATTCCAACTCATAATCCGATGCCAGCGAGTTTGCCGGACAAACAAAAAAATGTCTATCAATTAGTCGCGACGAGATTTCTCAGTATATTTTTGCCACCCGAAGTGCGGGATGAGACCACTGTGATCATCGCTATCGCTGAGCACAGTGTAAGGGCTCGCGGCATCGTGATTAAGGATCCCGGCTGGACCATACTGGAGCCCAAGGCAAAAGAAGCCGAGAAGAAAGGCAAAGATAAAGATGCTGCCGAAGAGACGCAACAGCTGCCGCCTTTGCAAAAGGGCGACACTGTAATCAAACAAAAAGCTGAGCTAAAAGAAAAAAAGACCAACCCGCCCAAGCCTTATGATGACGCCACTCTGCTCACTGCTATGAAAAACGCCGGTCAGGAGTTGGACGACGAAGACCTGGCCAGTTATATGAAACAGAAAGGTCTTGGTACCCCGGCTACTCGTGCGGCTATTATTGAGCGGCTTTTGCAGACTGGATATCTGGAGCGCAACAAAAAAGCGCTCAGCCCCACTGAGAAGGGTAAGGCTCTAATAACTCAAGTCCATAGCGATCTCAAAGATATCGCCCTGACTGCTAGTTGGGAACAGCGTCTGGCTGATATGCAGGACGGCAAGCTCTTAATGGCCTCCTTTGAGGAAGACATCGCTAGTTTTGTCCGTCGTATTTTGCCTGATGTGACCGAGGCTGGTCCGGTGTTGCCACCAAAAGTGGGCTCCGGCATTGGTATTTGTCCGCAGTGTCAAAAGGGTGTGGTCAGGCAAACACCTAAAGGTGCTGGCTGTAACCGCTGGAAAGAAGGCTGCACTTTTAGTATCTGGAGAGAGCAGCGCGGCAAGTCACTGACTGATAATCAAATTAAAGAGCTGGTCGAGAATCGCCAGACTAAAGTAATCAAAGGCTTCAAAAAGAAAGACAGCAATGAGACATATGATGCTCGTCTGGTATTAAATGATGACTTTAAAGTTGTGCTGGAAGGCTCTGCTGCTCTTGCCGGGGACGCTGCCAGCGTGCTGGGAATTTGTCCTCAATGCCAGGCCGGAACAGTTAAACCAACTCCTAAAGGAGCAGGCTGCAGCCGCTGGAGAGAGGGCTGTAAGTTTAGTATCTGGCGCGAAGTTAACGGCAAACAGTTGACCGACGAGCAGATGAAAGCTCTTGTCGAAAACAAAGGCACCGAGATTATCAAAGGCTTCCAAAAAAAATCTGGCACCGGTACATATGATGCCAGGCTGGTCTTAAACGAAGAGTTTAAGGTGCGCCTGGAGTTTGCTAGTGCGATGCCTGTCGGTGTTGGAGCAACAAAAAACAGTACCTCTGAGACTGAAAATCGGACGCCGCCAACTGAAAGCTAGTGCAATTTGGCTCAAGGGACTAGAATAGAGATAGTCGCCAATCCTTGAGGAATGCTATCGTGCAGGACACATGGTTTTTTGGAATCCCTGGTAGACTACTTCGAAATTTTAAAATAGCGACTTTACTAATCGTGCCGCTGGCTTTAGCTGGGCTATTTGCTGCTGCATTGGCTAAAGCGCCAAAGATGCTCGATGTCACTGAGCTAGATATGCAGTACAATACTTTTGGATCGGGCACATTATATGTCAGACAGGATGGTATCAAATGGGATATCGCTCGTCACAACTTTTACTATGCAGCATATGCTCCAGATTGGCAGCTGATGGTCTATAACACTCGTACCAAGCTAGGTCGTAAGCAAGCATATCTTCATTGGAAAAACTATGAGTCTCCTCGTGAGTCCATGAAAGTTACTTCTATTACTACTAAGGATGGCTTGTTTTTGGGGCTGGCGGCAAGGAGAGTGACGATGCATGTTGAACCGCTCGACAGTTTTTCTTCCAAGACCGAGCTTATGTATCAGGACGCTCAGGACAGAGCCAGAGCTTTTACTTCAGTGGAGCTATTAGAGAGCGCCTGGATCAATTTAACGCCACAGCAAATTGAGTTTGTCCGCTATATAGCAGCCAATCCAAAAGTACAGGGACTTGTGCTCAAACAAGAAAATGTCTTTCCCAGCGGCAAGCGTGAAAAGATATTGGATACACTGGCTCTGCGCAACGGCAAGATCAAGAGCGAAGATTGGCGATATCCTGCCACCTTTACTCCAGCTTCTATTGCTACCATTCGCGAAGAAAAGCAGCGCGGCATAGAGGCAGCCGAGATGCTCGGTACTTTTATACTGGATAAACCGTCTGAAACGATTGATACTACATCCAGTGCTGGCAAGAGTAAAAACGTTCCCGCCAAAACAGCAACCAGACCAGCAACCAAAGGACAGAAGGGCAGCCACTGATTGACCTGTATAATTATTGCTGGCAATAAGAGGTCGGTCCGTTGTATCAGGTAAAGTTGGCGATAGTGTCGATGAGCTAGACACGCCCTGTCTAGTTGTTGATTTATCAGCTGTTGAAGACAATATTGCCAGACTGATGGCGCGCCTTGGCAGTACTGGCAAGTCTGTTCGCCCACATCTCAAGACAGTCAAGTCTCCCCAACTCGCAAAGATGTTAATCGAAGCCGGGGCAAAAGGCTGTTGCGTGGCAAAAGTCAGCGAAGCGGAAGTAATGGCGCATGCTGGTATAACGGATTTACTCATTACCAGTGAAATAGTCGGAGCGCCAAAAATAAAGCGTTTGCTTGCACTTGTCTATAACTATCCTGAAATCAAGGTGGTGGTAGACAGTAAGTATGGTGCTGAGGCTCTTGATACAGCTGTTAAAGCAAGTGCACTGCCGATAAGGCTCAAGGTACTAATCGAAATCAATGTCGGACAAAACCGTTGTGGCGTTGCTCCGGGGGAGCAAGCACTGGAGCTTGCCCGCTATATTGCATCACTGACTAACTTGCAATTGGTGGGTCTACAGGGTTATGAGGGACATCTGCAACATCTAGAGCGGACCGCACGCCAGAGCCAGTGTAGAGAGTCTATGCAAAAGCTTTGTGATACTGTCAGGCAAATCAGGGCGGCAGGTATTGCACTGGCAATTGTCACCACTGGTGGTACTGGCACAAGCGAAATCTGTGCTGAATTTGCTGAGGTTACTGAAGTCCAGCCTGGTAGCTTTGTCTTTATGGATGTGGCTTACCGCAATGCTATTGGGTCAATTTATACTAATGCCCTGACAGTGTATGCCACTGTTATAAGCCGTCCCGTGCCAGAGCGTGCTGTGATTGATGCTGGACTTAAATCTCTATCCAATGATATGGGTAATGCCGAACTTAGAGGCTGTCCGTCTGTGAGTTATCGTCCTGGCGGAGATGAGCACGGAATTCTCAACTGTACCGCCGACAATCAAGCTCTCACTATTGGCTCAAGAGTGGAGATGATACCAAGCCATATCGATACTACAGTCAATTTATTTGACGACTATTATGTTGTACGCAACGGTCTTATCGCCGCAATCTGGCCTATCCTTGCTCGCGGTAAGGTGCAATAAGGCATAGCAGACTTGCTGGAGAGCTGGAACTTTATTGAGGAGTGCTGGTCTAATCTGGAGCATATCCGAAATTTTATAGGGACCAGGTTATGAAATCCACACCAAATGTATTGAGCGAAATTGAAGGCAAGTATCAAGAAATGATCGACTTGCTGGGCAAGTACAATGCTGCTAAAGAGCCTAAAGACAAAGAGGACATCATTGGTGAAGTGTCAGTGCGTCTCAACAGTTTAGAGGGCATTGAAGAGAAGATTGTCTATCCTGCGGTCCAGAGTAATCTTGGCGATAATGAGTGTCTTGTAGAGAGTCAGGAGCGTCATAGCAAAGTCCGTCTTTTGCTCACTCAATTGAGCCGACTTGTGGCAGACCAAGACAAGTCCTCCTACGAAAATGTTGTAAAAGATCTCCAGTGTGCTGTAACTGGATTATTCGATCAAGAAAAGTGTCTATTTAAAGAGATTGAAAAATCCGATATCGACCTGCAAGTTTTGACTCGTGAAGCCGATCTTGAGGCGGGCCGCGGTGATGAAGA
The DNA here is from genome assembly GCA_016718315.1 of Candidatus Obscuribacter sp. Classification (GTDB taxonomy): domain Bacteria; phylum Cyanobacteriota; class Vampirovibrionia; order Obscuribacterales; family Obscuribacteraceae; genus Obscuribacter. The sequence continues at coordinate 382,478 of JADKDV010000002.1, read as the reverse complement.
TGCTAAGTCAGACTTCGTGTAAAACTGGCTTTGGTGTGAGTGCTGATTTTGCCCAATTGAGCAAAATTTGCACATGATTTGATTCCACAAAAGTAAAGAGTGCAAATATAAATGCCCATTCAAAGACGGGCAGGTTGATCATGTATTCGATGCCCAGGTGCAGGGCAATCAGACCAATCACAACAAAATATTTGCACTCTTTGACAAATATCAGAGTAAAACCAAAAAACTCAATAATGAGAGTAAACCAGGTAGCCATCGTAAACATTGGTCTGTAGTCCGATACCAGTGGCAGAGGGAATCTAAGCATGTCATCAAGTCTGGTGGCATAGTATACGGCTGTGCCATCGAGCCACTGTCCGCCTGATACTTTGCAGACAAAAGTCTGCCAGTAGACCAGTGCCAGTTGCACTTGAATCAGTCTCTGGGCCCAGGGAGCACGACGCTCTGGTCTTGTGATGCCACGTTTTTTGTCGATAATGGCATCAAGACTAAAACGATCACCACAATGTGATAGCGCTAAAAACGGTCCCACAGCTCTTAAAAAGGCATCTCCACCATTGATATTGTAAGGGTCCTGGTGATGCATTGAGAGCAGCAAAAGCCAGACTAGCATGGCACTAAAATTGCTAAATAAGCCAAATGTGAGACAAAATGCCGACGATACCAGAACAAAATAAAAGATGGTAAACGTAGGCTCTGTCTGAGGAAAAAGCAAAAATAAATCGAAGCGTGGCTCGTTATACCAGAAATGCTTTATCACTGTAGGTAAAGGAATGACAGCTTGATTGCCGTACCATTCGCTAAAGCGGCCATTTAAATGGACCAGGGCAATCTGTAATATCAAAATGCCGTAGAGTATGCGGTAAATGCCGATGGTTAGTGTGCCTTCTGGAGCAAACCAGAAGTCTCGCCAGTAGCCGTAGAGAGAGCTCAGCTTCATGGCTTAGCAATGACCTCCGGGGCAAAGTCACTGGCTTTATAGCGGTAATAAAAAACCGTATTTACTTTAGTGTGTTCGGGTAATTTTGCTACGGGTACTATTTTTGCTTCTGGTTTGGGGATTTCAATCCAGTAAAGTAGCAGTGATAGTGACACTGGTTTATTGTTTGGCTGGTAGTATTTGCGCCCGGCGTAGCGGGCAAAATCTGGCCAAAATTCTTTGTAGTCTGGCCAGGGTAATGAGTCGACGCACCATTTGCGATACTTTTCGTCTCTAAAGCGCTCCCAGTAGTTGAGGCGTTTCATCCGGGGCAGCTCCCAGTTGAGCTTGCTGCCATCCTCAAAGGTAATTACTGCCACTGTATGGAAGTTGATGTTTTTGATTTCTGGCGAAAAAAGCCGCCAGTTTTGGTCCAAACCCCAGAAAAGCCAGAATTGTGTGAATGGCTCTACAATTCTTGTCCTCAGTGGGGAGTCGAGCGACAACCAGGCTATCTGACAGGATAGATAGAGTGCAATTAATAGCGACGTTAGAGCTTCCCTGCGACTTGTTTTGCCGAGGGTTTCTTCGGACATCTATTTATCCTTCCGTACTAGCTGGAGCGCTAGCTTCGCCTGGTTTTTCGAGGGCACGTTGTTTTTGTGTGGTCAGTGACTGATATAGATGACTTAGTTGCTGGGCTGCCTGGGCGTTGGTTTGATGCATACTGGCTTTGCAAAGAGCCATTGCCTGGTCTATTTTGCCGGAGGCTGAGAGCAATCTGGGCCAGGGCAACGGTAACATCTGCGTTAGCTGGCTGCGACTGATGGGCCTCGCTCATTATAGCAACGGCGTCATGGCTCAGACCACTTGCCGAGAGAGATGAGGCATAGGCAATCTTGTCGGATACTGTCAGGGCGCCCATGGCGTGGAGCGTACCAAAGTTTGCTACAGCCTGGTCATGATTACCGCATTTTGCCTGACTGTGAGCTAGATATTGTCTGGCGCGGGCGTTGTCGGGTTGTCTTTTGACCAGCTCGTCGAGATAAATGGCAGCAATTTGCATATCGTCACTGTTGTAGGCGCTCATGGCGTTTTTGTTGACAGTGGCAGTATCCATTTTGTCAAAGTTAATGATCACTTGTTTGGGCAGATCGAGTGATACTTTGGCTGTTTGAGACATAATCGACTGACACTTGGCCAAATCGTTTTTGATTGCGCTTTGCTCTTGCCCCAGTGCTATTGCTGCTTTTAGATCGCTGGCGGCGCTGGCCCATTGTTTGCGCTGCATATAAAGCGCGCTACGCTCTGTCAGTGCTTGTTTGTCGCTGGGGTTTTTAACTAGATACTCGGTGTATCTATCGATAGCGGTGATTGATTGACCCAGCAAATTTTCCATGCGGGCTCTGGTTAGATTGAGTGAGTTTAAGTTGCTATCCGCTTGCGTCGCCTTTTGCATAGCATCTCTTGCGGCACTGGCATCACCCTGATGAGCAAGAGAGAGAGCCATCAGGCTATAAAGTTTGGCTTCTGGTTTTTGCTCAACGGCCAGTTTGAGGTCACTGGTTGCTTCGGGGTAATTGCCCAGGTCAAAATTGACCTGTGCTCTTTCGCTAAGAGAGTTTACCGATTTTCTAAAGCCAGGCAAAAGAGCAAGACGGTTGTAGTACTGCAATGCCTTTTGTTTTTGTCCAGCTTCCATGAGCATTTTGGCAGCTGTTTGCTGAGCCTCAGCACTGTCACGTTCCAGGTCAGCCAGCTTGAGATAATCTGAGAGGGCTTGACTGGGCATGTGCAATTGCATGCGCAATGAGGCGCGGTAACGGTAACCTCTAGAGCAGTCCGGGGCATTGTTTACTGCCAGATTGAGGTCTTTTGCAGCCCCGCTCAGGTCCTTGAGCATTTGACGGCAATAGCCGCGTAGAGCCAATACTTCGTAGTTTTCGGGGAAGAGATTGACTACAGTGTTGCAAAGGCTCAAGGCTTCGCTAAATTGTGCTTTGCTGGCCAGGCAATAACCACGGCCAAGATAAAGCGCTACATTGGCAGGGTCGTGCTGCAGAGCCAGGGCGTAATATTTGAGAGCTTCGTCTGGTTGACCTTTTTTGTAGTAGGCAGCAGCCAGATTGCCGTATTGGTAGGGTTGAAGCTCTTCTTTTGTGATTGTCATCAATTTGCGTGTGTCGGCAATGGTTTGCTCTGGTTTATTGATTTTGAGTGAGGCGGCTGCTCTGGCATCCAGAATTTGTTTGTCCATTGGAGCAAAAAACAGACCTTTGTTAAAGCAGTCTTCGGCCTCTCTGTAGCGCATCAAGCTGACCAGTGCGCGTCCTCTGGCATATTGTGAGGTGCTGCTAAATGGATTGAGGCTGACAGCTTGGCTGGCCGCCTGCAATGATTGCTGAAATTCACCCTGACTGTATAGCTCGTCTGCCTTGTGTGTTGTGCCGCGGGACAAAGCATCCAGGTAGAGTGATGCGCAGATACCGGTTACCGCTAATATTGCAGTGCTGATACCAATCACTCTGAGGGGCAGGCGCCATTTGATTGGTGCTGGCGCTGGGGTGTTTAGTGGTATCGCTGGTAGTGCGGTGCGTGAGTCTGATTTTTTCGCGAGGCGCGGAGCGGGCGCTACTGCCTCAGCTGCCGGCGATGTGACAGCGTAGGGAGCAACATCACCAATGCTGTTTAGTGAGGTGATTGGTTTGGTTTGACCTGGTTTAAAACTATAAATAAGGTGTGCCAATTCTCTTTGTTTTTCGATTGGCAAGATCTGGTCCAGAGTAATTTGTTCTAGCTTTTGATCCCGCTCATCACTGGCTTTGCTGTTGATAGTAATTGTAGATGTGGTGGACTGGTCTACCATGTTTTTTAGATTGTCTAAAAATTCAGCATGGGTGACGCTGTATTCATTAGCCTGGTCCTGATTGTAGCCAGTCAAGCTGCGATCTTTATAGGATACATAAAGAGCGCTGTCGATTTCTTCAGGTCCGTTTAGATCGCGCAGCAGATCAGCATATTTGCGGTTGCTTGTGCTTTTATGCTTATTACTGTAGTTGCTCATGGCGCACTTCCGGCGTGATTTGTGGGTAGAAAATGCCTTTTAGTAAGGATTGCTGCTTGCAAATAAAGTCAGCGATTCAGGCGTGATACCATCATCTACGCCCAACGTGAAGCGTAGGTGAAAGCACAGCCAACCACGAAGATAAAAACTACGTGTGCTTTTCGTGAAGTTTGGAAAATAATCAATTGAGCGTGAAGGCAACGTGAAAGGTCTATTGACAGGCGATTCGCTGGTAGCTAGTTTAGTGGCATGAGCAATTTTGCAGCGGCAAAAAAGCCATTTTGCCCCGCCATATAGAGGAGCAGGTCATGCGCACAACGCCAGCAGGTAGCCCACGATTTAGACGCACTAGTAAAGGGTACGCTATGGCTGAAATGCCTGCAGCAATGTGGCTCTTATTTGTAGGTTTTTTGATTCCCTTAGTAATTTTTGTTAGTCTCGGATATCGCGCCACTATATTGTATTTTGCTAGTGATAGTGCTGCACGTAAGGCTGCTAAGGCGCCTACATTTACTGACGCAAATACTAGAGTTAGCTCTGCCCTTACTACCAATCTCGCCAACTTTACTGGTATCTCTGCTGCCGCACCATCATTGTCGGTATTGGCTAAGCCCCTCAGTGGTGGTGCTCCGGTAATCACTAAAGGCAAGCTCAGTGCTGGTAGTGTCGATACTTCTAAAAATTTGTACTTTGTCATAACTACAGTAGATGCTGATCTCGATCCACTTGTGGCTGTTAAGCCTACCTGGATGAGTCTCTCTGTGCCGGGTCTGACTGGACCTTATCATTTGCAACTCAGTCTGGAGTCCTACAGCGAAAATCCAAATGGATTGACCAACTAACTTAGTAATTTTAAAAACCTGGTTTTTAAAGAATGGAGAAGAATCCGTGATTGCTCTAACCAAAAAGTTTGGCAAGCCAGACAAGCGCTCTCGTAGTAGTCGAGGTGCCACTACTGTTGCCCTCATCCTGGTACTGGCATTTTTTGTGATTTTGCCTTTGGGTTTGCTCGGTTTTGAATTTGCTCGTTACACATTGATGTGTGCGCAGCTGCAATCAGTCACCGATGCTGCCACCTTATCTGGTACCGCGGCTCTGGCTAGCTCACCTCCGGGTTATAGTTATGCTGCTTTGCATGGACTGGCTATGGATGTGGCAGAGCAGACTTTTAAACAAAATAGCGTACTCAATACTTCTTTTGGCGCAGGCAATGTCACTGTCAACAAAAATAGTGGCTCAGTGCTGGGCACACCTGCACTTGGTAAAGCCAATCTCAATATTACTCTTTTAGATCAATCCGGCAAGCCGGTTGCTAACGGTAGTAAGGACGCTGTCACTATGCGGATACAGGCGATTTATTCTGATAAGCCTATCTTTAGTAGTGCAATTTTGCCCATCGGTAATATTGAGACTGCTACTGCTTTATCAGATGGTGGTCTGCCTCAGCTGGATCTTTTCCTTTGCTTTGATGTATCCGGCTCGATGGATGACCAGACACCGGTATCTCTCGTTAATCGTTATTACAATCCAGGCACATCTACTGTTGAGTATAAAGTGGTGAGTAGCGGTAAATCCATTTACGACACTTTTAAGCCGCCATCTACTGGTACTGGTCTCAATGCCATACCACCGCAAAACCTTTCGTATGGAGCCTATCCCGCTCCCAGTAACGCCAGCCCTTATATTTTTTCTGAGTCACCTTATCCTGCCGCTAACGCTATGAAGGGTCTCAGAGGTAACCAGTTTGCTTATGCTGCCGGATCAATTCCCGCCTTGCCTGCTGCCACCAAATATCCTGCTGGTACTCTTGTCCCCGAGCAGGGCTGGCCTCCAGGTAACTTTGATCCTACCAATCCGCTAAATTTATCTGGTAATGGTGTTAACTCGTCTGCCTATGCCAATGGTTTTACTGATATGGTTGTGCAAGTGCCCAGCACTGGCAGTTATGACTTTAGCAAAATTGAGACTTGTGTTGAGGCCTCCAGAGGCAATATGGAGAGTGATGCTATCTGTCTGCAAAGTCATGGTGGTACCAAGATAAATGCTAAGTTACCCGCCAGACAACCTGGTTATTACAAAGCTTACTGGTCACAAGTCGAAAAATTGGTAGATCCAATTGCTGCCGCTAGAGATGCAGCTGGTAATTTCTTCTACACCATGAATGTTTCCAGCAATGCTCACTTTGGTATCAATGCTTTTTCTGATACCGCAGGTACTACTACCACTTCCACCTGGCCCGGTACTAATTTAAATTCGGATGCGGCCTGGTCTGGCGGTGGTTCTAATAATTTTCTCGTGCCTCTGGTCAGTCTTAATCAGACTAAGTCTAATTTTGATGATGTCAACGATGCTCTCAATGGCACCGCAACAACATTGCCTCTAAGACCAACTGGTAAAACAAATATTGCGGATTCGCTCAATGCTGCAATTGCGCAGTTGACTGACGCCAGTAAATATAGAAATCAAGCCAAGAAGGCTATAATCCTCTTTACTGATGGCGTGCCCAACGAGCCTGGTGGAAGTGCCGCTGCCGCTCAAACTGCTGCCTTTAGCTCAGCGTCTAAGGCCAATAGCAAAAGTATCCCAATTTATACTATTGGACTTTCACAAAATGCTGCAATCAAACCACAAGAAGACGCACTGTTAGGAGACAATAAGGGCGGTTCAGGCAAAGGTATTGCATTTTTGTCAGGCAACAATGCAATCTATGTCTCGGTGACCAAGTCAGCCGATCTCAACAAAGCCTTTCAAACGATTGCTCGCAGCCTGGTTGTATTACAGTAAGGATTAATCTGATGTCACTAAAAGCCGATAAATACCTGACGGCAGCTCAAGAGCGCAGGCGCTACTCAAAAGGTAGTGTCACCATCGAAATAGCAATTACAGCCTTGCTCTTTGTTATTTTCGCTATTCTTGCTTTTGACTTACTTATAGTGCTCTGGGGTTATACAGTGGTCGATTCAGCGGCTAAGGACGCTGGTCGCGCCGCTGCCTCTACCAGTAGTGCCGCTGCCGGTCTGCAAGCAGCCCAGCAAGCAGCTCTTGCTCACCGCACTGACGGTTATTTTGTGTCGCAACCCACTGTTGCTAATACAGCTACTGACTTTATCTATGTCACGCCAGCTACTGGAGCACCTTATGTTGCAGTTACTACCAGGGCATCCGTGAGATTACCGGTACCGATATTTTTCTTTGGTGCGCAGTTGCCCAATGGTCTTTATCCTTATGCACGTACCTATACATTTCCTATTTTAGGTGTGCCCTTTGTGCCAGATCCAGGTTCGGGAGCGGCGCCACCACCAGTGGTAGCGCCACCGCCTGCACCAGTGCCAGTACCTGCTCCAGCGCCAGCTCCTGTACCAGCACCAGCTCCTGCACCAGCACCGGCACCAGCACCAGCTCCCAAGCCAGCGCCTGCGCCAGCTCCCAAGCCAGCCCCGGCGCCAGCTCCCAAGCCAGTCCCAGCGCCAGCTCCCAAGCCAGCACCAGCGCCAGCTCCCAAGCCAGCACCAGCGCCAGCTCCCAAGCCAGCGCCGGCACCAGCTCCCAAGCCAGCGCCGGCACCAGCTCCCAAGCCAGCTCCTGCTCCGGCTCCAGCCCCAGCTCCGGCTCCTCCGCCCCCACCACCACCGGCACCACCTGGAGGCTAATGGTCAGTCTTGCTTTTAATAGCCGCCACGCAGGATGGCTCTTAAGCGGAGCATTGCTTATCGCTGGCTGTCTGGGCAGTGTGCTCTACGTCAGCGAGGGCAATCCGGCACTCAAAGGCGATAACTACTGGACCGGTCTGGCTCAAAGTGAAAGCGGCTTTAGTGATGTTAAAGCGGCGGTTAAGTCCGGAAAGATAGAGCCTGCCTTGAGAGAGAGGGCCCGAGCATTGGCATTTGTGTACAGACAAAACGAAAAGCCAATGCTTGCTTGTGAAGTATTTAGGTTGCTCTGGATTGAAGATGGTGGCAAGTCAATCTCTGTCCAAGATGGACTGGAGCTTGCCGGGGCGTACGCGGATATTGGCTCCTATAGCAGTGCTGTGGAGTGTTATCAGACAATAATGGCGCAGGACAGACAAACTCATGGTCCGCGCTCACCAGAGCTGGTGCGCGATTATGGCAACCTGGCCCAGTGTTGCTATATAGCTGGAGCTGCACAAGCTGAGCCGACTAATCGTAGACGCTGGCTTGAGGCTGCCATCAAATACGGTGACATGGCAAGTAGGCTTGCCAATGAGACATTGTACAAAGATCCTGCGATTCAAGCTGGTGTCAGGGCTACTATTGAGCAAAATACAAGATTGGCTAAATCAGACCTTATCAATTGATCTTTGCTTGGCTTCTACTTCCATTTTGAGGACGCGCTCACGCAGCGCTGTTACCAGTTTTTCGGCGTCGGTCTTGCCTGTGCCTTCTTTAATTAGTTGGCTGGGCATTACCGGCTCGCCAAAATATATTTTGATTTGACTAAAGGTCGGTATATAGGCGCCAGGTGGCAGCGCTTCTCTGGCTCCATCTATATAAACAGGCACCACAGGTACGGCATTCTTTTCGAGGATAAGACCAAGTCCTTGCTTAAATGGCAAGAGTTTGCCGTCTTCAGTGCGGGTGCCTTCGGGATACCAAAATAAACTATGTCCTTTTTGTATGACCAGAGCCCCCAGGGCAAGTGAAGTAACCAGTGACTTGCTGCCCTCAATGGGGATGATACCAGAGAGACGACTGAGATAAGACGCCAGTGGATTAGCATAAGCCAGACCAGTCCAGCCTGCCCACTGTGTGTGGATAAGCCGTTCGTAAGGCATAATGCAGCCTATGGCAAAACTATCAAGATAGCTGGCATGGTTTGGTGTAAACACACAGGACTCTTTGGGAATGTTCTCCAGTCCAATCGCTTTTACCTTGAATGGTGACATCAAAAAACAGACCAGATCATAGAGTTGCCTGCGATATCTGGCTCGTTTTCCAGTCTGGATTTTTACGTACTCCATCTCTTCGGCAGATAGATAAAGCTCCGGATGTTCTACAGGTGAGCCGCGATCATCTAGGCCGCTGTCACCTGCTTGTGTTGCTTCTTTGAGCAAGTCGCGCACAGTTTCGATGCGTCCAATAGCGTCCTGACTCAATTCTACGCCGACTTTTTCATTCATCTCAAGGGTGATATTGAGCCAGTCCAGCGAGTCCACACCAAGATCTGATTGTGGACTGGTATCGAGTGTGACATCTTGTCCAGCGTAGCGGCCTTTAAACCACTCATATGTTTTGTGGGCTACATCGTCTGCTAGTAGTGCCTGATCTTCCGCATTGATGCTATCTTTGCTTTTGGCTATGCCCTGACCTTTACTGGCCTTTTGCGCTTCGTCATAGGCTTTTTCGAGTTCATGTCTTTTGAGTTTACCTAGATTGGTTTTTGGCAAGCCTTGCTCAGTGATGGCAAAGTCTGTCACCTGCAGATATGAGGCTCGACCCTGCATCCCCGCTTTAATGGCTTGACCAACCTGTTCTTTACTATGTCCTTTTTCTGGTACTACCAGTGCTACCAGTTTATGACTCTTTTGTAGCAGTGCAATTTCTGCAATGGCCGGCTGTTCTTTAGCGATGCGCTCTTCGATATCGTCTGGCTGGATTTTTTCGCCGCCTTCCATGACGATAGTCGATGACGCGCGTCCAGTGACAAATAGTTCACCGTCTTTGAGGATGCCGAGATCGCCTGTTTTAAACCAGCCGTCTTCTGTAAAAGCATCTCTCGATTTTTCGGGTAAATTGAGATAACCGCTAAAGACATTGGGACCTTTAGCACAGATGACGCCTTCACCTTTTTGTCTGTCTGCTTCTTCTGAATAGTTGATTTTGATATCTACGCCTTCGATGGGCTTGCCTACACCGTTTAGATGTTTGTCTTCAGGCATACGAATAGTTAAAAGAGGTGCTGTCTCTGAAAGTCCGTACCCGACTGCGATACGGTAGCCCAGCGCTCTAAACTTTCTGGCTAATTCTGGTTTGAGTGGTGCTCCACCGCAACAAAATAATTTGAGTGTGGGACCCAACTTGTCGTGTACCGCTTTAAACATTGTAGCCCCTATAGGCATGCCCAGAGATTGTGCGCTGTCAGAGCACCACAGCGCGGCTTCAAAAGTGCTCCGACGATTTTGTTTTTATGAAACTTGCTTTCAATTGATTCGTAAAGTGAGCGCAAGAGTCTCGGCACACCCATAATCACCGAAACTTTGCCTTCTTTTATGGCACGGGTGATTTCTGGTCCGGTCAGTGCTTTGGGCAAAACTATTGGTAGACCCAAAAGCATAGGACCAAATAGTCCGATGTTTAGTGGATATACGTGAAACAGCGGCAACGGCATGAGAATGATATCGCCTGGTAAAAGTAGCCCGGAGTCTAAAATCGCTGCCTTTTGCTGCAGCAAAATATTTTTGTGACTGAGTGGTACGCCTTTGGGAGTGCCTGTGGTACCAGAAGTGTAAAAAATGACAGCTATGTCTTCTGGGCTCAGTGGTGGCAAAGTCTGACTTGCTGTGTTTTGGGTGAGATCGGTCCAACTATTGTTAACGGTCTTTTGATCGACCATATAAATCAGCGGACGTGCTTTGCCCAAGAGAGTTTTTAGTCTCTCGGCGCCTTTTTTATCAGTAAACACAATGCGGGCGTCAGCGTCATCTAGGATGTGTTTAACTGCATCATCGGCCAGTTGACTATCAATTGGCACTGCCTGTGCACCACTGTAAATGGCACCCAACACACATGTGATCCAGCCCACCGAATTACTGGCAAAAAATACAGCCCTATCGCCCTTTTTGATGCCGAGTTGTACTAATGCGCTGGCGATGCGACGAATGTCTTCAAGTAATAATGCATAGCTAAATTTTTCTGATTCGCGGATATTAAAACTCATCAAAGCTGTGTTGGCTTTGTAGTTTTCAAAGTTGTCTATGAGGTCTTTCAGCGTGCCGTTAACAATATGTCTTTTGTCGTCATTGTTTGGTTTTTGACGACTACCGGCTTTATCTGGATTGAGTTCGCTTGACGAAGACTTTGTCTGCATAAGACCTCATTTGAGCAACTTAAAGGTTACTTGGCTTTTACTTTTGCTAGGTTGCTGCTGCATTTGCGGCATTCATCGGCACATGCTTTCATGTTGTTGTCATTGGGAAAACCTTCGCACACTTTGACACATTCATTTAATGCTTCGATTGTCATAGCAATTGACTTGTTTTGCAATGCCGAGCTACGACTTAAAAGCTCAGAAGATGATTTGCAGCAAGAGATTGCATCTTTAATAGGTGTGGTTACTGTGTCTTTGCCATATGCACCTCGTTTACCAACGCAATAATTGAGCGTTTTGGCGCAAAAATTAGCGCAGGCATCACAGTTGTTTTTGACTATCTGTCCGGTTGTCTGCGCCAGTGCCAGTTGTCCGCTAAGACCAATGGCCAGAGCACAGAGCATAGTACAGAGTAGTTTGAGCATTTTTGGCATTGTCATTGTTGGTCCTACACTAACGATAATTATCGGGCATTGCTGCTTGATGTGGAGTTGACCGTCGAGTTTGGTCAAAGTTCCCGAGTTGCTTATCCTGTCAGCCCTTAGGGAACTTTGACTGGCGCCAGTCGCCGTTATAGCAGGTTGACAGGTGTAAGTAGGGTAGGGCTAAGGTTATGTCCAGTATAAATCTCAAGAGACTTGAAGAACAGGTCGTGGTTGTCTTTGGCGCTTCAAGCGGTATTGGACGGCTTACTGCAGCCAAGTTTGCTGCCCGTGGCGCGAGAGTCGTCATTGCTGCTCGGGGAGAGGATGGACTGGTCTCTCTCAAAGAAGAAATCGAAGCCAGTGGCGGGCGTTGTGATTATAAAGTGGCTGACGCAGAGGATTTTGATACTGTCAAAGCAGTCTCTGACTATGCCTTTGAGCTTTATGGCGCTCTCGACACTTGGGTCCATGTGGCTGGTATTTATCTGGTGGCGCCTTTTGAGAGTACGACACCAGAAGAGTTTAAACATATTGTAGATGTCAATTTAATTGGGCAAGCATACGGCGCTATGGCTGCTCTGCCTCATTTGCGCAAAACAGGTGGAGGCGCTCTCATCCATATATCATCGGTTGAAGCCAAGAGTGCAATGCCCTGGCAGGGCGCGTATGCGGCAAGCAAAGCGGGTATTGCTGGGTTTTTGGATGCCCTGAGAATGGAGTTGCGCAAAGACGAGATCCCCATTAGCGTGACAAATATTATGCCAGCGGCGATTAACACCCCGCTATTTAGCACTGCTCGCTCCAAGATGGGAGTCAAGCAAAGTGCACCTGACGCTCTGGAAGATCCAGAAGTCGTTGCTGACCTGATTTTGCAAGCAGCACAAAAGCCTGCGCGCGATGTTTACGCCGGCAATGCCGCTGCTTTTTATGCCCTTGGTCGGGCTTTTTTGCCTGAAGTAATGGACCGCATGATGATTAAAAATGGTTTCGAAAAAACTCTATCAACAATTCCTCGCGGCCTCAACGAAAATAGCAGTTTTTATAAACCATCCAAAGACAACCGAGTGAGAGGCGACTTTGATGTCAAATCAAAAGGTGCCACAGTCCTTATGTGGATGGTAAACAATCCGCAGGCTACCAAAACCATCGCGACCAGTGCGTTTTTGGTAGTTAGTTGGCTATTGAGACAGCGCAAGAAGGTATAGGTGTGACCGGCAATGTATAAAAACAATCCACCAAAAATAAATTGTCAATTGCCGCTGCTTGCCCTGGTCACTGCCATGTCTCTGGCTCCTGCCGCATCTTGCCGTGAGTGGAGCATAGATGGACGTACTGTCAATCCATCTAAAGTAATTGACCAGGCTCAGTCTAAAGGTACAATCTCTGTAGCGCAGGCCGAGCAGTTGCGCAGTGAAGAACTAAAACTGGCAGACGCTGATAAAAATCCGGCTCAACAAGCCAGTACCAGACGATCTGTTTTGGCGCTTGTGCGCAAGGTCGAAGACATGCAATCTCAGCGTGCTGCCAGCGCCAGTTTTAACGGAGCGGAACAAGCCAATCCGGCTGTGGCTAATGTCAGTCAAGAAAAGCGAGATGACGTTTTAATCTTACAAAATGTGCGTACTAGACTGACAGGCGATCCCAGTTTATCCAGTCGCGCTCAAAATGTTGAGTTGTCTGTGGATAATCGCATGCTGACATTGCGCGGTGCCGTTACTAGTGTCACCGAGCGTGATGCCGTTTTAGCTATCGCCAGGCAGTATGTTGGCAAAGACCATGTTTTTGATCAGCTTGTAGTGGAAGGCAAATAGACATGCGCACTACTTAAAAGTGATGACGTATTCCGATGTACCGTGATGCTGTGTCTTGCATCTGGTGACCTGGTTGGATGTCGTATTTCATATCATGATGTACGACTCTCGCTGTCAGAGCCATTAAAATAGCCATCGTTGCAATAAATACAAAAAGAGCAATCAGTCGATCATAGCTTGATTTGATTTTGCCAAATTTTTCTTGTCTATTGAGATAGGTAGCCCAATAGTCAGAATGACCCAACACAGTATGTGTCTTGGGCTTTAAATGCTGCGTTATCATAACAACCTCTCATGCCGGAACCGGCACTACTAGTTACTTTGATAGAGACTCGCAATAGTGCGGGTGGTTCCCAAGAGGGGGCTGCCTTGGTCTGTGCTAGTTTTGTTCTTGTACGAGCTTTTGGCTAGTACCCTTTTGATAAGCCACACATGCTGCTTTGTATTTGGCCTTGATGTCATCCATGATGTTGACTGTGGCATCTTCTCCAGCTCTCACAGCGCGGTCAGCGTCTTTGATTTTTTTAGAGAGCATACCGATACCCGATAACTCCGGACGTATTACTACATCGGCTTGCTTTAGCTCAATGGACTCCATATCGTGCTGAGCGAGACGCACTAGCCTTGATGTGATGCTGCCAAACTTGCGCTGGAAATGTTTTTTGGTCATAGGTTTGATGTTGTCGTTAATATCAACGGCAATGATAAACTCAGCTCCCATGGCTTTTGCCGGAGAGACCGGGATGTTACGCAGGATACCGCCGTCTACCATCAGTCCGCGTTCTGTAAAGATGGGACGTTTTAAAAAGGGTACAGCAGCGCTGGCCGCCAGTGCTTCGCCCAGGTTGCCATCGGTAATGGCTACTGGTACGCCACGCAGCAAGTCCACAGACATCGCTGCAAACTTGGGTTTGTATTCGCTTATTTCGAGTTTAGATGTAGGTACAAAAGTATTGAGGGCGCGCATCATACTGTTGCTTTTGTACATCCCGGTCATATTTCTAAAAGTGAGCAATTTAAATGGCAATAACAGCACTTTAAAAAATAAAGGGCTGGTGTAATAGGCTCTGATTAAGCGTTTTGGTGATTCTGATTCGAGCTTGTCTGGAGATGTCCCGGCACAATAGAGACCACCGATGATGGAGCCGATGCTTGTGCCCACAACCATATCGATTGGTATGTTGTTGCGCTCAAGCTCACGCAATACTCCGATATGGGCGGTACCTCTCAGTCCGCCACCACCCAGTACTACTGCCACTGTCGGCCGGTCTGGCAGTCCTTTGAGCAGGACTGGATAAACCGAGGGACCCTCTTCTGGCACGATGGTTTTTTCGTCACGTACTTTTAAGACATTGATTTCTTTGCAGTCTTCCAGGCGCTCTTTATGCACCCGCTTCTCTACTTTTTCTTCCAGCTTCTTTGCCTGGTCTTCTATTTTGTCTGCTTCTTTGGTAGCGTTTTCGATTTGTGCTGTGGTGTCAATAGTCTCCACTACAGAGTCAGCTAGCACAGGCAAAGTAAAACAAGGTGCGATGCTGACGCCTAAGGCGACAAGCAGGGCGGGGATTTTGCGATGCATGGTAAACCTCAACGACTGACTATCAGCTAGACACAGTTTAAAGAGGCGCCCTTAAAAAGTAAAAGTTCCAGTGCTCTAAGTTTTCGGTATTTTACGCAAAACTTTGTTGCCTTACTGATTATTTAGCATCCATCCAGTTTTTGCCGATGCCAAAGTCTACCTGCAATGGCACAGCCAGTGGTTGGTCCATTAGCATGGCGCGAGCCACCAGCGCTTTTGTCTCTTCTAGCTCGTTATCTGGTACTTCCAGCACGAGTTCGTCGTGTACTTGCAAAATAAGCTTGGCTTTGAGACCAGATTTTGACAACTCTTCATCTAATTTGATCATGGCTAGTTTGACCAGGTCTGCGGCCGATCCCTGGATAGGGGCGTTGCAGGCGGCTCGCTCATCGCCTCGGCGCACGTTGTCATTGCGGTCGTGGAGATAGTTAAAATAGCGTTTGCGTCCCCACATTGTCTTGGCATAGTTGTGCTCTCTGGCGTCATCTATTGTGCTTTGCAAAAAGCCTTTGACTTTTGGATAGCGGCTAAAGTATTTGTCGATAAATGCCTGGGCTTCTTTAGTCGAGACACCCAAATCTTGTCCAGTCGAAAACGCACCTTGCTGGTAGACGAGAGCAAAGTTAATGGTTTTGCCCACGCGCCTTGTATCAGATGACACTTCTTCAATCGGGATTTCGAAGATTTCACCGGCGGTGCGTGCATGGATGTCCTGATTTTTTTCAAAGGCATCTATTAATAGCTCGTCCTGGCTCATATGAGCAAGCAGTCGCAATTCGATTTGTGAATAGTCAGCTGATATTAGCGAGCTATTTGGATCTTGAGCAATAAAAGAGCGGCGAATGCGGCGACCAAGCTCGGTGCGAATTGGGATGTTTTGCAAGTTGGGATTGCTTGAAGAGAGGCGACCGGTTGCTGCCACCGTCTGGTTAAACTCGCCATGGAGGCGGTTATCGCGCGGCAAGACTTCACGAGGTAAAGCGTCTACATAGGTGCTCTTGAGCTTTGTAATATGGCGATATTCGAGCAATTTGGAGATGATTGCATGCTCTTCTTTTAGCGCCTCCAGTACGCTGGCATCAGTGCTAAAGCCAGATTTGCTTTTGGTCTTGCCTTTGGGTTTGATGCCTAATTCTTCAAATAAGACCTTTTGCAATTGCTGGGTGCTGTTGATGTTAAAGCCATGACCTGCCAGCGCATAAATCTCTGACTCCAAGCGTGCTAACTCTGAGGCTAGCTCATCGCTAAAAGCGGCAAGAAATGGCATGTCCAGGGCTACACCGGTTTGCTCCATTTTGGCAATTACAGCACAAAGCGGTAGCTCCATTTTGTAGAGCAAATATTTTTGCTCATCATCAAGTGTCTTTGCGTAGTAGCGTGCTAACTCTAAAGTGATGCGAGCATCATCGGCCGCATAGGCGGCTACACTATCGAGCGGCACCATATCGATGGTCAATTGTTTGCGACCAGTACCGATAAGGTCGGCTATTTTGACCATTTTGTAGTTGAGGATGCGCTCTGATTGATCTTTGAGACCATGCTTGTTATCGGGGTTTTCGATATAGCTGGCGAGCATCGGATCAAAGACCACTGGTCCAAAGTTGATACCGAGCAAAGACATCACATTGATTTCGTACTTGGCGTTCTGGGCGATTTTGCCGATGGCTGGATTTTGCAATACGTTCTTGAGTTTGCTAGCGACAAGATCTGGATCTAGCTGGGTTTTATCTCCAGTAATCTGATGGCGTACAGGTATGTAAGCTGCCTTTAGAGTGGGTGCTCCGTAATTGCCAGCTGTGGCATCCACTTGCTGATTACTGTCCAGTACCATGGTGGGATCATAAGAGATAGCCCAGCCCACGATTTGGCAATTGAGTGAGGCCAGACCGGTTGTCTCTAAGTCCACTGAGATGAGAGTTTGCTGGTTTAGCTCGGCGATAAATTGGTCTAGATCTTGCTCGCTAGTAATTACCATTGGCTCCGCCAGTGGTGCAAGCTCAATATCGAGTCTGGGTTTGACTGATACCATGCGACCGCGTCCACCCTCGGCCAGAGCTGCTAGCTCACGGTTATAGTTGGCTGGCAGCTCTGCTGTCGCCGCCGGTGCACTATTAGCACTACTATTAAAATCTAGTGCCAATGTCAATTGTCCACCTTTTGCCACCATTTGACTGGAGGCGCTTGTGGTGCCACTGCCGCTGGTTGCTGTTGTGGCTAGGGTGCTCGCCGCCACGGGCTCGCCAGAGGCTGGTGCAGCTGGTTGCTGCGTCACTTGCGGTAGCACTACGTCAGTACCTGTCAGTTTGGACATTACTCTTGGTAGTCTGGCTGTCAGGCTCTTAAAATTCATCCTCTCAAAAAAGCTCGCTACTTTGCTAAGCTCTGGCACAGATAATTTGCAGTGCTCAAAGTCAAAGTCCAGAGGCACATCCAGTCTGATTGTTGCCAGTCTTTGGCTAGCGTAAGCGCTCTCTTTGCCGTCTATTAGCTTTTGTTTTATCGAGGCTGATTTAATAGAGTCGATATTGGCATAGATACCATCTATGGTGCCATGCTCGGCCAGCAATTTGGCGGCTGTGACTTCGCCTATACCGCGTACACCAGGAATGTTGTCCGATTTGTCGCCACAGAGACCTTTGTAATCAATGATCTGCTCTGGATATACTTTGAGCTTTTCAAAAACTTTGTCTCTTTTATATGTAATCAAACCTTCGCGGCTTGGCATCAAGACTTCGATACTGTCTTGTTCGCCAGCAAGTAATTGAAATGCATCTTGATCGCCAGTAAGGATGATTACTTTCATGCCTTTATCTTCGGCGATTTTGGCCACCGTGCCAATGACATCATCAGCTTCAAAGCCAGATAGCTCATATAGAGGGATATCTAGAGTGGTGACACCTTCTTTGATGATGGGCCACTGCACCGCCAGCTCATCTGGCATTTCGTCACGATTGGCTTTGTATTCCTTAAACTCTTCGTGTCTAAATGTAGGATCTGACAGGTCAAAGCAGACCGCTAGCATGTCCGGTTTTTGTTTCTCGATTAAGTCAAATAGTGAGGCAAAAAAGCCGTGGACAGCACCTGTCGGTGTACCGTCTTTAGCTCTCAAACCAGACTTAAACATGGCATAAAACGAGCGAAAGGCCAGTGAGCTGCCATCGACCAGGACGAGAGTTTGCTGATTGGACATGCTAGAAATCTCTTGGATTAGTACTTGAACTTTTAACTGATTAGGGAGTGGCAGCAGCTTCGCTTGCTACTCGCGCTTTGTTTGGTCCCATCAGGCTGGCCATGGCTTCTGCCAGTGGTTTGCCTTCGGTGAGCACGGGAGCATCGACGCCTACAAGAGCCGATACAGTTGGAGCGATATCTGCAGGGCTGACAGCCTGGCCGTAGTGACCGGCTTTGATACCAAAGCCAGAGAGCACAAGAGGCACTTGTTTGTCGGCACTGTAAGGACCACCACTGGTAGTGCCACTGTTGTCAGCGCTAAAGATGTAACCTGGTTTGGGGACTACATACAATTCGCCGCTGCGTTCCCAAAAATAACTCTTGCGTACACCGTCGCCATAAGGACCACTGGGGATTTGATTGCTGTAGAGCTGGTTGGTAGTGATCACTTCAGCCACACCCGGTACACCGTGAGCTACTTTTGCTGCGAGGGCTTCGACATCTGGTTGTCTATATTTGTTTTTGTCGATGGCGGCAAAATTGAGATAAAGATTTGGTGGCTCAAAAGCTTCGATCCAATCATCAGCGCCAAGACGTGAATCAAGCGCTGTATCCA